>JAAUYR010000018.1 GCA_014805025.1 Clostridia bacterium | reverse complement strand
AGAAATAATTTGTAATTGCCCAACCCGCAGGATCAAGAATTGAAAAGTCTTTTAAAAGAATATTTTTGCAATAGTTGAACTCAATGGGAATAGTTACTATATCTCCGTGAGTCGTTGTGCGCTCAAATGCGCTGCCGTCAAGAATACCTCTGCCTACTATTGCTATATTGTTGAGATTGTTTTCATAAAATCTGCCTCTTACAACCGCACCGTCGGCAAGATAAACAAGAGTATTGTTATCTATGTCAATTAAATGGTTATCGCTCGTAATTCGGCTATCGTTCTGTACGGTATGAAGTCCCGCATCAAACACTATTACGTTCTCATAGCCTTTGTACTCTTCTACGCCTGCACTCGTATCGTAATCGCTCACAAAAAAGTGAATAGCGTTATGTATGTCGCCGTTAATTTCGAGAACGTACTCGCCCGCACTCTTAAATGTAAAAGTAAGCGTGTTATCTGCAACGTTTGCAACAGGTGTTATTTTAGCGGAAAGCGGACGAACTACCGAAGAATAATTTATTTTCACATCAGGCTTTACCGTAACTTGTGCTTTACCGTCCAACTCAAACAAACATACACCGTTTGCTACACGTTGATAGTTATCGCCCACCCAATTTTGAGATGTGTTAATCATCACTTTATAAGCAGGGATTTCAGTTTGACCTATATGAATTTCCGCGCCCTCATATTTGTCCACACCGTCAGGCACGTCATATACTCTTACTTTACTGTTATTACCCGTTTGGTCTTGTTCTTCTCCGGGCGTATTGGGGGTAACACACCCGGAAAGAACAAAACAGAAGGAGAAAATGATGAAAAAACCAACAATGAAACTCTTAAACTTTTTCATACTATGCAATCTTAATACCTAAATTATTATCGTATATACCTGCATTTAACAGGTCGATGCCAAACGATATTTCAGATGTTTCGCCGTTAAAGGGAAGAACTATCTGCTTACCCTTACACTCGCATAAAGCGTACTGCTTATTGCCGTAGTCGTATTTTTCTTTAATTTGAGCTGTGAAAGTCTTGTCTGCTGTTATCTTGTTTGCGTCAAATATCAACTGCATATCTATACCGAATAACTTTCTGTCGCTTGCACTTAACAGACGTTTAAGCACCGAAAGCGGACAGGTAAGTGCTGTTTCGCCACAAAGTACGTCCACGTCGAACGTTCTCTTCTCTTCTACGGGAAGCTGCTTTTTCTGTTCAGATGTCAATGCACGTTTATTGAGTTTTACATCAAAAATATTTTCGGTAGAGAGAGCAGCTTTTACGGTTTCGCCGTTGCTATTAAACGTTATCTCGTGCCAATTCAAGCTGACCTTAATTTTTCCGCTGACTTCTTTATCGAATAAAGCATACAGTTTTTGACTGCCTATCAAAATACGGGCAAGCCAACCTTGCTTTAACTGTTCACATTCAAGGACTTCCGCATCGAAATCGCTTCCTTCATAAACTGCCGCCGTGGGGAATACTGCATCAAGATTACCGTCAAGGCCTGCAAGCACAGGCGGTAAAGCAACAGTTTTTCCTCCCAAATTCAATTTGCCGCCCGAAACGGTTACAGGCAAATCGTTATAACTTACAAAGCGTTTCATTACGCTTTCTTCGCTTTCATTATCAAAATAATGAGCTTTTTCAAAGTCGATACTAACTTTGATAACGTCCCCGCATTTATGCGGGCAAATACCTTCTATTTTAATTATAAAAGGATATTTTCCGCTTTCATAATTTGTAACGTTCGTAGTATCGAAATCACAATAGATAAGCGTTTCGCTTCCCAACATTTCTGTGTTCAGAACTACGCACTCAACGCCGTCGTCAGATAATACAAAATCTTCGGGACGAACGCCCATTGTTATTTCTTTACCGAGATATTTTCTTTCGAGCTTCTTTATGCTTTCGGGATTAAATTCAATTTTCTTGTCGTTTGCAAAAACAACGTTCGCTTTCTTTCCGTCGCTTTCAACTTTCGCCGTAAAGAAATTCATAGACGGTGTTCCGATAAATCCCGCAACGAAGATGTTTTCGGGATAAGAATACAAATTGACAGGCGTATCTATCTGCTGTATTCTTCCTTTCTTCATAACTACGATTCTGTCGCCCATAGTCATAGCTTCAACTTGGTCGTGGGTAACATAAATAAAAGTAGTTTGTAATCTGTTATGTAATTTGGTTATTTCGCTACGCATTTGAGTACGCAGCTTTGCATCAAGGTTTGAGAGCGGTTCGTCCAAAAGAAAGACTTTCGGATTGCGTACCATTGCACGACCAAGAGCGACACGTTGTCTTTGCCCGCCGCTCATTGCTCCCGGCTTTTTACCGAGATATTCTTCAAGTCCAAGGATTTCCGCAATTTTAATTACCTTTGCATACATTTCTTCGCGCTTGACAAAAGACTTATGCAGCGGTTTTAAAATATTATTTATAAATGAAATAGGGCGAATTAAATGCCTTTCTTCACGAACGGTTACAATGTACTCGTGCCTTATCACTAAATAATGGAACGGCATTAAGAAGAAGTTTTTTATCCCACGGGGATATTCGGCTTTTAACTTTTTAGAAATTACCGCCTTATCTTCTGCGGTAAGAACTACCTTCTTCCCCTCTTTATAGTTCTTTTTTATTTCCGGATTTTTCGCCAATAAAACTTCATAAGCTGCTATCTTTTCTTCTGCCCTACGCTCGATTTCCACTTTATCGGCATCAGAAAGTTTATACTTTTTAGGTAGCTTGCCTCCGTTATTTTGTTTAATCTCGGCAAGCACCTCTTTCTTTGCCAGTTTTTTAAAATATGATTTTGACAATAATACAGGATATTTTTCGTCAACTCTTTTACTTAACTCGGCTTTCTGAACCTTTGTAAGTTTGGTCATCTTTAAAGGGAAAGCCATATTGTCGGCAACGGTCATGTGCGGATAAAGCGCATAGTTCTGGAAAACCATTGCCGTATCACGATTTTTACAATCTACGTCGTTGACTACCGTATTATCAATTTTAAGTTCACCCGCGCTTATTTCTTCAAGACCTGCAATCATACGAAGAACGGTTGATTTACCGCAGCCCGAAGGACCTACAAAAACTATAAATTCTTTATCCTCTATATCCATAGAGAAATCGTTTACAGCTTTCGTTCCGTTGGGATAAACTTTATAAATATTCTTTAAGTTAAGGTTTGCCATACATTTTCCCCGCATTGTATTATGTAGTTATATTTTAACAAAATCTGATAATTCATACAATGCGGTAAAACTGTTAAACAGTCGAATAATCTGCAAAGTTATGCTGTAATTCGCCACAAAAGCAGTAAATTCCTGCACAAATTACACGATTTAAAGCTAAATGAGTAAGGCAACGCTACCGTTGCCTTACTACACTATTTATCAAATATCAAAGTAGAGTACCACTCCCAAAACTCTTTATAATAATTCCATGTATCTTCCCCTTTTACTGCATACGTGATACAGAATTGAATTAAGAGTACACCAACATATACGGAAACACCGATAAGCACATATTTTAATACCTTTAATACTGTTTTCTTCATTTGTTCCCCTTGTGTGCTTTTTTGTATTTAACCGAATAATAGATAAGCATTGTTAAAGATACAATTAAGGCACAACCGAAAACGCCGGACAAGACGAACAAAACAATTCGCCACGTTTCGATTTTGTTATTTTCGTCATTTATATTTTGTGGCTTTTCTGACGAACTGAACACAAAAGAAAAATCTTCTGTCGTTTCCGCTATGTAACCCGTACCACCTCTTTCAGTATTGACACTTGATTCTATTATGTAAGGATTATCATTATTAAGTTCAATGCGGTATGATATTGGATACTCCCCTACCCGATATTGTTCCACCCCATAAATCATTGGCTCAAACGCATAGTTCCTCTGTACATCTATTGGCAGCTCATACTTTATAACCGCATCGGCTTCAAGCGATACTCTGAACTTATAAGCGTTTACTCTATATGTATCAATAGAACGCAAAAACAACTCGTTGTAACTTATGACTGTGTTTTCTTGTATTACCCTATTTACTACCGAATAAAAAAGCTCAATAGGTACACCGCCATTATGGTCAAAGTATTCCTCAAACTTTTTATACTGATTATCTACAAAGTCTTTACAAGAAATCGTTTCAGTTCGGTACCCGCAACTGCTTTCAAACGTACACTCCGTCGAATCGCCGAAAATGAAAAAAGAATACTCGTGTAATGGACTTGCTTCTTTTAAATTCCATATATGACTTCCGTCTGCTGTATCAGATGACGAATAATGATTTGTAGTTTCGTAAATGTAACTTTTCCATTCATTCAGTTTTAATGAAACCGTTACTGTTTCACTATCAGGAATAAACGTGTAAAGCGTACCAATAATGCTCTCGTCTAAAACAGGCGAGTAAGTTTTGTCTATATCAAAGTCGTAATCTTGCCAATAACCGCTATGTCCATACCAAACCGAGCCTGCCACTTCTTGCCCGTTGACTTTTACTGAAATGGACGGCAGCTTCATTGCCGACGAAACAAACGGAATAGCAAATTCCACTTCACGGTTTGCTACCGTAACCTGATAGCTTGACTGCTTTACTCCCTTTCCCTTCGACAGCAAATTCGCGTCTGTCAAATCAAAATTTACCGTACCGCTCTTAATGATTTCGGAATCTTCACAATACAGCCCATACGTTGGAATACGCTCCTCGAACGTTTCAGCATGTGCATACCGAATTGGAACTGCAAACACAATCAAAAACAATGAGAACATTAGATAACAAATCACATCTCTCTTTCTCATTCTCATATATTTAACTCCTTTATGGCTTAATAATAATTGTTTCTAATCCTTGACTACGGGCATAATCTATTGTTGATTTAGTTCCGCCCGATAAACCATTAAACAAGGCAATCATTAAAGACGAATTGTTTACCATAAATCTATTACGTTCAAGCATACACTCTGCGCCTATATACTCATCATAAATACAGCGAACACCGTCCAACTGTGTCAATAAATTTCTATATCTTTCCCTATCTCTACCTGACCATTTAATATCTTGAGTCCTACACGGCAACGCTCCGATAATCCTTATATCTGAATAATGTTTCTTCAAGTTAATGACAGTTTCGGCACATATCATATCGAAGCCGATAGCCATTCCGCAGTAAAATGTCCTATACCCTCTTTTAATTGCTTTCTCAATTTCAGAACGCAAGACAACTTTCATTGTCATACACCGCTCATCATTTTCGTTAAATCTCCACGGCAGTTTTTGGCTTCTGTGTCCTGTAAAGCAAACAGCTTCATTAGTTTTCATTTTCAAACCCTCGACAAAAATTATATTATTTTCTTACCTGTTGGTCAACCAACTGTTGGCGCACCAACGACAAAATTTTCACGAATTTCATATAATAATTGTGTTGGTACACCAATTATCAACACGGGGTGTTTTATGAGATTAGTAGATGCAGTTTATGAAAGAATTGTCGGTTTAGCAAAAGAACGAACAATAACTATAAATGCTCTTGCAAATTTGAGCGGCGTTCCCCGTCCAACTATTGCTACAATGACAAAGTTTAGCACCGTCAAACTTTCCACAATATATGGAATTTGCGACGGCTTAAATATTACCTTGCAGGATTTCTTCAATTCCCCTCTATTCGCACCCGAAAACATAACTGATTAGTTAATAAAATAAATCCGCTCGCTAATGCGAACGGATTTTTTAATTATAAAAAAAGATGCCGTTCCCTTACGAGAACGACACCGCAGAATACCGTTCCGTGGTTGCGAATCCAATAAACCCTTTTTCCGTAGAAAGTAGTTTGGAACAGGTATTACTACCAATTTTAGACAACTTTCCACGAAATAAAACAAGACCTCCCCCCTTGGAATTAGGGGGGTAAAGGGTTATTCTTTTGGATTCGCAAGATTATTTTAGCACCTTATATCAAAAATATCAAGAATTATTAACGAAAGGAAATAAAAAAGCCGCTACATTAAGTAGCGGCTGTCTTACTAATTTTTATTAGTTTTGGTATGATTATTTTTATCTAATACTTCCTTTATGATTTCATTTTCTACTACAAATTCTCTCTCACACTTCGAGCATACAAATGAGCCGTTTGTTTCTTGTAAATCAAGTCCTACTTGTTCCGTCCCGCAATTCGGGCATTTCTTTGTAACTAACATAAATTAACTCCAAAATTTAAGCATACTCATTATAGCTATATCGACACATTTCGTCAAGCTATCTTGACAATAGTTATTTTATAAAATCAATTTGAATTATGCTATCAAACTCTATCACTCTGTCAGAGAAAATAAGTTTTCTTTTATACTCATCAATTTTTCTAATTTGTTGTTCTATTGTGAGATATTTACCACCTGACTTTTTTTCGTCCGGCACAAAATAGATAACCCTAATGACAGGCTGTTCATTCAGGATTTCTTTAAGTTCATTTAGCTTCTCATTTAATTGATATAACTGTTCGTCTGATAATTCAATTTTGCTGTCAGTAGTTCTAATCGCTTCGTCTATCTCTTGCTCATATCCCTTTAATGCCGCAAAGGGCGCAAACTGTGCCGCTCGGTCATAAATCGACATGTGCGGGCGTTTATCGGACTGATGATGCGGTAGATTTATTATATCCTCGTACCTATTTTCTTCTTTCATTTCTTATGACCGCCTATCTGATTATTGCGCTCAATGGTAGTTGCACCAACTTCAAGATTCATACCCTTAATCAAAGCATTTTTACCATATTTCTTATGGACAGACAAAACAGTATCCTGAATTTTGCGTTCCTTGTCAAGTGCGGCATTTTCTTGTGCTGTTTCTTCTAACGCTTCAAAGTTTGTAAACAAATTAAGTTGTTCAGGCTTTTCCTGCCTATCGTTCTCACTTATTACGTGATTTGCTACAACATAGACTCTTCGTATAAGCAGGTTTTTATCGACTATCCTTTTATACAATTCTATTACGGCATCTGTTATAAGACGTGTTGAAGAATTGTATCTTTTAAGATTTATTGAGCCATGCGCTGACTTCGGCACTTTACGCCCATAGTGGTCTATGGTTATTTCGCCATAGTAGCTGTTACTGATTTCAGGGTTAGTCAAATTCTCAATATCATAACCTATCGTTAAAACTATCTGATTTGTTACAAGACGCTTTTCGACTAAATCAAGAACGAGTAAATCGGTCATTTCACGTACAATTAACATACCCTTTTCATAAGTGTACGGCTTCTGTAATACTTGTCCTGAACTTATACTGTTTTCGCTCGGCTTGTAAGATTTTATATCTGCTATCGTGCAAGGCTCCCACCCCCAAGCGTGGTCAATAAGCAACTCCGCATTGATACCAAATAACTTATATAATAAATCCTCATTGGTAAGAGAACACAGAGCGACATCGCCCATGGTGTACATACCATTTGCTTCGAGCTTATTGGCATAACCGTGTCCTACTCGCCAAAAGTCAGTAAGTGGTTTATGTTCCCACAGCAGTTTTCTATAACTCATTTCGTTTAACTCTGCGATTCGTACACCCTCTGAATTAGGCTGTATGTGTTTCGCCACTATATCCATAGCAACTTTACAAAGATATAAATTAGTGCCAATTCCGGCAGTTGCTGTTATACCCGTCTGATTTAATACTTCTTTAATAATTTTAGCCACAAGTTCACGTGCTGTTAGCCCATAACTTTTTAAATACCACGTCGCATCTATAAACACCTCGTCTATCGAATAAACGTGAATATCCTCCGGCGCGACAAAACTTTTGTAAATTTCATATATCCTTGTACTGTACTCCATATAGAGTGCCATACGCGGCGGTGCGGTTATATAGCTCAATTTTAAGGCACGATTTGCTTTCAGTTCATCATCGTTGTATGACTTACCTGCAAATTTACGATTAGGTGCATTTCTCAAACGAGAAGCATTTACCTTATTAACCTGTTGCACAACTTCAAAAAGTCTTGCTCGTCCTGAAATCCCATAAGCCTTTAATGACGGCGAAACGGCAAGGCAAATTGTTTTTTCCGTTCTATCTTTGTCGGCAACTACAAGGTTTGTAGTTATTGGATCAAGTCCTCTTTCCCTACACTCGACAGAAGCATAAAATGATTTAAGGTCTATTGCAATATACTGTTTATCCATTACACCTCTGCCTCCTTTAATTAGTTTTAACCATTATTATTTTTTATTAGCTTTATGATTATATAATATAAAACATTTGTTTGTCAACATCAAACAAAGCATTTTAGTCAATGAAAAAGCCGCTACACAAAGTAGTGGCTTACTATAATCATAGTTGTTTATATTACTCATTCATACTATTATCAAATTTACTTTCCATATTTTAGGCTCGACAATTTTCTCATATGCTGTTAATCCGCATTTTTTAAGCAGCTTATGCCAACCGTTTATATTGTGCCTTTTCATAATAAATCCCGTACAACAGATGCGGTCTTTATCTCTACGATTATCAAAGTCATCTTGAGTAACAGGTTTTATTCT
Source organism: Clostridia bacterium (assembly GCA_014805025.1). Lineage (GTDB taxonomy): Bacteria > Bacillota > Clostridia > Christensenellales > Borkfalkiaceae > Coproplasma. The sequence continues at coordinate 12,837 of JAAUYR010000018.1, read as the reverse complement.
TTCAAACTCATTTTTAAAATCTTCAAGCGAACTACTCTTCTTTATTCTTTCCGTTAGCTTTTCGGCACAATAAATATCATTAAAATATTTTTTCAACCATTGAGTTTTAGTTGTATTAAATTTATATCTGAAAATATCTATGTAGGGAAGCGCACCGTTTGCATAATCTTTTTCACGAGGTAAATGACCGTGTTCATTATAGAACTGCTCAATCCCGTCATTTACATTTTCTTGCGTCCAATCTCCCTTTGGATATTCTGAAATGATTTCCTTAATCTTTTCTATTGCTGACCTATCTTGCAGAACTTCCACCGCTTTGCATAATGTTTGTCTGCGTGTTAATTCAGGTTGATAGAAATTTGGAAAGTTTACTGTCATCCATTCGTGAAGTGGTATTTTAAATATGTACTTAACTACTGCATGTGCAGGTAAACCGTTTTTACCGAAATCAGTCGCTGTCGGTAGTCTGCCGAAGTCAACCATAAATTGTTCAACACAATCTTTTACGGTATCTTCCGTCCATTTTACAAACGGCATACCGTCTATGATTTCTTCTAACCTTTCCGCCGCTTTTGTGTCGTTTTGTGCCAAAAATTGCTCTTTTGCCGCTAAAATTGCCTGTTTTCTTGTCATTTGAAGCTCCTTTTAAGAGTTTCAACATACAAGTATTATCGGCACGGCGTAAGTGGAAAACTTAACGCCGACCGACAAATCGAAGTTATCAATTGCTTTGATAAGCCCAACGCAGCCGGCCTGGAACACGTCGTCCGCGTTGGCTTTTTTTGCCCAGAACCTTCTTACAAGCGAAAGCACCAGGCGCATATTTCCCACAATAAACTTTTCGCGCGCGGCCTCGTCACCGGCTTTAAGCTTAACCATAAGCTCTTCCTGCTCCTTTGAAGAGAGCAACGGAAGCCCCGACGTATCCACGCCGCAAATAACAACTTTCTGTAACATAACATATCCCCCTTTTTCTGTATGTAGACTCAATTAGTACGGGAATATGTCCAAGTTTAGATTAATTTATCTGTTTATTTATGTCTTTTTTAAGTTTTGAAATTATCTTTTTTTCCAGCCTCGAAATATAGCTTTGCGATATTCCGAGCTTGTCTGCAACGTCCTTTTGGGTCATTCCCTCGTCGTCGCCGTCCAACCCGAACCGCATGCGCATAATGCGCTGCTCGCGCGGAGAAAGCTTTGAAAGCGAGTTCTTTAAAAGCTCGCGCTCGACACCGCCCTCTATGTCGGAATACACGCTGTCCGCATCCGTTCCCATAATGTCGGAAAGCAAAAGTTCGTTGCCCTCCCAGTCGGTGTTGAGCGGCTCGTCGAAGCTAATTTCCTGTTTAAGTCGGCTCATTCGCCGCAGATACATTAAAATTTCGTTTTCAATGCACCGCGACGCGTACGTCGCAAGCTTTATGTTTTTATCCGACTTGAACGAATTTATAGCCTTAATAAGTCCGATTGTTCCTACCGATACGAGGTCGTCGCCGTCCGCGCCCGAGCCCTCGAACTTTTTGGCTATGTATACAACGAGGCGCAGGTTATGCTCCACAAGCTCGGCCTTGGCCCTTTGGTCGCCGTTTTCCAAAAGCGTTATTTTACTGCTTTCCTCCTCCTGCGAAAGCGGCAAGGGCAACGCCTCCGTTCCGCATATGTAATCCAAAGTGTTTTTGCCGAAAATCGCGGCGAGAAGCTGTTTTATCTTTTCAAACATTAATATCCTCCAACAAATCAGGGTGAAGAACCGCGCAGTCGATTTTCTGTGGGCTCACGCCTATTTTTACGCCTTTAAAAGTATCCGTCTTTTCGCCGAAGTTTATCTCTATTTTATCCGCGGTGAACACGTCGATAATCTTGCTCCCCGCAACAGTATGTATTTTTACGCCGCCAGTTATGCGCGCTTCGGTCAAAAGTTTTTCGGCCGCAGCTTTCGGAATTACGCTGACTGGCGCGCCGCGGCAGTAAACTTTGTTGCCGCTATCAAAAAACCCGTGCAGTTCAACCTGCGATTGCCCTGCATATATGCGGCAAATAACCTCGTTTTTATGATTTTTTTTGAGCCGTGCTGCAAGCTTTCTCGCACCTATTATAATAAGCAGTGCACCAAACAACGGAATACCTATCGGCACCGAAGACAATAAATACCCCTCGCCCGAAATATAGCTTATCCCTACCAGAGAGAACACGCCTATCAGCGCTCCGCCGAGCAGCGCCGTAAACCCAACGAAAGCCCCTGCAAACTTCAAGTAAGCCTTAAAGCTTTTGAATTTACCGGCTATAACGCAAATTACAAGCCCCGACAAAATCTTTAAAACAACCGACCAGACCACGCCTAACTTAAACAGCGGAAACACTACCGCAAAGCACGCGCCGAGACAAGCGCCCAAAAAAATTCTGAAAACGCTCGCCGCATTCTTTGCCGCGACCTTAGCCGCGTATAAAAGCGTAAAGTCCATACAGAAGTTTTCAAGTATGGCAAGCTCAACGTAGACCTGCATCGTAACAGGTATTATAGACTTATTCAAAAGTCGTAAAATAAAAAAAATTGCCGACTTTTGTCGGCATTTGTCAGTAAAAATTAACCTCTTCCAAAATTGCGGCTACCTCGTCGCAGGTCTGCGCTTTAAACAACCGCTCCTTATATTTTGCCGCGTTCGGCAAGCCTTTCATATAAAAGCCTATCATCTTCCGCATAAACACGCAGGCAAACCTTTCGCCGTATAATTCGCGCGTTTTTTTCAGTTGCCCCCGTACTATGGCCTTTTTATCGATATTTTCAAGCCCCGTAATTTCGGCAAATATCCACGGTCTGTACATTGCGCCGCGCGCAATTGCAATTCCGTCCGCCCTCGTCCTTTCAATAAGCTCGTCCGCATCCTTTGCGCAAAACACTCCGCCGTTTGCAATAACGGGAATTTTAACTGCGCTCTTTACCTTGGCAATTTCATTGAAGTTTACATCGCCCGAATAAATCTTATCTCGCGTTCTTCCGTGCACGCAAATCATATCCGCGCCGGCGTCCTCGCACATCTTTGCAAACTCTACGGCAATAATACGGCTTTCGTCCAGACCCGTTCTGAACTTCACGGAAACCGCCTTTCCGCTCTTTTTACACTCGGAAATAATTTTTGCGGCAAGTGGCAGGTTATTCATGAGCGCGCTGCCCTCGCCGTTTTTGTAAATCTTGGGCACGGGACAACCCATATTAATATCTATAAGCTCAAACGGCGCAAGCGCCTCGCTTTCCGCCGCGCGCCGCATATACTCCGGCTCGCTGCCGAAAATCTGGCAAGCCTTAATTCCGCCGTAGCCGTCGCAAACGCATAGCAGCTCCTCCGTCTTTTCACTGCCGTAACAAAGCCCCTTTGCGCTGACCATTTCCGTAAACGTAAGCCCTGCGCCGAGGTTATAACATATTTCCCGAAACACCGCGTTAGTATAGCCTGCCAGCGGCGCTAAAAATACGTTGTTTTCAGTATGTAAATTTGCTATTTTAATTTCTTTTAATTGCATTTTTCGCCAACGTCCAGTAGTAATCCCAACGCGAAGGGTCCATATCCTCGATTATTTCGCCGTTTTCCTTTGCCAGCCGCTCGAACTCGACGAACCGTTTTGTAAACTTCTCCACCGCCGCGTGAAGCGCAAGCTCGCAGTCCGCGCCCGCAAGACGGCAAACGTTTACGGCAGAATACAAGACGTCACCGGCCTCGTCGAAAATTGCGTCCTTATCCTCGCTTATGCAGGCTTCCAAAAGCTCGCCCACCTCTTCTTCAAGCTTTTCCGAGGCGGAAACGGGTGAAAGAAAATCCATTCCGCATTTACCGGAGCGCTTGCCGACCTTCTGCGCGCGCATGCACGCAGGCATATTCTTGGGAACTGCAAGCACCGTTTCGGAATACGTCGTTTGTCCCTTTTCCTTCTGCTTGTTCTTTTCCCAGACGCCCAGCGCCTCGCCCTCGTTTTTAGCCTTGTCCGCACCGAAAATATGCGAGTGCCTGAAAATCAATTTTTTAACGACCCGAGTCAAAGCGTCCGCGCCCGTGTACTCGCCCTTTTCCTCTTCCATTACGGAATGAAAAGCTGCCTGCAATAAGACGTCGCCCGTCTCTTCTTCCATATCGTAGTCGTCGCCGCGCTCGATAGCGTCGGCAAGCTCGTACGCTTCCTCTATAAGGTTTCCCTTTATGCTTTCCGAGGTCTGAACCCTGTCCCAAGGGCAGCCGTCCGGCGCACGCAAAAGCTTTATCATATGTTCAAGGTCGGCGTAGTCGTACCTGTCCTTTTCAAGGAACGCGCCTTCCTCAACGGCAACGGCGCAGGTTAAGTCGTAATTCTTCTGTCTGTCGATTTCGTAAACTTTAATTTTTTTGACGGTTTCGCCGCGGACAAAACTGCACTCCGTTTCGTCGCCGAAGATATCCGCAAGCTTGGCCTTTACCTCGCCGGCGATATACTCGCAGTCGATATCGTAAACGACCGCCGCGCGAAAACTCTTCAAATTTGCCGCGCTATAAGCCGAAACTGCGGCATATTCGGGGGTCAACAGCCTCGCAACGCTGTATGCGTGCGCCGCCTTGGATACGCCCTCGAATACCTCGCAGTCCTTGTGTTTGGATAAAATTATTTTGCAGGATTCGTCCTCGCAAACCGCACCGTCAACGCAGTAGCAAACGTCCCCCGACTTAGCCGCAGCTAAAACCTGCGAGGCAAGTTTTTTATTGAGCGTGTCAAAATTCCGGCTGTTTTCGTAAACACTATCAAGCGTTTCAACGCTTAAACCGTCAAGACTTTCAAAGCCCGACATACGCTCCGACCTTGCAATAATTTTACTCGCCTTGTCAAGCGCTGCCTTTGCCTTCAAGCTTAAATCGCCTGCCGACACCCCCAAGCCTATCAGAGTAATTTTCATCAGCTTTACCCTTTCCTTTACCGTTATTTACCCTGATAATATACCAAAAATTCATTAAAGTTGCAACCAAATACGCACAGTTTGCCGACCAAGCCGCGCCGTTTATGGAAAGCGGCGTGTATTTTATTAAAACCGCCGTCAAAACTACGCGCAAAATTGCGGTCGTCCACTGAGTTATTGTGCTGCGTATAGGTTTGCCGAGCGAGGTCAGGCACGCCGACGAAGTCTGAACAAGCGACTGCGTCAACGAGGACACGGCAAGTATGCGGATAAGTTTAATTAAAATTTCTTTTTCGCCTGCTTCAAGCGAACCGAAAATCAGTCTGGTTGCCAGAGGCGCTAACGCAAACAGCCCCAAAGCCGCCGGCAGCGATACGGCAAAAGTAATGAGCAAGGCTTTAAAAGCTTTCTTCTTAGCGCCTGCAAAGTCGCCCTTTTCGGCAAGCGGTGAAATCTGCGGCACGCTGGAAGCCGCAAGCCCGTAAGTTACCGAAACGGGCAGATTTATAATTGTTACCGCGCAGCCCGAATAGATACCGTAAAGCGCCGTAGCCTCGCCTGAAATCTGGCGGAGAAGTTTAACCGCAATAATGCTTTCGGCAAGCTGAGAAAGCGGCAAGGCTATTGCCGTTAAAGTCAGGGGAATAGTATACTTTAAAATTGCGGAAACGGGCACGTTGGGTGCGGAATATAGCGGACTTTTGCCCTTTTTCTTAAAATACCAAACCGCCGCAAACGCCGTTGAAAGTATCTCGCTTACGGTGACCGCAAAAAGCGTCGAGGCAACCGCCAAAGCAAGGTTTGCGCGGAAAATATAGCTTAAAGTTACACCCAGCGCAACCTTTATAACCTGCTCGGAAATTTCGGTAATTGCCGTAGGGTACATATTGCCCCTGCCCTGAAAATATCCGCGCACGACCGATAAAATCGACACGAAAAATACCGACGGGCATAACAGCTTACAGCACAGCGTTATTGCCGGCTCGCCCTGAATTTTGGCAAGCGCGCCCGACAGCATATACATTAAAAACGTGCCTATAATACCCACGGTGCCGTAAAGGTAAAAGGCCTGCTTTTCCGCGCCCACGCCGCGTCCGGAAGACACTAACCTGGCAATACCCGTGGGGATACCCGAGGCGGAAACGGTAAGCAAAATACAATACAGGGGATAAACCATCTGGTATATCCCCATCCCCTCGCCGCCGAGGATATTAGTGAGCGGTATGCGGTAAAGCGCGCCGAGCACTTTTGATATGAAGCCGCCGAGTGATATAATCACCGCGCCTTTTATGAACGACTGCTTCTGACTTAACATAAATTTCCCTGTAATTTTCAACGGCAGAGATGCAAGCAAGGCAAGGCGAACGAGCATTTCCGAGGGGAGTTTACTTTATCGTAAATGACCCGAAGGAAAGCGCAGTTCAACGCAGCATTGCGCCGCATATATGCCGCCAAATTAATCGAATTGACCGGCTATAATGTTGGCGCTCAATTGTGCAAGCTTGCACGCCGCAGGCTCTATTTTTGCACCCTGTTCGCAAGATACAAGCGCAACCGCGCCAAGGCAGTCGCCGTTGCAGACTATGGGAACTATAATCTGCGCAGTTACTTCCGACTGCTGATTATCGCAAATGGGCACGACGTCGCCACCCTCGGCAAGGTTTGCGATATAGCTTTTTCTGTCCTTTAAAATTTCGTCCATCTTCCCCGAAATGCTTTTGCCGTCAAACTCCCTCTGTCCGCGGCCCGAAGCATGCAGAACCTCGTCGGTATCGCAAATAACCGCAACGTGACCGGATAAATCAGAGAGCGACTTTACAGTGCCCTCGGAAAACTTTTCAAGCGTGGCTATCGGCGAATACTTTTTAAGCATAAGCTCGTCGCGGTCGGTAAATATTTCAAGAGGGTCACCCGACTTTAAACGCAGCGTGCTTCTGATTTCCTTGGGAATAACCACTCTTCCCAACTCGTCTATTCTTCTTACAATTCCAGTAGCTTTCATAAAACTCCTATTTAAGGCAAATTATGCCGTAAAAACAGTATGTGAAAGTAAAATTTTGTTATACCGTAAAGCACAAAAAAAGCGGCGTTGACACGCCGCGAGAAATTTTTGATTTAACTTATTAAGCTTTTAAAGCGTTTTTCTGTTTTTTAAAGGTTGAGTTGGCTTCGTCTATCATATTTTTGTTGGCAGGCTTGGGCTCGTAATAGCCACGACTGCTCATTTGAGTAAATATTAAATACTGGTTTTCGGCTACGCCCAAAAGGTTTGCCGAAAAGTTTTTGCGCATGGCCTTGGTGCTGCCCTCGAAAAGCGCTGTGGTGTAAATGGTCATAAGCTGTTTTTCGGATTCCAGCATATCCTGCAACGAGTCTTTTTCGTTCAGCATAACGTCGCTTTTGGTAAGTTTCATTTTTAACCTCCTATAATGTTCAACAGCGCGTTATAACGCTGTTCGTGTTCGTCCGCGATTTTAGTCATACATTCGGCAAGCTCCATATCGATAAGCGATTTGGAATACGCGCGCGCCTTTTTGCAAATAAGTCCTTCCGCCGTCAGCGCGTCGGAAATTAATTCAAGTTCCTTTGAAGTGAGTTGCTGCATAAAAAAATTACCTCCGCCTAAGTTTTTGACAGCGGAGGTAATTTTTATACCGAATGTGATTTTATAATTTCGTAATACGGGTCGTTTGAAAAGTCGCGCTCCTTTGTGTACTCGCCGCCGAGCGCCTCGATAGCGTATTTCAGCTCCTGATACTCTATAAATGAAATGCCCTCTTCGTCTATCTTATCCAAAAGATAGGGCAGTGCGCGCTCGTCGCCGTAAGCGGCAAGATAGCTTGCGTGCATGGGCACGTTGTCGATATCCGTTCTGAATTCCTTTAATAATATGTCAAAAATCTTTTGGTTCTTTACGACCGAGCGCGACATAATTTCAAGCATATACTCGCGCTCCACTCCGCTTTGGTAATTTTTAAGCACCTCATCTATAACGAGGTCGGCTTTTTCCTTTATATAATCAACGCAGCGGTTCTTTAAGTCCTCGTTGTCGCACGAGGTCAGCATTTCCATATATATAGAAATAGCTCTGTCGTCCGAGCCGATAAGGCTCATAGCATACTCGCGTTCGTTTTCGCTGCCCGATAAAAGCGGCAAAAGCTGCTCGGTAAGCTTTCTTGCCTCGATAGCCTCGCACAAAAACTCGGATACGGGCACTTCCTGCTTCAAATGCGCCTTTAAGCATTTTATAAGCTCGTCGTCGGACATTTCCGCATAGAACTCGCGCGGAGTCTTACCTATCGATTTAAGCGGAGTATCGCCGAATTTTTTATAGAGCTGGGGGATAACGTCCTCCCATTCGCTTTCCTTGTACTTTTGCGAGTTTTTTGCGATGTACTCGCTCAGCTTTTCGTCGAAAATTCCGTCAAAGTCGTAAAGTTTCATAGTTCACCCGTAATTTTTTTGATTTTTTCATCTGTAACTTCAAAAAAGCTGTTTATTTTTTCGCCGTCAACGTCGGCCTCGCGCACACCCGAACGGATATAAATTACCGCGCAAAGCGCGTCGGTATCCTTGGCAACGGCAAGCTTGCCGTTCTCGGAAAGCCGCTGATAAACGTCCTCGGCGGCGGCGGCGAACTCCTTGCCGTGCTCGTCGTCAAGTATGGAAAAGTGCGCAACTAATCTTGCGTAGGCGCGCAAAAAGCTCTTGCGCTTATCCGCGCCGATACCGAGCATCTGGGTAGTTACGCGCTTGTAAACGTTGCAGATAACAACTCCGAAACAGTTGAATTCGTTGCGCTCGGCAAGGCTTGAAAGAACGTCCAGCTTGAACCTGTCGGGCAAAAACGCGTTTAAAAGCAGGTCGCGAACGATATCGTCGAGGTTGGCTTTTATTGCAACCTGCGCCGCAAGATACTGCAAGTCGCCGACCTTTACCTCGCATTCGTCAAAGCACCATTTTACGCAGGACGATAAATCGAGCTCGGCGGCAAGCTTGCGAGCCTGGGCCTTGGAAAGCCGCATATACGCGGCAAGCATTTTAAGCGAGGACTCGCGGACTTCCTGTGGAAGCCTGTAAAAATAGCTCAGCTCGGAAATCTCTCCGCTTTTGACCATTGCACGCGCAGCGTTATAGTAAAACCTTGCCGTAACCGCCTCGGGATAGATTGTTACAAGCCTGTCGAATGCGGCAAAGCTTTCCTCGTACTTTCCGCAGTTGAACGCCGAAACCGCCTTGAAATACATAATGTTCAAATCGTTTTCAAGCTCGTCGGTGAGCTTTAAAAATGTCGCGTAGGCCTCTGCGTGAAGCTTGTTTTCGCAGCAAACCGTTGCAATTTTATAAATATCGTCGTTGTTTTCCAGCTTTAAGGTCAGCAGTTTTTTGGCAAGTTCGAGCGCTTCCTCGCGCTTGCCGGCCTCAGTTTTGACCGCGGCGAGGGTCGTAAGCGCCTGCACGTCGTCCGGACGCTTTTTTAAAATGTTAAGACATTCCTGCTCGGCCTCGTCCGACTTATCGTCTATAATCTTGCACATCGCAATATAATTGCGCGCGGTTAAATATCTGTCGTTTTCCTCGTCGATTTTGTCGAACTCTTCCGCCGCAACCTCGAACTCGCCCGACTTCATATAATCGATACCGCTCGAAATTATATCTGAAACGTCGGCAAGCCTCGGCGGATAGGCGAACTTTAACGGGTTTGAGGCAACGCTCATAAAATCTTTTACAATGCCCTCGCGAGTCTGCGCGTCGATATCGTCCGCCTCAAACAAGAGCTTGTTGTAATAAAACGCAGAAAAATGCTCGTTGCCGAGGTTCATAAAATTGACAGCCAAGCCCTCGTAGCACTCCGATAAATCGTCAGCAAGCGCCACGTCCATATACTTGAACCAGCCGTTTATACACTTTTCGTACAGCCCCATATCGTCGAAAATTTCGGCGTAGAGCATATACGAATCCTCGTCGTTCCCGTCCAGCTCGGCGTTTTTATTGAGCATTTTCAGCGCGCCTATATAGTTGTGATTATCGACCATATCGCAGGCAATGGCAATAAGCCTGTCTGCCCCGAGGTCGATACTCATCGTTTTTGCCATAATTTATTTCTCAAAAAGTTTTAAGACGTCGGCCTTTGAAAAGCCGTAGTCCGTGTTGCAGTAGTGGCAGTGAACGTTTACCCTGCCCTCTTCTTCGACGATTTTCAAAAGCTCGTCTTTGCCGAGGGGCAAAATTACCCCCTCTATTTTTTTGCGCGAACAATTGCACTTATATTCGGGAAAAGTCAGATACGTTGCAGTGTTTTCGCAAGCATCTTTGAAATACTCGCGCATAATGCCTTCCGCGCCGAGTTTTTCGACCGTTTCCGAAACCGATAAAAAGTTCTGCATAGCGTTTTCGGCGCGGTCCATATTCTCCTCGTGCGTGCCGGGCAAAAGCTGCATTATAACTCCGCCGGCAGCAAGGCACTTGCCGCCTTTAACCTTTACGCCGATAGCCACAGCCGTTTCCACCTGCTCGCTCTGATGAAAGTACTGCATAAGGTTTTCGGATATATCTTTGCAGCGCATTTCGCAAGTGCCGAGGAACGGCCTGAAAAACCCGTCGTCCTTGATAACGGTAAGCGTTCCGCCTTTAAGCCCCTGCTCCGCTCCCTCGATATACCCCCGGATATGCCCGTTTTTATCGCCCGAAACGCTCGCAGTCGCGCTGCCGTCGCCCGACTTCACGGTTATGGAAACCGCGCCCTTTTCGCTCTTTAAACAGCCCGACATATACGCGCAGGCCGTTAAAAGACCGCCTAAAATTTCCGCCGCGGCATCGCTTAAATTATGAATTTTTATTGCGTCTGCGACAAGCTCCGTCGTCTCTAAAACGGAAAGCGAAACTTCGTTGTCGTAAACAAGTGACTTGTATAATTTATTCATATTTTTTACAAATAAAATTTATTCTTTGGTTTTTATCTCCGCCGAGGTGTCCCTCGGTCTGCACTTCAAAGCCTGCACTTTCAAGCAATTCCTTTAACTGCTCCTCGGTGTAAATATATTGCGTATGCTGCTCGTCCGCGCGCAAAAAGCTGCCGCCCTCCTGCTTTGTAAAAACGGTGATATCCATTTCTACGCGGTCACAAAAAAGCTTGTTAAACCACATATACGCAATATCGCCTCTGTCCTCCGCAAACAGGTTATCCCCCAATATATGTTGGAGTTTGTGCGGCGAACTTATATCGAATATAAACGTTCCGCCCTTTTTAAGGCACTTGTTTACCCTTGAAAAAGCAGATGTAATATCCTTGGGCGCAACGTAGTTAATACAGTCGTTGACGGCGGTTATAAAATCGGCTTTGAAGTTTAAACTTAGTTTGGCTATATCGCCGAGTAAAAATTCCGCGCTAACGCTCTCTTTTCTTGCAAGCTCCACGGCTGTTGAAAGCATCTGCGGCGAAATATCTATACCTTTAACGTCGTAACCGGCCTTGTACAGCGCGCGCGTAAAATAACCGTTGCCACAGCCCACGTCCACGCCCCGTTTGCCTGCGCCGCGCAGTTTTTCAATTAAATACTGCGACCATTGTTCATAGCCGCAGTCGTCGTTGAGATATTCAAAAATTCCGCCAAGAGCGGAATACGCCCCCGAATATGGCTTGGTTTTCATCATTTTAACAGGTTGTCCGAACTGATTTTCTTTGCCTTTTTGCCTTTCTTTTTGTCATCCGTCTGCAAAGCTTTTTCACGCTCGGCAAACAGTTTGTTGTACTCCGCGTAAACGGGGTCGTTTTGGTGCTGTTTTTCGTAAGAGGAAACTTCCTCGCCAAGTTTTACGCGGCTTTGTTCCGCGCCCACGATATCCGCACGGGTGAACGTAAGCGAAGGAATCTGCATTGCTGGCTCTTTGCCGATAGGCATTATCGGACGGGCTATAAGCTCGCTTCTGCCTGCGGCAAGAAGTTCGCGCGCGGTCGACTTATCGTTTTCAAGTTTTTCCTGAGCAAGCTCTTTTTCGCTTTTGTTGGCTTTTGCCGCTTCCTCCGCCGCTTTAAGGTTGGGGTTAACGTATAAATCGAAAGCCCACTGCGTGAACGCAGTCCAGCACAGTATCATAAACGAGAAACCGAAAAAGATAAACAGTATATAAGAGATAGTGCGAAGTATTCCGCCGGCCATAAAGAACCAAACGGGGATAAGCGTGAACGCCGACATGAACACCGTCTGGAACGGCGTGCCTATTATAAGAACGAAAGCGTTTCTGAAAAGCTGAGCAAAGCTTACGCGGTAGCTTGTACCGACTGCGAAAAGCCATGCGCTGTAAACGCCGACAAGCACGGTTGCGATTATTATGAACACGTAAGCCGTAACGGAACCGGCTTTATTGCTGCCGACGGCAAAGGCCAAATCCTTCCAGTCGCCGATTATTACGGTTGCAAACAGGAACGCCATAAACAGCGTTACGGGAATTACGGTATTGAAATAGCAGACTTTAATGCCGTGGAAAAAGCTTTTAATTGAGAACTCGCCGTGGGTTGCAAGCATTCTTCTTACCGAATAAGATGCTCCGGCAATGCCTATCGAAGCAAAGAAACCGGCAACTATGAGCAGCGAGAAAAACAGTAAGTCCGCCGAAAGGTTTACGCTTTCGTTAAGGCCGATAAGGTCGGGGTAGAACGGATACGTTATGCTGGGGTTAAACGGATACACCATGCCCAGTCCGCTGACGTAAGCATTGCGGAAATACATTACCACTACTCCCGGCACAAAGGTTATAAGCACGAAGACATTTAATAATATCAACTTTAAAAAGTTGGACTTCAACACGTCCCACGTGTCGCTCCATCTGCCCTTGGGTACTGATTTTCTTATATAATCGTCGGCAAGTTCGTTGCCTTCGAGCCCTTTAACGCTTAAAGCCATATTACACCTTAAATAATT
>JAAUYR010000017.1 GCA_014805025.1 Clostridia bacterium | reverse complement strand
CGGAGTTATATCCGCTTTATAAATCTTGAACGACAACGTCGTACTTGCTACGTTCTGCGAGGTCTCCGAAAGCGTAAAGTTCTTTGAATACGCCTTAGGCAATCTGAGCGTTACAGTATAACCGCCCACGTCCACTGCGCTGCCGCTTGTCAGGTGCGAACCCGACTGCGCCTTTATTTCCTTTGAGAAATCGTCCACTGTGGGGCGCGCGCTCTCTATTACCGTACTCGGTACTACAAGCGTAAGTTCGGGTATTTGCGCCAAACCGTTATACTTCATTCCGTATACAAAGTCATTGCCAAGCGTAAACGCAAGCACGGCTTTGTTTATTACGTACGTTGTATTTCTCTGCGTTAAGTTCTCGTCCGTTGCAGACGTGGTAAATTGTGTAGCATACTCGGGCTTTATAGTTGCAGTTACAACGTGGTTGCCCGCGTCTGTCTGTCCACCCGTTATTTCAAACATACTAAGGGGTTTACGGTCGTCGTTTACTGCTGTTGCCGTGGTTAAACCTGTCAATACGGGGCACTGTACTTCGCCCGTGTAAGTAAACGTTAACTTATCGTAAGTTACGCTGTTTACTACCGCTTTGGCGATATGCCAGGTTACAGTAGGTTCGGATACTGTTAAAGTATAGTTCGCGCTGGGCGCGTCCGTACTTACTGTTGCAGTATAATTGCGACCTGCACCAGTAATCTTGGGGGAAGTTCTTTCAAACTCTATACCGCCGTTTGTAGTGCCTTTATAGGTTACAGCAGGTATTAAAGCACTATCCTTGCTTGCAAGGTTACTATAACTTGCATCAGGGCCTTGGGGGTTGCCAATGAAAGTATAAGTATGCGTAGTTGTATCTGTCGCACCCGTATAACTCCATACCAAAGTTAAAGCACGTTTACCTATGGTAAAGTCTTTTGTTGTGGTAAGCGTTGAATTCGTATTGTACGCGGCAGTTGTAGACGAGAACGTGTAGTTTGCGCCCTGCGCGGCTGTAAGTCTTGCCGTCGCCGTGTACGAGCCTGCATTTACAGGTTTTGTAGTATTGGAAGTATTGTTACCCCAAGCCGCACCGTTTGAAGTGCCGCTGTAATATACCGACGGCGTAAGCGAAGCGCCCGTTGTCGAAGTGCTTGTAATCGTTACAGCGTGCTCTAAACCGTCATAGGTCCAGCTTGTAGTCGTGCTCCAAGTAGGCGTTAATACTGCACGGTTTATTGTAAATGCCTTTGTTGCAGTAGTCGTAGAAGTTGTACTCGGCGCAGCCGTTGTAGACGAGAAAGTGTAGTTTGCCGCCTGCGTAGTAGTAAGCCTTGCAGTTGCCGTGTACGAGCCAACGGCTGACGGCCTTGTAGTCTGCGTACTACTGTTACCCCAGGCAGTAGCCACAGCCGTATTGCTGTAAGTATTGCCGCTGTAATATACGCTTATGCTTGAGGCCGCAAGCGCAGCGCCGTTTGACGATGTGCTTGAAAGCGTTACACCCTGCACCGCACCGCTGTAAGTAAAGCTTGTAGTCGTGCTCCAAGTAGGAGTAATTACCGCACGGTTTATTGTAAGCGTTGCCGTTTTTGCCGTAGGTGTATTATAGTTTGTAGCAGCAGTAAAGGTCAGTGTTGCCGTATACGTGCCTGCGTTGGTTGGCGAGGTTACCGCCGTTCCGCTTGAATTTTTATAAGTTACCGCGGCGCTACTTACACCCGTTGGTAGCGTACCCGTGTATGAAATGGACTGCCCACTACCGCTATAAGTTACGGTTTTATTAGCAAAGCCTATTCCCGAAACGTCCGGTGAGGCATTGAGAACCTTTATAGTAATAGACTTAGCTACACTGCCGGCACTGCCGTCATCCCATTGATAGTTAGTAGTGCTTGTAATAGTCCACGATACCGTATACGTACCGGGGTTGGTTACCGTTAACAGACGGTATTTGTCCGTACCGCTATAACTACCGCTTGTAACGCCGGTAGGGCAAGTTGGCGTGGACATATCACCGTCTTCGTACGCTTTAAAAGTAATTGCACTGCCGGTATACGTTGCCGTTGCGGTTTTTTTGTCCGAACTTATAGTAACTCCCGTTGAATGACCGGTATCGTAAAAATGAGCTTTTTTTGTAGCCTTATTTATTGTAAAAGTTAAAACAACGTCGGCAGTTGTATTGTCTGCCCAAACATAGCCTGAGGCTAATTTATAGGTTATAGTATAAGTGTTAGCACTCGTGCCACTTACGGAACGAGTTGTACCCGAAAGACTTGATGAACCACTTGATAACGTGGGCGTGGAAAAAGTAGTTTCGTAAATTTTTACAGTTTGCGCAGAACCGTTGTAAGTTGCGCTTGCAACGGTGTTGCTCGTCCTTGTTATGCCCGTATTTTGCGTAGTTAAAAAGTAGGGTTTGGTTTCTTTGTAAGCACCTGCTGCGCTGCAAACCTTGGTCAAGTTGAGGTGAACTGCCGGACGAACACCAAGCACGCTTGTAAGTGCAACTGTACCATCCGCAACACCTGTTGACGCCGCACCGCTTGCGGCTATACGCCACACTTTGCTACCATCGCCTTCACTTGAACGCACCCAAGTGCCGGTAGTGTCCTTTCTTGCATTGGAGCTGCAAACCCATAAACCGTTATGCGTGCCATCACTTTTTGAGTGTTGTGAAGCTTCGGCAATGGCCGGAAGCCAAACGTAATCGTTTTGCCAAAGGTTGTAGTACTTTATACCGTCTACAGCCGCACCGCCTTTGTTGGTATAATTTGTACCGGTATAGCTAACGTCGCCTGTGTTAGTATAAGCTTCATTATGTCTGTTGCTTCCGAAAGTTACTGTATCTTTTGCTCTTAAAGTTTCTTGCCAAGCTATATTTTTAGGTTGGTCAAAATAGGTTTTATAGGTATTGCCGAAAGTTATCATCGGCGAAGTTGTAGTAGTACCGGCACTCGTAGTTGAAGCTGTATAAGCACCCGTGGAAGTACCGCTTGAATTTTTAACGTAAGTAGAACCCGTAAGATAGCTTCTTATTTTACTTGAAGTATATAAATCTGACGGATATGTAACAGTAGCGGTTGACGTATAATCGTGCCAAGCCAGTGTTGTAACGGCAGTACTCATCCAAAGCGTTGCAATAATATCGCCGCTTCTATTCTTGGAAACGTAAGTTACAAGCCAGTTATAACCGCCAAGGCTTATTTCAACGTTGTAGTTAGACGTACCGCCAGCTTTGTGATTGTTTGTACGAAGATTACCTTGGGTTAAACCTTTTGTTGAGGTAATCGAGGTATTGCTGCTTAAAGTAGCAATACTTGCAGTAGTATCCCCTGCAAGCCTATGAACAAGCGTTCTTATAGTAGCTATATTCCAAGCGCCGAAACTGTTAAAAGAGCCGTTAGTTATCGCTCCTATGTTATCAGCACCGGCAGAGCTTGCCTGAACGGGCAACGAATTATCCTCGATGTTTTTCGTCGCAAAGACCGCGCCGAAAGCAACCGTAGCTGCAAGCAGCACGGAAAGCAATGCGAAGATAATAGCATTTTTGATTTTTGTAAATTTCATATATTACTCCTTTCCCCCACCCCTCGCCGCTCCCTTAACGGGTGCGGCTCGGTAATGGGAACAATAGGGAATGTAGTTGGTGTGTGTTAGCCCTCTCGGCAAGGCGTTAGCCTTGTCGTCACTTCGTCATTGCGAGGCATTTATGCCGAAGCAATCCAGAAAATAGGTACGTATTATTTGAACACTGGATTGCCGCGTCGCTGCGCTCCTCGCAATGACGGGTGGGCACGGCACTGGATTGCCGCGTAAGGCATTCGCCTTTGGTACGACGCGCCGCTCCATTGCAATGACGGGTGGGCACTGTTTTTCCCTTTAATAACTACTTGTTATGGAAACAATGAAGTTTTTTTACCCTTTAATAACTTAATCTTATTTGGGGGTAACGGGCGAAGTTTACTTCGCCCGATTACCGAGCCGTTAGTTCAAATAATTTGTATCGTCAGGGTTGTAAACGTCGTTCCACATCTTGTTGTAGTCGAAACCGTCGTTGTAGTCCTGCGCGTAGTACGGGTCGCTAAGACCTGTTTCGTCTTCCTCGCCGGCTATCGGGTCGTAGAAGCCTTCGTCGTCGGAGATGCCTGCAAGGATTATCATTTTACGTCTACGCATTATTACAGCCATTATTATGAAGGCTATAAGTGATGCAAGTGCCAACGCTCCGACCGTGTACACCAGCCACCAGGGGAACGCGCCTTTGATGGATATCGTCTGGACTGCGTCCGCGGTTAATATGGTGTAGTTCGGGTCGTCAACGGTTATCGTAACTTTGTGGCCGCCGCTCGATACGAAGTTGCCTTCGGTATAAACAACGACTTTTACGGTTATTCCGCCGTCGGTTACAAGGTACTCTTTGCCGTTTGCAATGTTATCCAGTATGAACGAGCCGTCGCTTATCCAGTGGCTTATAGCAGGCATAGGTGCATGCTTGTTGCCGTCGTAAGTGAATTCCGTTTCGCCCCACAAAATTTGAAGCTGACGGGGAACGATTTTATACATTCCGATATTGCTTGCTTCGTCCGCATTGGAACGCTTGTAAATTACGTCGAGTTTTACGCCCGTTTCGGGGTCTGCTTCGAGGTCTAACTCGAAGTTTATCGTGTACGAGCCGACCTTGGTACGGTTGGTTACGTATTTGTTATAGCCAAGGGGTACGTACGCGGTTGCGTGGGCCTTGAAGTACTCTTCCGCGGTTAAGTCGCCAAGTACGCTTTCGTCCTTGATGGTTATAGTTACGTACTGCTCGTCAACAAGAATCTCGGTAAGGTTTTCGGGAACGTCGGTGCCGTACTCGATTTCGTAAGGCTTTAAGAAGATAACTACTATGTACTCGTCCTCGAATTTCAAAAGCACGCGCCACCTGCCGTAGTAGGTGTTGTGGTTGTCAATTTCGATACGGTAGTTGATTATCCACTCGCCGGCGATTTCCCTGATGCCGGGATGGTTCTGGTTGGTGTTAGGGAAGAACTCGTTGCCTTCCTCGTCATCAGGCTCGGGAATTTCGTCCCTGCCGACAAGGTATGCGTGGCTGTACGAGAACTTGACTTCCGTACTCTGGTCGCCCTTGAACGTTATGTAACGGTAGGAGTCAAGCTCGTTGCCGTCATCGTCCTTGGCTTTGTCTTCAAGCGTTATAAAGTAGGTTTCGTACTTGTCGATAATGCGCTCTTCGAAGTACCACTCCGTGCCGCGCTTACTGGTATCGGTTATGTCGGCTTTGTTTACTACGTATAAACCGTATTCCGCCATATCCGGGTCGGCGCCGTCGTGGTTGAGACCCTCGAAGAATACAATGTAGTTGGGGTTGCCGTTGTAGTTGCCCTTGATGTAGTAAATGTCTGCCTGCAAGAAGCCGTTTATTATTTTGCCTTCAACGTTCCAGGAGAAGCTTATTTCCAAATCGTCGCTGCCGACGGGGCATTTGTCGCCGTCGTAGCTCCAAAGCATTTTAAGCTCGGTTTCGGTCAGTATGTCGCTGCCGTCTATCGAGGAAAGCTCTCTGTCGCCGTAGGTGGTTTCAAAACGGTCGATGTTGACTACTACTTCCTTGGGGAAGATTGTGTACTCTATTTCCTGCTTGCTGTTTTCAGCAATGGTTACGTTTGCAGGTATGCGCGCTCTTACACGGTACGTGCCTGCGTTGATTGCCTTGTCGGTAATTACGTTGCCCTCTTCGTCAATGTAATCTAACGTGAGCTTGGGAAGCAGGTTCTTTTCGCCGTCGAAAATGTATGCGTCGGGCTTCTGCTCTTTGCCGTTGTAAACAAAGTTGGGATTTTCTACCTGCGTGTTCCTGTCGTTGTGCCAGATTATAGTGCCGGGTGCTGCGATTACTTCGAGCTGGCCGTTTACGGAGATGATTTCGTAGTTGGAAAGTATAACGCCTAAGCTCGAAAGTACGATAATATCGTACATGCCGGGCTCTGCAAATTCAACGTAACTGCTGTCAAGCCATGCGCCGGTAATTCTGCCGTCTGCGAGAACGGTTATGCCCTCGTACTTGGACAGGTCGTCGCCGTCAACAAGGCCGCCGACGATGTCACCCTCTACGTCCTGGCCGATTACTGCCGTGAACGTGGGCGCTTTGTCGCCGTAGGAAATTGCGTTTTCGCCGATAAAGCTGTCTGCTGTAACTATAAGCTCTTTACGCTTGATTACGAAGTTCAGCTCAGCGTCTGCCGTGTCGTCCGCAAGAGTGTAGTATTTAAGAATTTCGGCGTCGTCCTCGTTAAGTACGTCAAGCTGGATAACCATTACGTATTCGCCTGCGTTGATAACTTCCTGGGCGTTTTTGCCGTCGATTTTTACTACGTTGCCCTTGCTGTCCTTAATTACGTAGGATACGGTAAGCTTGAATATATCTTCGCGAAGTACGTCGTTGATATATATGGTGTGCTTAACGTAGTGGCCCTCGTTGTTGAACATGAACGTCTGTTCTTCGTCCCACTCGATACGTATAGAACGCTTTTCGATTTTATAGGTGTGCTCGACGTGCTTGCCGAGAACGTAGTTCTTAACGCTGCTTGCGTCGATAAAGTCTGCCTTGGCCGTGTACTCAACGTCGGGCAATGCGTGCGCGCCGTCTACCGTTACTTCAAGCTCGTTGACGTTGCCGAAGTTGTCGGTGTAGTAGGCCTTGGGGCTTTGGTCGCCGCCGTTGTAGTAAAGCTTGGTTGTTACATCCCAATCGACGTCAACCGTCATGGGCGCGATGTTTACGTATACGCTTTCAAGACCTGCGGGAAGCGCGTAGTCCGAAGTGCTTACGATTGTTACCGTTACTTTATACGTGCCGGCGTCGGAGATGCCCGCAAGCTCTTTTATTACTTCCTTGGTTTCTTCGTTGATTGCTTCGAAGGTGTAAGCAAATAATATGCCTGCCTCGGTTTCCGCTACGGGGTACTGAACGTCACCGTTGAAGATGTAGTTGTACCAGTCGTCCTTTTTGCCCTGGTAATTGACGTTTGCAAGACCTTCGGCATCCCACCAGAAATCGCCCTCGTCAAGAACGAGCTGTACGATTTTGAATACCTGGGTGCGTTTGAGGTCTTCGTCGTCGGCGAACGCGTAGTTCGAGGAAGCTATTTCCGCCGTTGCCGTATAGGTGCCGCAATTGCGCGCGCTGCCGGAAACTATCAAATCAACGGTTTTGCCGTCGATAAGGAAGGGGTCTCCGTTTTTGTCGGCAAGGATAGCTCTGGGTGCGTGCTCGTTGCCGTCGAAGAACCATGCGTAGGCTTCGTCGTTGGCCTTTTCGCTTTCGTCAACCCAGTTTACCCATACGAGTCTTACGGTAATTTTAAAAATTGTCTGATTATCGTCGTCTTTGAACTTGTAGTTCGCTGCGTCGGGTAAGCTTGCGCTTGCAACGTAGTTTTCGCCCGCGTCGATTACCGCGCCGGTTACTTCAAGCTGTTCGCCCGTGCCCTTGTTGTATGCCTCGGGTGCGTGCGCCGTGCCGTCGTATACCCAGTACCATGCGTTGGGGTCGTTCGGCTCGTTGGTTTCGGGGTCGAGAGCGCTGTCGTTTTTAGCGCCGTTCGTCCACTTCCACTCGATTTCGACTTCGGCTTTAAGAATCTTGAACGCGTGCTCGCCGCAGCTTGCGCCGTTCTCCCAGTCAAGCTCGCCGTTTTCGTCAAGCTTTGCAAATACGCAGTTGGTGCGCAAAGCCTCGGGAAGTGTTACGCTTGCTACGTAGTCGCCGGCAAGCATTCTTGCTCCGCTTACCTGTGCGTTTACGGTCTCACCGTCCCAAAGCGCATAGGTCGCCGTGGGTGCGAAGGAGTTAATGCCGTCGTAAGTCCATTCGAATACGTCGTTGTCTTCGCCCGTACCCGACCAGTCAACGTAGATAACGTACGCTTCTATTTCGTATACAAGCTCTGCGTTTATTCCGACAACGTAGTTATCGTTGTTCTGAGCGATTAAATCGCCCGTTTCGTCGTCCTGCAATTTTACGTCGCTGATTACCGCTTTAACGGTGTGCTTGCCGACGTAATCTACAAGATTTTCGTACGTGAGGCCTATTACAAGCTTGCCGAAGCCCTCGATTTCTATTTCGAATTTGCCGTCCGCAAGCGTTGCCGGAGCGTCTTCAAGTCCGCCTGCCCAGGCAAGCGCGCTGACGCTGATATCGGGCTGTGCAGCGTTGTAAGAGAACACGGGAGGAATTACATTGCCGTCTTCGTCTTCGGCAATGCCGTCCCACGTCCATTCAACCTCGATAACTCTCGGTTTAATGGAGTAATTCTGAGTAGAACTGTTTTTAACGCTGTAATTTTTGTTGATAAATTTAAGCTCGGATACGTACTTGCCGGCGTCTTTCCAACCGCTGATAGTGTAGTCGGTATCCTCTGCCAAGGGGTTACCGTCAACGCCGGTAAGCTCCTTAATTTCGGGGTTCTGTAAAAGTCCGTTGTACTCCCATACGAGTTTATCCGCAGACGTGTTTTCGTCTATGACGTTGCCCTCGTTGTCAAGCCAGATTACTTCGAGCTGCTTGGGAAGTATTACGTACCTGCAAACGGTGGAAATTGCATTGCCGTCTGCATCTTTAAACGTGAAGTCGTTGGTTATGCGCACGGTGTACGGGCCGTTGCCCACGTTGCGCATTGCGCCTTCGTAAGTGAGCGGAACTTCGTTGCCGGCTACGTCCATATAGAACGGAAGCGCGCAAACGTTGTTGCCGTTGAATACGAACGCAAGCACTAAATCGGGCTTTTCTGCCGTGCCGAGGTCAACGGCCTTGTAGTCCGTGCCCTCTACCGTGACGTAAGCGCCCGTCCAGCTTTCGTCAACGGGCTCGCCCTTCCAGTAAACGTTGTCTATTTCAAGCTTTGCAATAGAGAATTTCTGCGTAGCAAGAGTAGATACGGGGTTAAGCGGGTTGACAACCAGCATGAAGTTCTTATTGTTATCGTCGTTGGGGTCGAGCCAAGCGAAGGCGTAATGTTCGCCTACCTCTTTGGTTGCGCCCGTAACGAGCAGTGTTAAAGTTATAGTATTAGTGCCGTCAAGCGAGGTTTCAAGCGAGGGAACGGGAGCGTGCTCCTTACCGTCGTAAACCCAGTACCATGCGTTGGGGTCGGTCGGTTTGCCCGTGCCGGGGTTGATAGTGTCGTTCTTGGCACCGTCGTTCCACTCCCATTTAACACCGGATACCGCAACCGCAAAAGGATTAATCTTGAACGCGGTTTCGTTCGTGCCGTCAACAGCCGCAAAGTTATCGCCGAGCTGAGCCTCGGAGGTATAATCGCCTGCGTTGATATAACCGGTAGCGGTTATTTTTGCAAGCTCGCCGTCCGTGCTCTGCATATTAGCTATTAAATCTTTATACCACTGCGCCTGAGCCGAAACGTAAGCCGTATCGAGCGTCGCCGTAGGCGTACGCAGCTTGCCGTTATAGGTTGTAGTGGTGTTCGTCCACGTAAGTTTTACGTTCAGAGGCACGATTACGTAATCGCACTCGAATTCGTCGGAACCGTACGCAAAATCAGACGAGGGCGCTAAAACCGCCGTCCAGTCTCCGGCATTCGTTTCAACGCTGCTGTCGCTTACGTCAAGAGTCTCGTAAGTATTGCCGTCTTTGTCCGGCTCTCTGTAAACGTAATGTGCAGAGGGCGCCTGAGGATTTCCGCTATAATAGAAGTTGAACTTTCCGTCTTTAACGAAGACGTATCCGCCGCCGTTAATTTTAATTTCTGCTCCGCCAAGCTCTTCAAGCTGAGCAAGAGTGTAATACGTAGTATTATCAACGTAAACTACCCACTGAATGTTTACGGGGTCTTTTTCGCCCGCTTTACGTTTGATTAAGAATACTATGTACGTTTCGGAATCGGCTTCGCCGTCGGTCAGGAACTCGAACCTCTGCGAAAGCTCGTTATAGCCCTCGGTCGAAGGCCCGTCAAGCTTAGCTACCGCTTTGTAGCCGGTTACGTCGTTAACCGCCCACTCCACGCCGTCGGCATAGTTTGCGTCGGGATAGCTTACCAACAGGTTGAAGGAAATTTCGACTTCGTCGCCGCTTGCGTTGTAAACTTTGGTTTTTGCAACAGCCGAATAGCCGGGGCCTTTACCCTTTATAACGCCCCAGGTGTAGCTGGGCGTGCCCTCGATGGGTTTCTTTTCGCCGGCAACGGTTTCAAACCAGCTGACGTCGGTTATCAAGCCCTTTATAATTTTGAAGTCTACGCTTGCGTTTACAAGCTGGTAGTTATCTGCGTTGAAGTTTTCGTCGGTTATATCCGTTTTGAAGCTTACGGTAGCAACGTAATTGGAAACGCCCTTTATTGCGGTAACTTCCTTTTCCGCGCCCGCAACCTGTATATAGTCTTTGAGGTTAGCGCCGCCGCTTACTTCCGCCATGGTAAGTATTGCGTTTGCGGTGGGAACGTGGCTCAAACCGTCGTATCTCCAAGCGATAGTGCCGTCTTCCGTAGGAAGAGAGCCCGAGCCGGTCCATTCTATGTTAACCTTTCTTTTTTCAATGGAAAATTCAAGAACGTCGTTATCCAGAACGTAGTTCTTGTCGGTTATGCTTACTTTTACGCAATACGTGCCGACGTCAAGTCTTATATTGCTGTCGTACGCGCCTACAACGCCGCCCGTAACCGTGGCGTAGCCTATGGTTGAGGTCAGCGCAAGTCCGCCCACGATACCAGTATCGCCGGAAATGCTGTCCGCTTCGGTTTCAAGAGTATAGCGGATAACCGAATCGGTATTGCTGAAATCGGTGCGGTCGGCATAGCCCGAATACGTCCACTTATAGGTGTTCTTGTACTCGTCGTTTGCAACCGTGTTCTTTACCCAGGTAACCGATATTACCCTTTGGGTAATTTTGAACGGCTGTTCTGCGTATTCGATAATCTCGTCTTCTCTGTTGACGAGGTTGTAATTTTTTGCAGCGTCGCCGGAAACTTCCGCAAACGCTATGTACGAGCCGGCTTCCTTAGGTATTAAGGTTCCGTCGGCCGTCTCAATGCCCGTGCCCTTGCTGTACTTGACGCTAACGGTAACCGCGCCGGTCGTATCATCGCTTATAAGACCCTCGATAGTGGCCGTCAAAGGATGGTTTTTGCCGTCGTATATCCAGTGTAATCCGTCGGCCGCGTCGTTCAAAGAACCCGTGCCGCTCCATTTAATACTAATATTGAGTTTATTAATGGTGAATTCTTCCCACTCGCTCTCTTCGATAACGTAGTTGGGATTCTGACCGTTAAGATTTGCCGCAACGGTATAAACACCTGCATCCTTGGGCGCAGTTATAGTCCAGATTTCGCTATTCTTTTCCCTGTAACGAACGGAAACAACGTCGTTATCGGTACCCAAATCGTCCCAGTTTATGCCGGGCTGAGTACGGTCAAGCCGAGGGGTGAACCCGTGATTTTGACCGTTGTAATTCCAATACCAGCCTTCGTCCTCGTCGCCGTAGGCGTCGTCAACGTCCCAAAGCACTTTCAGTGTCTTGGGCTGTACGGTTATAGTTACGCTTCTGGGAGCATTGTCGCCTTCGTCGGCGCCCTCCCACTGCTCGTAATCGTCCTTTAAAGTGAACCAGAACGTATAAGTACCGGCGTTTTTAACCGAAATTATACCGGTATCGGGGTCAAGAGTAAGCCAGTCGTTAGTACCCAAAGTTTCGGCAGTTGCAGTTTTTGTGGTATCGCCGACCTTCCAGTCCGCGCTTAAAAAGTTGCTTGCCGAGGGATTGAACTTTACGGCACCCTGCATTTCGGCGGAGTAAATAAGTCCGTCGTTGGTTTCGCCAAAGCCCTGAGCGGCAGGCGTAGCAACGGGCTCGAAAGCCGCGCCCGAAACCGCCATTGCAACCGAACGCAAATTCAGGTGCATTGCCGGACGAACCGCCAAGGTACTTGTAACGGTATAGTTTGAACGGGTCGAGTAAAAGCCCGACAAGCAATATGCGGAGCCGGCAGAAGTTATCGAGCCGCTACGAAGCCAGCAATGGGTATAGGTGCTACCGCCGACTTCGGTGGTAAGCGCGTTGGCGTTCTGCGAAACGCTGGTCTGCCAGATACCTGACTTCAATTCACTGGTTTCTTCGTGTACAAAACCGGTTTCGCTGAGGCTGGGCAACCAGAGTTTATCGTTAGCCCATGCGCCGTAGTCGGAATTTTCGAACTTGTCGCCCTTAGTCAAATAACTGCTAAAATCGGTAAGCTCGCCCGAATACCAGTTTCCGCTTAATACACCGTACGCCTCGTTGGGTACGTTATAATACGTACTCTCGTCCTGTCCGGTAATATAGAAGTTGAACTTCTTTTCTTTTTCCTGCCAGGGAACCTGCGAAGGCGTGGTTATGTAGTCGCCGTAAACGCTTAAAAAGCTGCTCCACTTTGCGTCCTGCTCGCCGGCAGTCAAAGTTTCGGTGTTGGCTTCCGCCGCATAGGACGTACCGTTGAGCACGCTACGGACATAGCTCGTAGAATAATACGCCGAAGGATATTTATAAGTTGTATTGTTCGCGTAGAACTTATTCCACGTGCTCTTGTCGTTGCTACCGGCAAGCCAGAGCGTGACTATAACGTCTCCCGAACCCGCTTCGGAGACGTAAACAACTTTCCAGTCAAGACCGCCGAGGGTTAAAACCAAATCCTCGCCGTTCTGCGTATTGATTTCCGCCGCTGTAATCTTTTTACCGGATTTTTCCGCAAGCGCGGCTTTCAATTCCGTATACGACGAAACGGACGAGCCACCTAACTGTTCATACAGAACTTTAAGCTCATCCTCATAACTTGACGTAAACCCTTCTTCACCGAAATCAATCGTGGTTGCCGAAGCGTCATAACCGCCTTTACCATTATTAAATTTTGTTAGTCCCAAAACGCAGCACAATAGTGCAATTAAAGTTAGCACAAAAAGGCTGACCTTTTTAGGCATCCCTTTACCCAAAAGTTTCATTTAACCCACATCCCTTGATAAGAGCCGACTATAAGCTTCCCAAAACCGATAGTCCGCCTAAACATTTTCCTGTCGCCCTCCCACAGGCGTTGACAGGAAATATTCAACCTCACAATATGTGAAGATTTACTTTGCTACCTCCGAATATCGCCGTAAAATCCGCTCACAAACGGATTACGGAAACGTTTACAAAAACACGCAGGATACAATCCTAGATGTATTATTGTATGTTTATTGTATAACTAAAATCCACCGTTGTCAAGAAATTTACAGAAAAAAACTTACCAAATTCTACCTCAACCGCGCAAACCGACAAATTTTTTTAAAAATCGTACGACAAGGTGTTTATATTCGGGCGCAAGGCTGTTTCACGCCTATAAAAGCCTGCCTACTTTGTTCATCATGGCCTTTTTATGGTCGTTCATAGAATGCACGTAGCGCGAGAGCGTTACCGACGCGGATTTGTGGCCTAAAATTTCCGAAAGCGTTTTAACGTCCATTCCGCATTCCAGCGCGCGCGTTGCGAACGTATGCCTGAGCGAGTGAAATCCTTTATGCGGAATATTAAGTTTTCTTAAAAGCATTTCAAAGCTCCGCTGATACGACCGCACCGAAACCGCCGTGCCCGTCGCCGTCGCCACAATGAACCGGGAGTTAGAAACTTTTTTCAGTTCGCGGAGCATCGGCAGCAGCTGCCTCGGCAGCGGAATTTCACGCACGGACGAGCTTGTCTTGGGCGCGGTTATTATGTGAGTGAACCTGCCGGCACCGTCAACCCCGTCGTGGCGAGTCTTGGTTATAGAGACCGTGCCGCGCTTGAAGTCGATATCGCTCCAAGTCAGCGCGAGCAGCTCGCCTATCCGTATGCCCGAGTACATACAGAGTATCACCCCGAACATTCGCCTGAGGTTTCCTTTAAGCACGGCCTGTTCTATCCGCTTCTGCTCGACGGGGGTAAAACAGGTCACCTGCTTTTCGCGGACCTTGGGCCGCTTGATTCTGTCGGCGCGGTATTCGGAGACCTGCTCGACCATAAATGCCGATTTCAGCGAGTTCTGAATAACCGTGACGATTACGTTTACCGAATTTGCCGAAAGCCCACGCCCCGTCTTTAAATTGCCGCAGTTTAAAAGCTCTGTCGTAAACTGCTGCAACACGAGCGGAGTCAGGTCGTCAAGCTCGTATCCGCCGAGCCTGTCGCGTATGTGCTGGTTGACAATTTCGGTGTACCTGTGGTACGTTTTCTGTTTTGACTGGGGTTTTACGTAATTTTCCAGCCATTGGTTAAGCCAATTTTCGTATTTCATATGACACCTCTTTAATTAATTTTAATTAAATTCGCAAATGAATAAACTCCCATTTTGGAAATTTTTTGGCTTAAAAATTCTTTGACTACTCTCCTTTGCGTGTTGTATAATAAATTTGTTAAAAAATTTTAGGGTAATCGATAAAAATTTATCGATTTAATGTTTTAACTCTTATACGCGCGTTTATATATATAATGTATTAGGAGGTCAATATGAAAGAATGGTTTATGGGGCTCAGTTGGTACGAGCACGTCTACCTTTGGCTGGGCGTTGCCGCAACGATTTTCCTGATTTTGCAGATAATACTTATGTGTTTTTCGGCATTCGGCGGAGATTTAGACGTTGACGGCGACGGCGATATCGACGTGGATACCGACTCGGGAGTTTCGATTTTTACAACAAAAAGCATAACCGCGTTCTTTGCGGTAGGCTCGTGGACGGGACTTTTGATTTGCTCGCTCGCCAAGCCTTCGCTGCACTGGCTGTCGATAATAATCGCGATAATTGCCGGCATTGCCGCCTGGGCGGTAGTAATACTGCTTATGCGCGCCATGCTCAAATTGCAGTCTACGGGTAATTTTCAGCCCGAAAAGCTTATAGGCAGCACCGCAACCGTATACGTAGGCATACCTGCTTCGCGCGGCGGCCGCGGAAAAATTACCCTGAACGCTCAGGGCAGATTTCTTGAACTTGACGCAGTAACCGACGAAACGGATAAGCTCAACTATAACGAAGTAGTCGAAATTGTGGCAACCGAAAACGAATGCACCGTTGTAAAACGTGCCGATAATAATTTAAAAGGAGAATAAAAGATGTTAAATTTGCTTGCTAGCGAAACAATGACTCTGGTTATAATCTTAGTTGTAGTTATAGCCCTGGTACTGTTGATGCTGCTCATGGTCGTCCTGTTAAGGTACAAAAAGTGCCCTTCGGACAAAATTATGGTTATTTACGGTAAAATTGCCTCCGGTAAGGACGGAACAAACCGTAGCGCGAAGTGTATTCACGGCGGCGCGGCGTTCATATGGCCGTTCATTCAGTCGTACACTTTCCTCGACTTAAACCCGTTCTCCATTCAGGTTGACTTGAAGAGCGCGCTCTCCAAACAGAATATTCGTATCGACGTGCCCTCCATCTTCACCGTCGGTATCTCCGACGACCCCACCGTTATGCAGAACGCGGCCGTACGTCTTTTGGGTCTCAGCCCCAAACAGATTTCCGAGCTTGCCAAGGATATCATATTCGGTCAGCTCCGTCTCGTTATCGCTACGATGGATATCGAGGAAATCAACACCGACCGCGAAAAGTTCTCCGAAGCAATTTCCAGAAACGTTGAGGGCGAACTTAAAAAGCTCGGCTTAAAGCTTATAAACGTGAACGTTACCGATATTTCCGACGACAGCGGATACATAACCGCGCTCGGTAAGGAAGCAACGGCAAAGGCTATAAACGACGCTAAAATTTCCGTTGCGGAAGAAGATAAAAAGGGTGCTATCGGTCAGGCAAACGCGCAGATGCAGCAGCGTATTACCGTAGCCGAGGCGGAAAGCCGCGCTATAGACGGCGAAAACAAGGCAAAAGCAGATATCGCACAGTCGCGTGCGTTGCTCCGTCAGAAAGAGGCCGAGGCTATGAAGCTTGCCGTTACCGCCGAAAACGTACAGGCGGCAAAAGCCAAGGAAGAAAGCTATGCGGCCGAGCAGTCCGCGGAAATTGCGCGTGCTTCGCGTGAAAAGGCAACCAAAGAAGCCGACGTCATCGTCGCTTCCGAAATCGAAAAGAGAAGAATCGAAATCGAAGCCGACGCAGAAGCTGAAAATATCCGCCGCCGCGCCAAAGGTGAAGCGGACGCAATATTCGCAAAACGCGAAGCGGAAGCACGCGGTTTGTACGAAACGCTTTCCAAGCAGGCCGAAGGTATGGATAAGCTCGTTAAAGCGGCAGGCACTTCCGACGAGGCAGTTCGCCTTATGATAGCCGACAAACTCGAAGAGCTCGTTGCAACTCAGGTTGAAGCTATCAAGAACCTCAAAATCGATAAGATTACCGTTTGGGATAACGGCGCTCAGGGCGCTGACGGCAAGACCTCTACCGCGAACTTCTTGTCCGGCATGATGAAATCTCTGCCTCCCCTCGACGATTTGTACGCGATGGCAGGTCTGAATTTGCCCAAGATAGTCGCTCCCACGGAAAAGGCTCAGGAAGCAAAACCGGCTAAAAAAACTGAACCCAAAAAATCGGAAAAGAAATAAAATTTTCTCGTTAAATCGATGATATTACGGGGTCAATAACAAAATTCCCGTCCGACGAATAACGTCGGACGGGATATTTTTTGTTTATGTAAATTATTCGCCGTCTTTCTTTGCAGGCGCTTTTGCAGCAGGTTTCTTTGCCGCTGTTGTGGATTTTGTCGCCGTCGAAGTTTTAGCGGTTGTACTCTTGGGTTTAGCCGTTGTAGTTGTCTTAGCGGTACTTGATTTTGTCGTACTCGTCTTTGTCGTAGTTGTCTTTGCCGTAGTGGTCTTTGTTGTAGAAGTCTTTGCCGCAGGCTTTTTAGCAGGAGCTTTTGCCTCGGGAGCTTTCTCGGGCTCAGGCTCTTTTACAGGCTCGGGTGTGGGAACTTCTTCCTTAACCTCGGGAGCTGCCGCAGCGGCAACCGTTTCTTCCTCGATTTCTTTTTCGAGTACTTCTATTGCCTTTTCAGCCTCTTTTTCGGCTTTCTCTTCCTTGGCCTCGGCCTTTTCCTCGCTGGTCGCTACCTCTTTGGCGAGCGCGCTCTGCGACTTTTCCTTAGTGCCTTTGCCCTTTTTGAGTACGGGAAGCACGGCAACAAGAAACACAAGTCCGAACAGCACGGCGGCAACCGCCACGCCGACTATGAGGCCTATTGCAAGCGTTACACCCGTCTCTGCAAGTAAAACGTTCATATTTTTCCTCCAAATCTTATTAAATTAATTATATCATAATTTTTACGGTTGTCAACGGGGTATTTAAAAGCTTATTTGCATACGCCCATCGGAATACTCCGACTTGTGTTTAAGCGCAACTACCTTGGTTACGTTATCAAGCCCCTTGATAGGCTTGCCCTTGAATACCCTGCTTTCTATCATTATGCTTTCGGTATCCACTTCGGTAACCTGCTTTTCGCCGTAGACTATTGCAAGCGTGTACGGAATGGTTACGTACTCGGCAAAAAGTATTTCACCCTTGCCCTTGATATCGGCTATCATTACGCCCTTAGAGCCTCTGCCGTGAGGGTCGAAAAGCGAGGATATTACGCGTTTAAAGCCGCCGAGCGTGGTCGCAATAATAATTTCGCCCTCGCCGTTTTGCTGCGTTGCGAATATAACCTCGTCGCCAGTGTTCAGGCTTACGCCCTTTACGCCGCCGGCAACCCTGCCCTGAACGGGAACGTCGTCCTTTTGCGCGTTGAGACACAGCGCGTTCTTGGTTACGAACAGCATTGTAGAGAACTCGTCCGCGTCCCAGTTTTCAACGTTTAAAAGCTCGTCGCCGGGTTTAAGTTTAAGCGCCGGGAAAAGCTTTCGTCCCGATATATATTCGGCCCAATCGCTTCTTTTTACCGCGCCTTGCTTTGTAAAGAACAACAGCTCGCCCTTTATATCGTCGGTCGCGGCAAACACCTTAACGGGGTATTCGCCCTTCTGAACGCCGTCGATAAAGCCCTCTAACTTGACCCCGTACGAGCGGTAATCACCCGGCTCCACTTCGGCAAGATTTACCTTTATGCAGTTGCCGAGGTTGGTAAAAATATAAACCGTTGCGTCCTGTCCGCAGTTTACAACCTGCCTGTGCATTGCCGAAAGACTTGCGTAGGTTGAAAGCTTCTTTTTGGAAAGCGAACTGAACTCTTCCTGTTCCAAAAATTTAATGGTATTCGCCGCGGTAAGGCATACAGACCACGCGGTAACTATGCGCTTGACGTCGGCGCGCTTTACGTTTATATCCTCGGCGGATTTTACTATTTTAGTCTTTCGCTCACTCTTGTACTTGCGCTTTATCTCCTGCATTTCCTTCTTTACGATATCCATTTGCAGGTTTCTGTCGGCTATTATTCTTTCAAGCTCGGCTATCCTTATTTTAAGCTGCGCAAGCTCCTGTTCGAGCTTTGTAACTTCGAGTTTTGCAAGGCGCGCCAGCCTTAAATCGAGTATAGCCTGCGCCTGCTTTTCCGAAAGCGCAAATCTTTCCATAAGTCTGCGCCTTGCGTCGGGGGTGCTCTCCGAAGTTTTTATGATTTTAACTACCTCGTCCACGTTGTGAACGCCGATGATTAGACCCTCTAATATGTGGCAACGAGCGAGCGCTTCTTTAAGCTCGAACTTGCAGCGCCGCAAAACTACTTTCTGCTGATACTGAGTGTAGTATCTTATAATGTCCAGAAGCCCGAGCTGACGGGGTTTGCCGCCGGCTATTGCGACCATGTTTATACCGAAAGTGCACTCCAAATCGGTGTACTTGAAAAGCGCATTTAAAACAACGTCAACGTCCGCGTCGCGCTTTACCGCGATTACCGCGCGCATACCCTGTCTGTCGCTCTCGTCAACGATTTCGGATATGCCCGACAGCAGCTCTTTTTTGTCCTCGCGCAGCAGCATAATTTTGCGCAGAAGCTCGGCCTTGTTGGTCTGATAGGGAAGCTCTGTTATAACTATAAGCTTCTTGCCGTTGTCGCCCTGCTCAACAGAATATTTCGCGCGCAGAGTTATCTTTCCCTTGCCCGTTTCGTAGGCCTGTTTAAGCTCGTTTGCGACTATATATCCGCCCGTGGAAAAGTCCGGCCCGGGGATAATTTTCATCAATTCCCCCAGGGATATGCGAGGGTTATCGATAAAAGCGCAGCATCCGTCGACCACTTCGGCGAGGTTATGCGTGGGGATATTCGTGGCAAGTCCGACGGCTATTCCGTTAGCGCCGTTCACTAAAAGATTGGGGTATCTGCCGGGCAGAATATCCGGCTCCAAAAGCGAGTCGTCGAAGTTGAAAGAGAACGGCACGGTCTCTTTATCGAGGTCGCGCAGCAGCTCCAAGGCAAGCGGCTCCAAACGGGCTTCGGTATACCTCATTGCCGCGGCCGGGTCGCCGTCCACCGAACCGAAGTTACCGTGGCCGTTTACAAGCGTAAGCCGCATATTGAAAGGCTGCGCCATTCTGACCATTGCGTCGTAAACCGAGCTGTCGCCGTGAGGGTGATATTTACCCATACAGTCGCCGACGATACGCGCAGATTTTTTGTGAGGTTTGTCGGGGGTCAAGCCCATCTCGTGCATGGTGTAAAGTATGCGCCTTTGCACGGGCTTCAAGCCGTCCTCGACGCGCGGCAGGGCCCTGTCTAAAATTACGAACTCCGCATACGGCAGCATCGAGCCGGGCATTACCTCTTCGATAGGCTGGGTATAAATATTGCCCTGGGGGATAGTGGTCTGAACGCCGTTTCCGTTTTTAGCCATCAGTCAGCCTCCCTTTCGCTCTCGGCCTTGAAATGAGTTTTTTCAATAAAGCCGTCAACCTTGTTGAAGTTGGCGTTCTTTGCAAGGAATTCCTTTCTGCCCTCAACCTTGTCGCCCATAAGCATTTCTATAACTTCCGCCGCCTCCGCCGCGTCCTCAATTGTAACCTGAATAAGATTACGCGTCGCAGGGTTCATAGTGGTATCCCAAAGCTGGTCTGCGGACATCTCGCCAAGCCCCTTGTAGCGTTGCAGCGAATAACCTTTGCCGACCTTTTTTATTTTTTCGTCAAGCTCGGCGTCGTCGTAGGCGTACTCGACAACGTCCTTTTTATAGACCTTATACAGCGGCGGCATGCCTATATACACGTACCCTGCGTTCACAAGGTCGCGCATATACTTGAAGAAAAACGTCAGAAGTATACAGCGGATATGCATGCCGTCCTGGTCGGCATCTGATAAAATTATTACTTTTTTGTACTTGGTTTTTTCAACGTCGAACGAGCGGTTAAAGCCTGCGCCTATTGCGGAAATCATCGTCTTGATTTCCTCGTTTTGCAGTGCCTGCAAAGCGCTCTTTTTCTGTACGTTTAAAGGTTTTCCGCGAAGCGGCAAAATCGACTGATACTGCCTTACCCTTGCCTGCTTTGCCGTACCGCCGGCGCTGTCGCCCTCAACTATGAACAGCTCGTTCATATCGGGGTTTCTGCCCGAGCACGAGGCAAGCTTGCCCACAAGGTTAAGCCCGTCGTTTTCCGAGGCCGCTTTGGCAACGTCGCGCTCGGCGCGGTGCTTTATTCTGTCGTCGGCGGCGAACTTTGCCTTTTGAGCTATCTTGTCGAATACCGCCTTGCTCGTCTTTAATTTAAGAATTTCCGCAAGCCCTTCAATAACCGTCTGCTCTACCGCCGGCTTTACCTCGGGGTTGCCGAGCTTGGTTTTGGTCTGGCCCTCGAACTGCACGTTGGCCATTTTAACCGTTAAAACGGCGGTCAAACCCTCTTTTATATCGTCGGCAATGAACGGCGCGTCCTTTGCCTTTAAAACGCCGTTACTTTTTGCGTAGTCGTTTATGACCTTTAAAAGTCCGCTGTGGAAGCCCGTTTCGTGATATCCGCCCTCGATAGTGGATATATTGTTCACGAACGAAAACAGGCTTTCGGTATCGTCTTTCGTGTGCGCAAGCGCGAACTCAACCTTTATTTTGCCTGCCGGCGCGCCTTTTAGTTGAATATCCTTTATCGCGCAGTAATATAAGGGGTCGGCGTAGAGCGCGGTTTTGTCACCGTTTAAATACTTAACGAAGTCAATAACGCCGCCGTCGTACTTGTAGCTTACGGGCTCGCGGTCGGGCTGCTTAACCTTTACGGTCGTAGCGTTGCCCTCTTCATCCTCCTCGCCCTCTTCAAAAGAGTATACTTCGCGCTCGTCGACAAGGTTTATCTTGACGCCCTTGTTTAAAAACGCAAGCTCTTTAAGCCGCTTTGAAACGGTCTCGTAATTCCACTCCACCGTTTCGAACACGTCTTTATCGGGCAAGAACCTTACGAAAGTTCCCTTCTTTTCCGTCTTTTCGCCCGTGTCGGCAAGTGGCGCAGTGGGCACGCCGCACAGCCACTTCTTTTTTTCTGCGTCGTACGAGCTTGTAAAGCCCATCTTGTAAACGTGACCGCGGTAAACTTCCACGTCAAGCCACTTTGAAAGTGCGTTGGTTACCGAAGCTCCGACGCCGTGCAGTCCGCCCGAAAACGCGTAGTTTGCAGTATCGAATTTACCGCCCGCGTGCAGCTTTGTAAATATAATTTCAACGCCGCTCATCTTGACTTTGGTGTTGACGTCGGTGGGCATACCTCTGCCGTTATCCTCAACCGAAGCCGAGCCGTCCTTCCAGAGCTTTACGGTTAACTCGTCCGCGTAGCCGTTAGCCGCCTCGTCGATTGCGTTGTCCACTATCTCCCAAAGAATGTGGTGCAAGCCCTTTACGCCCGTAGAACCGATATACATACCGGGACGTATGCGCACGGCTTCAAGCCCTTCGAGTATTTTTAAATCGTCAGCGTTGTAACTTTTTTCTGCCATTTAAATCCCTTAACCCATATGTTGTTAGTCAATACTGTATGATTATACCATATTTTGTAAAAAAAGTAAAGCCCGACAAACAAAAAAAGTGCGGCGTACCGCACTTTTTTAAACGTTTAAAGCATATTTTTAAACTCTTGCTCGTCTATAACTTTTATTCCGAGCTTCTTTGCCTTGTCAAGCTTGGAGCCCGCCGCCTCTCCGGCAATTACCAAAGTCGTTTTCGCCGTTACCGAGCTTTGGCATTCTCCGCCGTTTTCCTCTATTATCTTTTGCGCTTCCGAGCGCTTAAAGCTTTCGAGCGTGCCAGTCAAAACAACGAATTGCCCCGTGAATATGCCGGACTTTTGCGCATTTTCCTGCATTTGCGGTTTGACCCCTGCCGCAAGCAACGCTTCAAGCTCGGCTTGGTTTTCGCCGTCCGCAAACCACCCGACAATCGCGTCCGCGGTAATTTCACCCACGTTTTCAAGCTCGATAAGCTCCTCGCGCGTTGCGTTCTTTAAGCCGTCAACACTCTTAAAAGTTTTTGCAAGGTCTTTCGCAGCGACTTTGCCGACGCCGTCTATTCCAAGCGCAAGTAAGAACCTTTCAAGCGGAACTTGCTTGCTTTTTTCGATTGCCCCCAATATATTAGCCGTTTTACGCGTTTTAAAGCCTTCGAGCCTGGCTAAATCTTCCTCGGTATAATAATATATCTGCGAGTTTTCTCTGAGCCCCAGCGTGTCGTACATCTGCCCTGCGGTCATCTCGGAAAGCCCCTCTATATCCATTGCGTCCTTAGATGCAAAATGCGCAAGCTTACCGGTAACCCTCGGCTTGCAATACTTATTCGGGCAGAATAGATTTGCGCCGTTTTCCACCACGTTGCTGCCGCAGTATGGGCAGGTTTCGGGCTTTTTAACTTCTTCGCTGCTCTCGCTGTGCTCGACCGCGGCAAGTATTTCCGGTATGACCTCGTTAGAGCGCCTTATAAGAACTTTACTTCCGACTTTAACGTCCTTGCGCGTCAAATCGCCGTAGTTGTTCAGCGTGGCTTTCCTGACCGTCGCTCCGGCAAGCTCGACCGGCTCGACAAGCGCAAGCGGCGTCATTTTGCCAGTTCTGCCGACCTGCCATACAACTTCGTTTACCGTAGTTATACTTTCCTCGGCCT
Organism: Clostridia bacterium; assembly: GCA_014805025.1. Lineage (GTDB taxonomy): Bacteria > Bacillota > Clostridia > Christensenellales > Borkfalkiaceae > Coproplasma. The sequence continues at coordinate 11,771 of JAAUYR010000017.1, read as the reverse complement.
CGAACTTGTACGCTATTGCCCAGCGCGGAAATTTATCGGTATAGCCAAGGGCTTCGCGCTCGGCCGTTGAGTTAAGCTTTACGACCGCGCCGTCGGTCAGAACGTCAAGCTGTTTGCGGCCGACCTCAATCTCGTCGATAGCACGCATGACCTCTTCTGCGCTTTGGCAGAGCCGCACGTGCGGAAACACCTTAAAGCCCTGTTCCTTTAAAAATTCGAAGTGCGACTGCTGCGTCGGCAAATCGCCCTCGCTCATATAATTTACGTTATAAAACAGAATTTCCGGCTTGCGCTCGGCGGTAACCTTCGGGTCGAGGTTTCTTATTGCGCCGGCCGCCGCGTTCCTGGCGTTTTTAAGCTGTTCCTTTGCAGTTTTGTTGTACTCTTCAAGAACGCTTAAACGTATGACCGCTTCGCCCTGAACTTCCAAAAGCCCAGTATAGCTTATAGTCATAGGGAACGATTTTATTGTAAGGCACTGCGCCGTTACGTCCTCGCCCTCTACGCCGTTTCCGCGAGTCGTCGCTCGCACGAACTTTCCGTTATCGTAAGTTAAACACATCGTCAGCCCGTCGAACTTGTATTCAACGGTATAGGTGGGATTTTGGGCAACCTTTTCGATTCTCGTAAAAAACGCATTGAGCTGGTCGAATGTTACGGCTTTATCAAGACTGTACAGCCTTGCCACGTGTCTGTGCCGCTCGAAGCCCTTGACCGGCTCACCGCCGACGCGCTTTGTAGGGCTGTCGAACTCGACTTTTCCGCTTTGCTCTTCCAAGGCTTTCAACTCGTCGTAAAGCTTATCGTATTCCCTGTCCGAAACGGACGGATTATCCAGAACGTAATACTCGTACGCCCATTTATTCAGAGTGTCTATAAGATAGCGAATTCTGTCCATAAATCACCTTTTTCAACTAAACTACAACATATACGGGGGTCAAAGCACTTCAAGCGGTGCAAGCGCGGCGGAAAGTTCCTTTATTCCGCGCCCCTCGAAAGCCACGTTTATGACCTTGCCGTCGTTCTTAACAGCGACTATCATACCCACGCCGAACTTGGCGTGTTTTACGCGCATACCCACCGTGTAAGACGTCGTCTTTTTAGCGGTCTCCGTTTTATTATTGCCGCCCCAAAAAGCTTTAAAACTGCTTTTAGCCTCGGTAAAGCTTTCGTTATCGTCAGAGGTATACAGCGCGCGCCCGAAGCTTTTCTCTTCGCCGTATTTACGCGGCGCGTTGTATCTTATGCCGTAAGGGTTTGCTTCCGCCGACGAAATACCGAGCTCTGCCGAAAGCTCACCGATAAACCGCGAAGGTTTGGTCAAGTCCCTGTGCCCGTACAAAAAGCGCGACTTGGAGCGCGTTAAATACAGTTTTTCTTTGGCACGGGTTATGGCAACGTACATCAGCCTGCGCTCCTCTTCGTCGCTGCCGTCGTTCTCCGCGCGAGATGAAGGCATAATTCCGTCCTCTAAGCCGCAGATAAACACAACGGGGAATTCCAACCCCTTTACCGCGTGAATGGTTGCAAGCGAAACGTAGTCACCGTCGTCCATTTCGTCGAGGTCGGATGAAAGCGTTACCTGATTTAAATACTCGTCGAGCGTAGCCCCGGGGTTAAGGCGAACGTAATCGTCAACCGAGGCGATAAATTCGTCAAGGTTCGCAAGCTTACCGTCGCCCTCGTCCGAGCCGTCGTCGTAAGCAGAGCGCAATTCAGAAAGCGCTATAACCTCCCTTACAAGCTGGTTTACGGGAGTTTCTATCGAGGACAATATAAAGCCCTTTATAAGCGAAGCAAAATCTTTTAATTTATCCTTAGCGCCCTGCGAAAGCGGCAAATCTTCGCTGTCCACCGCCGCGTCGTACATTGAAAGCCCCAGGTGCTGCGCGTACTCGTACATGGCTTGTATGGTTTTGCCGCCTATGCCGCGCCTGGGCACGTTTATAATGCGCTCTGCCGCCTCGTCGTCGTAGGGGTTGGATATAAGCCTGAGGTACGCCAAAACGTCCTTAATTTCCTTTCTTTCAAAGAACTTAAAGCCGCCGAAAACTTTATACGGAATACCGTACTTTGTAAACTCCTGCTCGTACGAGCGCGTCAGCGCGTTTATGCGCATAAGCACGGCGAAGTCGGAAAACTTTTTGCCGCGCGCAACCGCGTCCGAAATTGTCCGCGCGGTATACAGCGCTTCGCCGGCTTCCTCTTCGGCCTGGTAATATACGGGCTTTTCGCCCTCTTCCGCCTCCGTCCACAGCACCTTGCCGTGTCGCGACGAATTGTTTTTTATGATACCGTTTGCAAGCTTTAAAATTGATTTGGTCGAACGGTAGTTGCGTTCAAGCTTGTAAATTTTAGCGTTGGGGAAGTCCTTGTCGAACTTCAAAATATTCTCTATTTCCGCGCCGCGCCAGCCGTATATAGACTGGTCGTCGTCGCCGACGACAAACAAATTACCGTGCTTGGAAGAAAGCAGTTTAATTATATTGTACTGAACGGCGTTCGTGTCCTGAAACTCGTCCACTAAAACGTACTTGAACTTGTCCGATAAATAGTCCAAAGCTTCCCCGTCGCGCTTTAAAAGCCTAAGCGTTTCCAGAAGCAAATCGTCGAAGTCGAGCGCGTTGTTCGCGCGCAGGTGATTATCGTACTTTTCGTAAATTAAAACAATGTTGTCAATACCGCGCTCGCGGCTGAATTTTCTGCCGTACTGGTCGGGGTCAAGCCCGAGCATCTTAGCGTTTGCGATATGGTATTTAGCGCTCTTTAATAATTTTTCGTCGTCGAAGTCAAGCTCGGTAAACGCCTTTTTGATAACGCTTGCGCGCTCGGTTTCGCTGTAAATGGAAAAGTTGGGCTTTAACCCTGCTCTGTCGGCAAACTGCCGTAAAATTTTAACGCACATAGAGTGGATAGTGCATATCCACTTGCCGTTCATTTCCTCGCCGAGCATTCCCGCAAGGCGCTCTTTCATTTCGCCGGCCGCCTTGTTTGTAAAGGTTATGGCAAGTATCTGAGAAAGCTCCGCCTTGCCCTCTCGCAGTATGTACGCAATGCGCGAGGTCAAAACACGGGTTTTGCCGCTGCCTGCGCCCGCAAGCACAAGCACGGGCCCATCGGTATCGCACACGGGCTTTAATTGTTCGCTATTCAGCTTTGAAAGCAGTTCGTCCATAAAAATCATTATAGCATACAGTTAATTAAATTACAACGCTTTCGCACAAAAAAAAGCGGCGGCGATTTGGGACTCGCCGCCGCCCAAGGGATGGGTAAAACGCGCTATCAAGCTGCGTTTTGGGTGATGTAAATATGCTTTATTTCAAGCATATGTGGGGGTTAACCGTTATAATCTTCGTAGAAACCGTCGTTATCGTACGCCAAGTCGTTGAACCCGTCGTCATCTTCCGCTTTCCTTCTGCGGAGCGCAACAAACAGTGCTATAAGCGATATGAGCGCTACCGTACCTATCGCGATTATAAGCCCGATTACAAGCCCGTTAATTCCGCCGTCCTTGGTAGTAATGCTGCCTATGGGCTCTATCGAGAACGTGAAGCTTCCGTTTGTAAGCTCGTAGTTAGTATCGTCAAGCGTTACCTTCATAACGTACGTGCCTGCCTCTACGGGTTTGCCGCCGAGCTTTTCGCCGGAAAGCGTATAGTACTCTACCGTCGTTGAGCCGTTATAGCCGGCTATACTGAACGTTGCCGTCTGCTCCGTACCGTCGTACTCGAACTCGCTTCCCGTCCAAACCGCGGTTAACGTCTTCTTTTCTATATTGAACACTTTTTCGTAATCGCCGCCGACTATCGCATAGTTAGCAAACGTCTGTGCGCTTACTATCGCGGTATATTCGCCTGCGTCTATGCCGCCGTCTACCGTTACGTCAAGCATTATGCGCTCGCCGTTAACACCGGTAATGAACGCCACGGGTTTTTGCAGCTTGCCGTTGTATACGAATTCAAGCTCTATATCCCACTCGATATTTACTTCCTTTTTGAGTATCGTGTACTTGCACTCGGTTACGCCTTTAAGGTTATACTTTGCAAGTACCCATGCGGAAATCTTCGCCGTATGCGTTCCGGCATTGTACGCGCCGCCGATTACGCCCTCGGTAATGAAAGTCTTTTCGTTATCGTTCAACGGGTCGTAGTAGAACGCCGTAGGAAGCTTAATCGTGCCGTCGTAAGCGAACTCTACGTTTTCCCAATAGATTATGCCTGCACCCGGCTCGTCTATCGTGAACTCGAACGTAAGCGAGCTTTCGGCTATGCAATAGTTATCGCTGCCCGTAAGCGTCAAAGTTATGGTATATTCGCCGGGCTTTACCGCCTTGCCGTCGGTAAGCTCGCTGCCGTCCTTTGCCGTAAGCGAGTATTCAACTGTAAAGCTTCCGTCGTTATAGTCCGTAGTCCAGCTGAGTTCGGGCACAACCGAGTGACCGGTATAATCGAACAGCGTTTCTTCGGACCAGGTAACTACTACTTCGCGCTGAGCTACCGTGTAAGACCTTTCCGTACTGCCATTAAACGTATAGTTAGTAAAATCGTTTTCGCCGATTACAAGCTGCGCGGTATAGGTAGCCGCCGCAATGCCGTTTCCGTCGGCAACAGATATGTAACCTTTAAGCCAAACCTTGTCGCCGTTTACGTCTATAAAGTAAGCCGTGGGCAAGTGCGATTTCCCGTCGTAAACGTATTCGAAGTCGCTTGTGCTTTCGCCTGCGCCAAGCCATATAACCTGTACTTCCGCAGGTTTAATTGTCAAAGTGCCTATAACGTACGCTTGCCTGTCGGAAGTATCCTTCCAGTCGGCCGTCATGGGATAAACCGTTACCGTGTACTCGCCGCACTCGTAGGGAATCTGCTCGCTTTCGGCATAGCCCTCGCCCTGATAGGTTACTTTCATTGTGCTGTACGAGAAACCCTCGTACTCCTCTTCGGCGCTGAACTGTTCGCTGTTGCCGTAAGTTATTTCAAGGTCGGTGGCCTCGGGCTTAACCAAAGTTACGGGGATGTTGGTTGTATCGTCCGCCGCGTAAGCCGTAATGGCAACAGTACTGCCGTCTATGGGCAGCTTATACGAAGCAAGCTGAGCCGTTGTATAATGCGTATCGCCGTCGTTAATAGTCCAGTACGCAACGTCGCTTATATCAATACCGCCGACTTCGAACGCGCCGCTATTCGTCCACAAGCCGCCGCTTGCTTTTTTGTAGCCGAGCTTATTATTTGCAAGCTTGGTCAAGTTTGCTTTTGTTCTGCCGACGGTTACCGTTACGGTTGTTTCGTATGTAAGGTTAGCTTTGTTTGTCACTACCTGAGCGGCAACTTTTTGATAAATTTCGTAATTGGGCGCAACTATTTTTGCTTTTTCTGCGCCGGCAAATGCTTCTGCTTCATATTTGGTTTTATTACTGGCAGATAAATTTATCTGTATTATTTTAGTGCAATTAACAAACGCTGAACCTCCGATATAAGTTACACTATCGGGAAACTCAACATATTCAAGCGAAGTGCAATTTTGAAATGAACCGCCGACGATAACGCTCGTGCCTGCCCTTACGGTATATTTTCCGCTTACCAACTTACTGACACTGACAAGATATTGTTCAACGTAAAAAACGTCGCTACCGTCCCAGTTGTCTTCGTTGCCATAATACGGCGACAGTCCAAATACGTCATCACCGAATTCGCCGATATTGTTGTGTATAGTCAGTTTTTCCAATCCGGAATTTTGAAAAGCGTATGCTCCGACTACCGTAACCGAACTCGAAACCGCAAATTCAGTTAAACCAAACATATTCTGAAAGGCCCTTGCGCCGATTTCAGACACTCCCTTAGGTACAACCATGTCTTTATTTGCGGTACCTGTATGCAAAATTTCCTTGCCGGTAAATTCTCCGCTGTCGTCGGTTTCGCGTAAGATTACACAATGCAGAGGGTTGCCCGTAGTCTGGTCGTTACTGTAAAGATACGGGTGGTCATCGGCAACAATTACATCTTCAAGATACGGTGCGTTGAACGCCGCTATGCCAAGCTTTGTTAAGCTTGCAGGCACGTTAATAATTTTGTTATTTAAAAGACTGCATGCGTTAGCTAAAATTTCTTCCGTACCCTCGGGAATGTTTACAATTCCGTCATCGCCTCCTGCTGCAAGAACAACCGCACCGTTGGAATTTATCAAACAGTTATTTTCAACAGAAAATTTTTCATTTTCAGAATCAACCGAAATATTTTGTAAACTTGACATCTGAAATGCATAGTTTCCTATCGTTGTAACGTTTTTAGGTATAGTTAAATCGGTAAAACCCTTTTCGCATGAAAACGAAAGTTGAGCAAGCGTAGTTATCGAAGAGTATTCATCATCAGTTAAATGTTGCGCCGCCGCTCCGGTGCCCTTATATAAAACTGTGCCCGCTTTATTAACAAGACATTCGCCGTTGATATCCTTGTACGTAGTATTGTCAGGGTCAACCGTTATGCTTTCAAGATAGACGTTGGCACCGATTAAATTCGCGGAATTAACTTTTGCAGGTACGTGCAGTTTAGTTACGTTCGTCCATCTGATAGAATGGTCACCTAATGAAACCATATTCTCGGGAAACTCTATTCCGTATAACGCTCTGCAACCGCTAAAACATAGACCTGCCATATTCGTAACCTTATCCGGAACTTTAACAACGAAGTGCGTCTTGATTGCCTGTGGACTGTAAACCGAACAACCGAGAACTTTATAGCCCTCCGCCGATAACCCGTTTAAAGTCGTACCGCTTATATCGAAGTATTTCTCGTCCTCCAAAATAATATTTCCGTTTTCGTCCTTCTCTAACGCGTCGGCAGAGACGAATAATTTATCGCCGAAATTAATTCCGACGAATGTGCTTGCGGCTATACATACTATCAGCGATAATACCGATAATAATAACAGCCGCAGTTTACCTACTTTTTGTTTCATAGACAATTCTCCTTGTTTTTGTTTCAAGTCAAAAATGACTTATTTTTAAGCCATTATATTAAGTCAAAAATGATTTGTCAAGTCTTTTTCGACTTGAATTTGGTAAAATATTGCTATGAAATTTTGTGATAGACTAAAAGAGTTGAGGAACGAAAAAAATTTAAGCCAGATGGAGCTTGCCAACGCTACGGGTTTAAGCCAGTCGGCGATAGCGCGTTGGGAGCTGGATAAAACAGAGCCGACGGCTTCGGCTCTAATAATACTTTCGAAGTTTTTCGGAGAAACGGCAGACTATCTGCTCGGCATAAACGAATAACTCCCACAAGGTATAGCCTTGTGGGAGTTATTATTTTAAATTTCGAGTTCTTTTTCCTTTTTATATTTTTGCAGGGCGCTTAAATACTTTGCGGAGAGCTGCAAATTATAGCGTTGCTTTTCCTCGTAGCTCAAACTTTCGTACAGCTCTTTATCGGTAAGTCGCCCTATTGCGTCGGAAACTTCGCCCTCGGCATCCAACAGCTCCTTTACCTTTAAATAGAACTCGTCCTGCTTTTCGCCTTTGATTTCGCTTTTAACCTTGTCGTTCAGTCGTGATTTAACTTTGATTTCGCTTATGCCTTTTATCTTCGCGTCGACGGCGGCTTCTTCCGAATTCTTTTTACAGTCGGCCCAAAAGTTACTTTTAAGCCGTTTTTTCGCTGCGCGTGCCATTCCAATGATATCGTCCATAAATACTCCGAAATTCTACATTAATCGACTTTTTTTATCATGAAAAAAGTCCGCCCGAGTTTATATCGAGCAGACTTTAATTTCAGTTTTTGCTTCTCTTTCTTGCGGCCTCGGCCTTTTTGCGGCGCTTTACCGAAGGAGATTCGTAAAACTCCTTTTTGCGCAGGTCGCCGATAATACCGTCACGCGAGCACTTTCTTTTAAAGCGTCTTAAAGCGCTTTCAACCGACTCGTTTTCGCCTACTTTTATGGTTGACATTATCTTTTCACCTGCCCTTGCCTAAGCCTTATTGCGCTTGAATTTCAACACGCTTATAAAGTATATCAAACGCAAATTAATAAGTCAATTTTTTTAAAGCCATAATTTTATTTTTTTAATTTACGAAATACAAGTCTTAATTTGCTTTAACGCAGTCTTTTCAAGGCGCGATACCTGAGCCTGAGATATGCCAACCTCTCGGGAAATTTCCGTTTGGGTTTTGCCCTCGAAGTACCTCAAAAACAGAATTCTTTTCTCGCGACCCTCCAAACGGTTTATGGCCTCGTACAGCGCCGCTTTTTCCGTCCAGACCTCGTCGTTGTTCTTTTCGTCGAAAATCTGGTCCATTAAAAGTAGCGTATCCCCTGCCTTATTATATACGGGCTCGTATAAAGATACGGGGTCGGAAATCGCGTCCAGCGCGTACGCCACCTCGGATACGGCAACGTTCATTTCTTTGGCGATTTTATCGTAAGTTACTTCCTCGTCAACCTCTTCTAGCTTTTCGCGCACTTTTAATATTTGGTAAGCGGTATCCCTTATCGAGCGCGAAACTCTCAAAGAATTGCCGTCGCGAAGATACCTTTTAATTTCGCCGAGTATCATAGGAATGACACTTGTATGGCGAAACTATTTCCTTGATTTATTGCTTAAAGTATAGCATATATTGAGAGCAATTGCAAGCCTTTGTATAAAAATTGCCATACAACAATAACAAATTAGGCGATACGCTGTATCAGCATACCGCCTTGTTTTATTTCACTAAAATATTTTTTTCATATTGAGTTTTATTTAACACAACAGAGATTTCGCCGTCTTGCAGAATAACCTTTTTAACGATAGATTTTATTACTGCCTGCCGTTCGACGTTAGTCATTCGCGGCCACATGTCGGGAAGAGTTCGCAGCATATTTTCATTTTCTTCAATTTTCTTTGCTATCGTTTGCTTTTCTTTTTCTTCCTCAATATCTCGTTCAATACGCTTTATTTCTTCGTTAACATTGGAAGCCTGTTCTAATACACTCTCGTCGCCTAATTTCCTATAAGCATTTAATAGTCGCCCATATTCTATTTGAAGCGTATCTATCTTTTTCTGTAAACCGGCAACAATATCTTCTTCCGTTACAATTCTGCTATTTATATCGTCCTTGTAGTTATACGCAAAACCCATAATGGTTTTTATTACTTGCGCTTCAACTTCGTCGGCATCATAAATACAATTTGGACAGTCAGGGTCTTTTACTAAATTCTTTTTCGTTGATGGATATTTGGAATAGCAAATTATTTTTGTTTTTTGATTTTTACCCTTACCCCACTTCATATAGCGCATCTTTGCATTACAATTTCCACAATAAACTAACGACGAAAGCAAATAATGAGAGTCGCCTGTTTTATTAGCTCTTTTTTGTAATAACTCTTGCGCCCTATTAAAGGATTCCTCATCAACTAAACGCTCATGTTTGCCCTCATATTGTTCGCCACGAAATGTAATTTCCCCCAAATAAGTTCTGTTACGTAATATTCCGAAAACCACAACATCGCTTGAAATCCCCAACGCTTCTGCAATCTGTCTTGGCGAATATTCATTTGTATTGTACATATCAAAAATCTTTTGTATTAACGAGGCTTTGTCAGGGTCTGCAATTAAGTTGTTTTCTGTCTTTGAGTACTTATAACCGAAGGGGGGTAATCCTCCGCCTTTCCAATACCCTTCCAATGCTCTTTGTTTCCTGCCAAGAGTTAGTTTTGCCACTATTGCATCGTGGTCAAATTCCGCAAAAATAGAAAGAATTGAAATTAAAATCCCATAAGTTTGCTTACTGCGAGAATCGACATTATCCTTTACCGCAAGAAAATCGCATTTTGCTCTCTCACAATCTTCTTTAAGGAATTTCAAAATTAGCATTTGAGTTCTTCCTATACGGTCAAGACTATAAGTAATAACAAACTTAATTTTCCCCTTACTCATTAGCTCCAACATTTTTTGGAATGCAGGTCTATTGCCATTTACACCTGTATAACCGTCATCAATGAACACAACGGGATTACTTAACTCATACGCCGTACAATATTTATATAATGCCGAATATTGCACATCAAGTCCGTATCCGTCTTGCGCTTGCATATCTGTCGAAACTCTTAAATATAACGCAGTAATATCAGTTAAACTTGTGTCTATTTTATCGTAAACAGGAAAATCAAATTTTATTTGCTTACTTTTCTCTTTCATAATTCCTCCTTGGCATTATACGAAAAATCAATATGATTTTGCTTTCTTGTTCCTATAATAAACTCTATTAACTATTTCGTTCACAACAGGGCTTACACATATATATTTTTTTATGTCATCGCTTGTAAGTTCTTCTTCACCCATAAAAACTTTAACTTCTTTTATCAATTTGCAAGTCCTCCATTATTTAAGTGTTTCTCTTTTTAAGAAAAATTAAACCTCTAAATGAAGCAAATTAATTTTAAGTTTAGACGTTTCACTTCAATTTTTGGCAGTAAGACTCGCTAATAAAACGAGATTTCCTACTCATTTTTCTTTGAGCCGTACTGATTCAGCAGGGCTTGATACCCTGCATAAATCAGTTCGACCTTTTTAATATTGTGTTGGGTCAAATATTTGTCTATCTCTTCTGCAAGCGAACGGTCTATACTCGTTCCCCAAACTTTGTGAGCGGCTTGCCGCTCTTCCTTATGTAGTTCTTCGTATTTTCTGCGGGTAATCCGCTGTTTCGTATCTTCTTTTCGTGTCATAAATTTTCTCCTGCCTCACGCTACATACACAAGCTCGTTCAGTATTTCTTCTTCTATGAGCTTCTGTATTTCAGTCTGCCTGCGATAGTTTTCCATAAAGTCGTTAGTTCTTTTATAACGCTCGTCATTGGACAATTTCGCATACATAGTGTCGTAAATCTCTTCCGCTTGCTTATCTATACTGTGTAAGTATTCGGGCAAATTCTCTATTTGCAAGAGCTTTCCGAAATTGTGTTCTTCAAGATACTGTTTTGCAAGCGTACCATATTTACCGTAGACGGGCTTTTTAGGTTTAGCATTTTTTTGATAGACTTTAAATTCTTCTACCGTTAATGCTTCCCTCCTATTAGCTTTTTCGATGACTTTCTGTTCGTTCATAAGTAGCCTCCTAAAAATTCTTTTTTCGTGTTAATACGATTATCATATTTTTTAGAGTTTGTCAAGGGGTTTAGAGAAAATTTATTTAGAATTCTTGTTATGTTATCAAAGCGGCTATTCCTCTTATCAAATAAGGACAAGCGACAAGTATCACTGCTATAACTACCAAACCTATAACGTAGTTCACAAGCATTTTCTTCGCCTTTTCCTTTTCTTCGTTTTTCTGCGCTATGGCAATCATAACGCCGATGACTATACTCCAAATACCCGCTGCCGCAAGAAATACCCACCACATGTACGGACTATACTGTTCAAACAGATATTCTACATAGTTGGATACTTCTTCATATTGGTCGCCCAACTCTTGTTTATATGTAGCCCCACACGTCTTACAGGTATAAACTCTTGTCGTTTTACCTTTTGACGTCTGAACATCTGATATGCCGTAGCTATGCCCGTTCGCAGCAACTGTTGTATCATAAGAATAACCACAATTATCGCATGCGCTGTGCAAAACACCTTCTTCCGTACAAGTGGGAGTCTTTGTTATTGTGTTTGTGTAATTATGTCCTGTGGGATAAGTTCCGTCAGTTTCATAATACCCGTCGCCGCAGACTTGACAAGTAAACACCGTCTTTCCGTAATCTGTACAAGTAGCCGGCTGATAAGTAGATTCATAATTATGTCCGAGTGG
>JAAUYR010000016.1 GCA_014805025.1 Clostridia bacterium | reverse complement strand
TCCGAAACCTGCTCCATTACGGGCGCAAGCATTTTGCAGGGGCCGCACCAGTCTGCGTAAAAGTCGCAAACGACGGGCTTGTCCCCCTTTATGAGTTCGTCGAATTTTTTAGCGTTTATATTTTCAACCATAATTATTTCTCCGCATTTAAGTATGTGTATAAATCTTCGAATTTAACCGCGTCGGTCTTACCCGTAAGCATATTTTTAACGTTGACCGTACCCGAGGCGAGTTCCTCTCCGCCGATTACCGCAACGAACTTCGCGCCCGTTTTATCGGCGTATTTAAACTGGGCTTTAACGCTACGCTCCATAAGGTCAACCTCGGCGCAAATACCGTTACCCCTCAGATATGTTGCGATTACCAGCGCTTTTTTGCGCGTTTCTTCGTCCATTCCGGCAATATATATTAGGGGCTTTTGCTCTTCGGGGAACTTTACGCCCGTGTTTTCCATAAGCAGCAGCAACCGCTCGATTCCTGCCCCGAAGCCTATTGCAGGCAGTGCCGTGCCGCCGAGCTGCTCCAATAAATTATCGTATCTTCCGCCGCCGCAAACAGTGCCCTGCGCGCCGATATTCGTTGAAACAAACTCGAAAACCGTCTTGGTATAATAGTCTAAACCCCGTACTATGTTGGGGTTAACGGTAAATTTCAGTCCTTGCGCGGTCAAAAGCGACTTGACAGTTTCAAAGTGAGCTTTGCAGTCGTCGCAAAGATAATCTAAAATTTTGGGCGCGCCCTCCGCTATCTTTTTGCAGGCTTCTTCCTTGCAGTCAAGCATACGCAAAGGGTTTTTATCGTACCTCGAACGGCAGGTTTCGCACATTTCCGAAAGATGCGGTTTAAAGTAATTTTTAAGCGCTTTATTGTATTCGTTGCGGCATATTCCGCACCCAATCGAGTTTATTTGCAGTTCGCAGCTCTTAATTCCGAGCTTGTCCAAAAACGACGAAGCGGCAAAAATTACTTCCGCGTCGGTATGCGCCGACTTAGAGCCGAACACCTCTATACCGAACTGGTGGAACTCCCTTAGCCTGCCAGCCTGTGGACGCTCGTAACGGAAGCAGGGCGTTATGTAAAAAGTTTTTACGGGCATGGGCGTGCTTGCAAGTCCGTTTTCTATAAACGAACGCGCAACTCCGGCAGTGCCCTCCGGCTTTAAGGTTATTGACCTTCCGCCCTTGTCCTCGAAGGTGTACATCTCCTTATTAACGACGTCGGTAGTTTCGCCTACGCCGCGCAGGAAAAGCTCGGTATGCTCGAACACGGGCGTGCGCACTTCCTTGAAGTTATACGCCGCCGCAACCTCTTTTGCCGTGTTTTCTATAAACTGCCACTTGTACGAATTAGAGGGCAAAACGTCCTTTGTGCCCTTGGGTACGTTAATCATAATAATTCCTTTTAATCGTCTATGCGCTCGCCGAAGTAAATTTTAAGGCTTTCGGCAGCGTCCTTGTTTCCGCGCCTTGCCGCGCGCCGCCAAAGCTCGCGCGCCTTTTCCTCGTCCTTTTTAACGCCTTCGCCGTTATAATAAATTTCTCCGAGTTTGTAGGCCGCTTCTACATTTTCGCGGCTTGCTTTCGTCAAGTACGATACGGCTTTGTCGCTACTCTTCTTTACTCCCTCGCCCGTAAGATAGCACATAGCCAAAGCGTACTGCGCGTCGGAGTCGTACCTTGCCGCATCCTTGTAAAGCTCTATTGCCTTTTTATAGTCCTGCGTTACGCCCGTGCCCTCGAAATAGCACTTGCCGAGCAGATATTTGCCGTAAAGCGAGCCTTCGCTCGCGGCTTTCTGGAAGTAGTCAACCGCGGCGTACGCGTCCTTTAAAACGCCCTCGCCGTTTAAGTACATTTCGCCGACGCGACAGGAAGCAAAGGTATCGCCGTGGTCGGAAGCCTTTTTATACCATTCCATCGCCTGCTTCAAGTCCGGCTCAACGTCGGTAAAGTAGTTGCCGAGCGAGCACTCCGCTTCCGCATAACCGTGCTCGGCGGCTTTAAGGTACATTTCCTTGGACTTTTCCATTTCGTCGTTAAAGCCGTATAAATCGCCCGCCTCGTGCATTGCTTCAAGGTCACCCTGCTCCGCCGCCTTTAAATACCATTTAAGCGCACACTTCTCGTCGTCTTTTTCGTAATAATAGAGGTCGGCAAGCGCTTTCTGAGCGTCGGGGTCGCCTTTTTCCGCAAGCGGCGTTACGCACTTAAAAGCTTTGTCAAGGTCTTTATCAATTGCAGGAGTTCCGCCCGAAATGCCGTGCCTGTATATGTAGGCAAGCTCGTAAGCTGCCTTACCGTCGCCTGCCTGCGCCGCGCGTTCAAGAAAGTTTATCGCAAGCATGTTATCGTCGTATTTATGATACAGCCCTATCTCGCGTTGAGCCGGAGCGTAGCCCTTTTCTGCCGCCGCGGACATATACGAAAGCCATTTGCTGTAATCTTCCTTATGCCCGTCCTCGTCTTCAAGACCCTTGGCAATGTCGTAAAGCTTGTCGGCTTCAAGCGTTCTGCAAAGTCGCGCGGTTTCCTCGTCCGTGGGTGCACGGTAGCCGCCACTCGACGAAGTGCCGGTATGGTTGCCCGTGCCCTTTACTACCTTCATAATAGTAATAATTACGGCGATAAACATAATTACGCCGAAGGCTATGAACATAAACTGCATAATTATTCTCCTGATTTATAAAACGTATTTTTTCAAATCGCGGTTCTTGATAATGTTTTCAAGGTGCTCTTCAACGTATTTTTTGTTGACCTCGACGGTTATAACGGGATAGTCGTTGCCGCCCGCGTTGAAGGAAATATCCTCTAAAAGATACTCCATAACGGTGTGCAAACGCCTTGCGCCGATATCCTCGGAAGTCGTGTTTATATCCTCGGAAATTTCCGCAATTGTTTCGATAGCGTCGTCGGTAAAGCGCAAGTCAATATTGTCGACCTCCAAAAGCTTGGAGTACTGCGTAGTAATAGCGTTTTGCGGCTGGGTCAAAATACTTATAAAGTCGCTCTTTGTAAGGCTTTTAAGCTCGACCTGAATGGGGAACCTGCCTTGAAGCTCGGGAATTAAATCCTCAACCTTGGAAACGTGGAACGCGCCGGCCGCTATAAACAGGATATAGTCGGTCTTTATAGGCCCGTACTTGGTCATTACGGTACAGCCCTCTACAATGGGCAATATGTCGCGTTGAACGCCCTCGCGCGATACGTCCGCGCCGCCGTGGTTTTCCTTGCCGGCGATTTTGTCTATTTCGTCGATAAAGATTATACCGTCGTTTTCGGCGCGCCTTATTGCCTCCGCATTGACCGCGTCGTTATCGATAAGCTTGTCGGCTTCCTCGGCCATAATAAGGTTCTTTGCCTCGCGGACGGAAATTTTGCGCTTCTTTTTTTTGTGCATTCCCATACCGCTGAAAATAGAGCCTAAATCTATCGCCGCGCCACTGCCCGGGGAAAGCTCCAAGGGCTTGGGGATATCCTCTACCTCGATTTCTATTTGAGTATTATCGTACTTGCCCGCGTGAATGTCGTCCACAAGCTGCTGCTCAAAAACTTCCTTTGCCGTTTCGCCACGCTCGTCCTTTTTCATCTCGGCAAGCGCTTTTGCAATTCTGCGCTCAGCAACGGCCGTTGCCTTGTAGCTGACTTCCGCGGTCTTTTCTTCCTTAACGAGGCGAATTGCGCACTCCGCCAAATCGCGAACCATACTCTCGACGTCGCGGCCGACGTAGCCGACCTCGGTATACTTTGTGGCTTCAACCTTTAAAAACGGCGCTTTTACAAGCTTTGCAAGCCTGCGTGCAATTTCCGTTTTGCCGACGCCAGTAGGGCCTTTCATTATAATGTTTTTGGGAGTGATTTCGTCTTGAAGCTCGGGCGAAAGCATGCTGCGGCGGTAACGGTTTCTGAGCGCTATCGCAACCGCCTTTTTAGCCTCGTCCTGGCCGATAATATATTTATTGAGTTCGTGAACTATCTGCTTGGGAGTTAAATCCATATTTTAACCTCTTTATTTTACAGCCTCTTCGGCTACAAGTTTATTTACAAATTCTTCAAACGAGTTGGCAAGCTGCACCACCAAATCCGATTCGTCGTCAAGGAACTTTACCTTAGGTTCGCCGCCCCTGCCGTAATCTAAAAAGAAATGACAGTGTCCGCCTTCGTCGTCGGCAAAAAACAAAATATCCCTGAACTGCGTGTGATAGTCGTCGCAGAAAACGAGAAAATCAATGTTGAGCTGCTTTATCTCGTCAAGGGGATAAATGTCGCCTATTTCGTAATACTCGGGGTCGTCGTCATACTCCCGTCTTTCGTTGATAAAAAACCGCTTTTCCGCATTGAAATTCCTTAAAAATTCTTCAAAGCCCTCGGGATATGTCAGAGTTTCGAGGAATTTCTCGGTATGCTTTTCAAGCTCGTCGTGAGCCGCATCGTCGTCGTATTCAAGGGGAATTCGTATAGCGTCCTCGTATTTGTTTTGCGGTCTGAAATTATAGCGCTTGGTGATATTCGGGTTTTGCTTTTTCCACTTCAATTTTAAAATCGTAAATTTGAAACTTAAAACAAAGCTTAAAAACATACCTATGATGCCGCCGAAGAACATCAAAAGCGTAATTATTCTGGGAACGGGCAAGCGCTCTACAATAATTGCAATTGCGGAAATCAAAACTGCCGCCGAAACGATATCGGCTACTACGCAGGCAATTAATTTTTTATCGTAAGGAGTTTTCATTATACCGTTTCGCACTTTATATTGTCGTTTGTGAACACGCAGATTTCGCTTGCGATTTTAAGTGATTTCTGCGCGATTTCTTCCGCGGTAAATTTGGTGTTCTGATAAAGCGCGCGAGCCGCAGCGAGCGCGTAATTGCCGCCGCTGCCGATAGCCGCAATGCCGTCGTCCGGCTCGATAACCTCGCCAGTACCCGAAACTATAAGCATAGTGTCTTTGTCCGCGACTATCATTAAAGCTTCAAGCTTTCTTACCGCTTTATCCGAGCGCCAAAGCTCTGCAAGCTCGACTGCCGAACGCATTAAGTTGCCCGAGAATTTGTTTAACATTCCCTCGAACTTTTCACTCAGCGAAAACGCGTCCGAAACAGAACCGGCAAAACCCAGAATTACTTTTCCGCCGTAAATTCTGCGCACCTTTTGCGCGCTGTTTTTAAATATCACACTCTCGCCCATGGTAACTTGTCCGTCGCCGGCGATAGCAGTTTTGCCGTCTCTTTTTACGCCGCAAATAGTCGTTGCATGAAATTCCGTCATATCAGTTTCTCCTTATACTCTTTGATGCTTTCTAGTGCCCTTTCGGCAAGATAAGCGTATCTTAGTTTTTTATCCCTTATGGTTTTTTCGGCAGGCCTGAGTATGCCGAAATTAGCGTTCATAGGCTGAAAATTTGCGTTTGCCCCCGATATATGTGCCGACAAAGCCCCTGAAACGGTCGTATCATCGGGTATTACGGGGGTGCGTCCGCACAGCTTTTCGTACAGGTGCAGCGCCGCTAAAATTCCGCTTGCAGCAGATTCAACGTAGCCCTCGACGCCCGTAATCTGCCCTGCGAAAAACACCGTTTCATTGCTCTTTAACGAAAAGTCCGCATTCAGACATTCGGGCGAATTTATAAACGTGTTGCGGTGCATAACGCCGTAACGGAGATACTCCGCGTCTTTCAGCGCGGGTATCAACGAAAACACGCGCTTCTGCTCGCCGAACTTTAAATTCGTCTGACAGCCTACAAGGTTGTACGCAGTGCCTACGGCGTTTTCCTTTCTAAGTTGCAGTACGGCGTAAAAGCGGTTGCCGTCCTTATCTTTAAGCCCCACGGGCTTTAAGTTTGCAAACCTTAAACTTTCTTTTCCGCGCGACGCCATAACCTCGACGGGCATACAGCCCTCGAAAATCTCGCGCTTGTCAAACTCGTGCAAAACTGCCTTTTCGGCATTTAAAAGTTCGGTTACGAAAGTATCGTATTCCTCTTTATTCAGCGGACAGTTTATGTAATCGTCGCCGCCCTTGCCGTATCTGTCGCCGAAGAAACACTTTGTAAAATCAAGGCTATCCCTTGAAATTACGGGTGCGGAAGCGTCGTAAAAGTGCAATTGCCCCCCACATATGCCCGAAATACTTGCAGAAAGCGTGTCGCTCGTCAACGGGCCTGTGGCTATTATGCTCCACTCTTTGGGAACTTCTTTTACCTCTTCGCAGACAATTTTAATGTTTTTATGACTTTTAAGTTTAGCCGTAATATACTCGGCAAACTTGTGCCTGTCTACGGCAAGCGCACCGCCTGCCGGAACTGCCGTGTTTGCCGCCGCCTCCATCGTAAGCGAACCCAAAACGCGCATTTCCTCTTTTAAAAGTCCGCACGCGTTCTGGTAAACGTCGCTGCCTTTAAGCGAGTTGGAGCAAACCAGTTCGCCGAAGTTTTCGTCGGAATGTGCAGGCGTGAACGACTTGGGCTTTATGTCGTAAAGCTCAACTTCTACGCCGCGTTCGGCAAGCGTATACGCCGCCTCGCTGCCGGCAAGCCCGGCACCTATGACCTTAATTTTCATCTTCTGAGTTGCTCTCTTCGGGAGGCAAATCAACGGAGTAATCGCAAGTTTTATTCGAGCACTTTATTTTATTGCCTTTCATTATAAGGAACGTTCCGCACTTGGGGCACTTGTCGCCCGTGGCAACGTCCCAGCTTAAAAACTTGCAGTCGGGATAGCCCGTGCAGCCGAAGTAAATCTTGCCGGACTTGGAGCGCATTCTGCGCATGGGTCTGCCGCAGTCGGGGCACTTGCCCTCGAACTTTTCGCTCTCTTTACCGCTTTCGCCCGTGGAATACGGTCTGCGTGCGGCGCACTTGGTGCACTCTAAATACTTGCCGTATTTGCCGCTCTTTAAAAGCATGGGCGAGCCGCACTCGCGGCACTTCTCTTCGGTTATTTCCGCGTCGAAAGGTAAAATCGACGAGCACTCGGGATAGTTCGGGCAAGCTAAGAACTTGCCGTACTTACCGCTTTTAACTACCATGTTCGCACCGCACTTGGGGCAGCGTACCGAGGAAATTTCCGCCTCGCTTTCGCTGACTATGTTCGAGCACTTGGGGTAGTTGGAGCAGGCAAGATATTTGCCGTACTTGCCTATGCGCCTTACCATGGGGCTGCCGCACTTTTCGCACTTGATATCGGTTATTTCGTCGCCGTCGGTAGACGCCGTTTTAAGCTGTTCGGCAAAGTTGGGGTAAAAGTCGGCTATAATCTTGTGCCAGTCAACGCCGCCCTCCTCTATTTTATCCAGGTCGGATTCCATATGCGCGGTAAAGCCGACGTCCATAATGTCGGTAAAGTATTTAACGAGCATATCGGTAATCTTGTACGCGACCTCGGTAGGCTTCATATACTTGCCGTCCTTTTCAACGTACTTGCGCTTTGTAAGCACGGAAATTATCGATGCGTACGTCGAAGGTCTGCCTATGCCCTTTTCTTCCATCGCCTTTACAAGCGACGCGTCGGTATACCTCAGCGGCGGACGGGTGAACTTCTGCTCCTTAGAAAAATCTTTTAAATCGAGCTTGTCGCCCTCACTGAGCGGCGGCAAAAGCTTTGCGCTTTCCTCGTCGTCGCCGTCCTTTTCCTTGGGAGCTTCCTGATAAGCCGCGGTATAGCCTGCAAAGAGCAGCGCCTTGCCGCTTGCCTTGAAGGTATAGCCCGCGCTTTCCGCCTCTATCTGCATAGAGTTGTACTGCGCTTCCGCCATCTGCGAGGCGATAAACCTGTCGTAAACTAATTTATATATATTGTAATGCTTTCTGTCCAGACTCTTTTTAACGCTTGCAGGAGTTATTGCAAGGTTTATGGGACGGATAGCCTCGTGCGCGTCCTGCGCGCCCTTTTTGGTTGCGTAATAGTTGGGCTTTGCAGGCGCGAATTCCTCGCCGTAAGTGGTCTTAATGAATTCAAGCGCGTTCTGCTGAGCCTCGGTTGAAATGCGCACGGAGTCCGTTCTGATATACGTTATAAGCGCGATATGGTCGCCGCCGACGTCCATGCCCTCGTAGAGGTGCTGGGCAACCAACATCGTTTCGGGCGAGGACATACCGAACTTGTTCGAAGCGTCCTGTTGAAGCGACGAGGTTGTAAACGGCGCCGGAGCGTGCTGTTTTGTTACGCCCTTTTTTATTTTGGTTACGGTGAACTGTCCGGCCTTTACCTTTTGTTCTATTTCGTCGGCAAGCTCTTTTTCAAGCGTTTCTCCCGGCTTTTTGAACTGGTACGTTGCCTTGAACGGCGCGTAAGTTGCGCCCGTATCCTGCAAAAACGCGTTCATAACCCAGTAGCCGTCGGGCTTGAACTCGGAAATTTCGCGCTCTCTGTCAACTATTAGCCGCAGCGCAACGGACTGCACGCGGCCTGCCGAAAGTCCGTTCTGTATGCGGTTATTCAAAAGCGGCGAAAGCTTGTAGCCCACAAGCCTGTCTAAAACTCGCCTTGCCTGCTGCGCGTCAACGAGGTTGACGTTTATTTTGCGCGGCTTTTTCAAAGCGTTCTGCACGGCCGTAGGCGAAATTTCGTTGAACTCTATGCGGTTTTCGCCGTTTGCGTCAAGCCCCAAAACCTGCTGCAAGTGCCAGCTGATAGCCTCGCCCTCACGGTCGGGGTCGGTCGCAAGATAAACTTTGCCGGCTTTTTGGGCTTCCGCCGAAAGACGCGCAATAACTTCCTTTTTGGAAGGTGTAATTTCGTACTTGGGCTCGAAACCGCCGGTAATTTTTACGCCCAAAGTCTTTTCGGGCAAATCGCGGACGTGTCCGCCGGACGCGTCAACCTTGTACTTTCCCTTTAAGTATTTTGAGATGGTTTTCGCCTTTGAGGGCGACTCTACAATAATTAAATCCATACCTATTCCTTTAAACCGCCGAATATCTGTTTCCGCCGATATTAACTACTTTTCCTTTCACTTCAAGCGACATAAGCACCGAAAGCACCTGATAGGGCTGTTTGCCGAGCTTTTCCGCAAGCGCGGCAACGAACGCCTCGCCGCTTTCCCTTACAAGCTCCAAAACGGCTTTTTCGTCCGAAGACAACGCCTCTTTTTCAGGCTCTTTAAAGTCTAAACCATACTGCGAGAATATGTCAAGTATATTTTCCGCCAAGCCGCCGTGTTTTTTAATGAGCGAATTACAGCCCTCGCCCTGCGTAACTCCTATGCCGTACGGGAATGCAAAAATATCTCTGCCGTATTCGTAAGCGCAAGCTGCGGTTATCAAAGCGCCGCTCTTTTTGCCGGCCGAAACTACCAGAACGCCGTCCGAAAGCCCTGCAATAATACGGTTGCGAATGGGGAAAAGATGCTTTTGCACCTTTGTTTGCGGAGTGAACTCCGTAATGACAAGCCCCTTATTTTCAACCTTTTTCAAAAGACTTTTATTGCACGCCGGATAGACGTAATCGAAGCCGTAAGCAAGCACCGATATAACCTTGCCGCTTGCAAGCGCGCCCTCTATTGCCGCGCTGTCCGCTCCGTCGGCAAGACCCGTAACGACCGTGAACGCGCTTGATAACTGTTTGCTGATTTTATTGCATTCTTTCAGCATGGCAGCCGGAGTTCTGCGCGAACCGACTACGGCAAAGCAACGGGTGTTTAAAAGATTTAAATTGCCTTTGCAGTATAAAACCAGCGGCGGAGTATCAATTTCCTTCAAAAGTTCGGGGTAGTTTTCCGAAAAGACGGTAACGCAGGTTATGCCGCGCTCGTCAAGGCCCTTTAAAACTTCCGCTCTGTACCCGGGGCTGAAAAAGTTTTCCTTTACTTTATTATATACTCCGTCCGAAACGCTTTTAATCAAATCATCTTCATTTTTTGTAAAATCGGGAGTTGCGCTTTCAAGCCGCGAGAGCAGCTCGTACCTGTGCTGATAGGTCAGCTCCGGGAACGAACAAAGCACTATTAAGTTGATTTCTTCTTCCGTATACATTTATATATATTCCCCCGTTAATTATGCCGCAGATTTTTTAAAATCTGCGGCTTAACTTCTGTATGACGTCGCCTCTAAAATATGCTCGGGCAGAATGTTCTGCTCGCCTGCAAGGTCGGCTATCGTCCGCGCGACCTTAATTATCCTCGAACGCGCGCGCACGGAAAGCCGCAACGCCTCGAAAGCCGTTCTTAACGTCTTTTCGCATTCGTCCGAAAGACGGCAGTACTTTTTAATCTGCCGCTCGCCCATGTTCGCGTTGACCTGCATAGTCTCGTTTTTAAAGCGCTCACGCTGAATTTCACGCGCCTTTTCCACGCGCGCCTTTACGGCTGCGCTGCTTTCCTCTGAGCTTTCGCCCGTAAGGTCGTCGTATTTTACGCCGTCCACTTCGACCTGCAAATCTATTCTGTCGAGAAGTGGGCCGGAAATTTTGCTTTTGTAGCTCTGTATCTGCGCCGGAGTGCAAGTACAGGTTAAGTACGCCGAGCCGAAGTTTCCGCAAGGGCAGGGGTTCATGCTCGCGCAAAGTATGAAGTCCGCCGGGTACGTCACCGCTCCGCCAGAGCGCGCCACGGTTATAACCTTATCTTCGAGCGGCTGTCTGAGCGATTCCAGCGTTCTGCGCGAATACTCGGGCAGCTCGTCCAAAAACAGCACGCCTTTATGCGCCATTGAAACTTCGCCCGGATGAATTTTAACGTTGCCGCCTCCGCAAAGCGAAACTACCGTTGCCGTATGGTGCGGCGTTCTGAACGGCCTAAGCGACACAATGCCCTCTTCCGAAAGCGCGCCGCTGGCCGAGTGAATTTTGGTAACCTCCAAGGCCTCTTCGAACGTCATATCGGGCATAATTGTGGGAATACACCGCGCAAGCAGAGTTTTGCCCGTGCCCGGAGGCCCCGAAAACAAGATGTTGTGTCCGCCGGCAACTGCAATTTCAAGCGCGCGCTTGGCAACCTTTTGGCCGCGGACAAGGTTTAAATCGTAATTGTAGCTCTGAGAGCGGCAACCTGCCGCAAAATCGCGGTGCTGAACGGGGCTGAACTTAGCCGTGCCCGAAATAAATTCGACAGCCTCGCGCAAACTTTTGAGCGCGTAGACCTCGGTGCCCTCTATATAGCTTGCCTCGTTGGCGTTGGCCGCAGGCACTATAAAGCGCGTAAAGCCCTTGTCTTTTGCGGAAATCATTACGGGCAGTATTCCCGAAACGGGACGGAGCGCTCCGTCAAGCGCAAGCTCGCCGAGTATAACCATGCCGTCGGTATCGCCCGTAAGCTGGTCGGCGGCCTTTAAAATGCTTATGGCAATGGGCAAATCGAAATACGCGCCTTCCTTTTTGATATCGGCCGGAGCAAGATTTACCGTTATTTTGTTTACGGGGAAACGCAGTGCGCTGTTCTTTATGGCGGACTCTATCCTGTCCCTGCTCTCCTTTACGGAGGCCGAGGGCAGGCCTACCAAATCGTAAGAAACCATGCCCTTTTTAATATCCGTTTCCACCTCTACGGGCACGCCTTCGAGGCCGCAAAGCGCAAAGCTTGTAATTTTAGACAGCATTCGTATACTCCTTTTAAGACGGAAAACGGTACGGCCGACTCTCGACCGTACCGCTTAAAAACGATTAAATTATTTGATTTCCGTAATCTTGGCAGCTTTACCGGTAAGACCGCGCAGATAGTACAATTTAGCCCTTCTGACTTTACCGCGGCGAACAACCGTTATGCTTGCGATTTTAGGCGAGTGCAGGGGGAACGTTCTTTCAACGCCTACGCCGAAAGACAGACGTCTTACGGTGAAGTTTTCTCTTATTCCGCCGTGCTTTTTAGCGATAACCACGCCTTCGAAATTCTGTATTCTTTCCTTGGTACCTTCGATAACCTTGAAGCCTACTTTAACCGTGTCGCCCACGTTGAATACGGGTACTTCCTTTTTTAAACCCTCTTTTTCAATCGCTTCAACTAAACCTTTCATAACTTTACCTCCATAAACCAAGCATTCTTGCAAATTTTGCAGAGGACTGCCCGAAGTCGAATTTTATCTTAACAAATCTTTTTGATAATTGCAACTCATTTTAAGGGGTGTGTCGCAATTTTCACAATTAATTTTTAATTGACCTTTTTGACCTTTCCGCCCGTTAAAAGAATCATCTTGACGGCTTCAACGGAATAATCCTGCATTTCCACCTTCAAGGGCTTGTCCAGCGTGCCGCGCGCAAGCACCTTTACGAAATCGGTGTCCTTGCCGACGATGTCCTTATCTTTGAGCGACTGCAAGGTAACCGTCTGGCCGGCTTCGAACTCCGCCGAAAGCTTGTCGATATTGACGATAGTCTTTTTGCGGTAACGCTTTTTATATTGTACCGAGTTTTCGGGTTCGGGCTCGGTTTCGATAAGGGTTATAGCAACCTCGTCTTCGAGTATTGCGTTTACTTCCGCTGCGGAAACGAACTGACGGCGGTTTTTATCAACCTCTTTCAGGCTTCTGCGGCGCATAAACTCTTCGTATTTTTCCTTGGAAATAAGCTCTTTTATAAGCTCCTTTTCAACCAGCGCTTCGGTGGTTTCGTAGGGCATGTAATAGTCGACCGTCTGTGTATCGCCGCTTTCAAGCTGGAATTTTTCTGCAAGGTCGCCAAGTAACTCCTCGGCAAACTTTACCCTTCTGGGGTTCTTTATGCGGTACAGGCAGGGCGTGTCCTCGAACTTCTTGCTCATAGACCGCTCAACCTTGAACTTCGTATCCTGATACGCGTCGGGGTCAAGCGCAAGATAAAGACAAAGAGTTTTGCCGCGCATAACCAGCTTGCAGAGCTTGTTTCTGCCCGAATTAAAGCTGTCGTAATTCCAGGAGATACGGCTCTTGGTCTTTTCGTAGCTTAAAATTGCGTTCTTAATTTCAGTGTAATAACCTTTCGTTTCGTCGGAGGACTGTATAAGCTTTGCCAGGAACGATTTTTTATACCGCACGACTATCGCAAGCCCCGTGCCCTCTTCAATTCCGCGCAGAACTTCGGTTTCTTCTTCCTCTTCCGCGTCGCTCTCTTCCGGCCCGTCGTCATCGTCCTCGTCGGTAATGCCGAACTCTTCCGTCGCCTTTTCCTCAGCGACCTGCGGCTTTTCTTCAACCACGGGAGCTTCTTCAACCACAGGAGCTTCTTCAACTGCGGTAGCTTCTTCAACTACCGGAGCTTCTTCGACTACCGGAGCTTCTTCAACTACCGGAGTCTCTTCCTGTACGGGCTTAGCTTTTTTGCGGTTTTTAACAGTAATAACCGAGGCAATTACAATTGCCATAACAGCCAGTGCCGCAATTGCCAAAACGGGAACTAACCAGTGCGGAAAGTCCGACAAAGCAAGTAAACTATTCATTTTATGTACGCCGTCCTTTTAAATTATTTTGCTGTATCCGTAAGAATTTACAACTGCGTCGACCTTTACGCCTTTTTTGCAAAGCGGACAGTCAACGGGTGCGTCCGAGCGGTAGTCGGGTACGTCCTCCGCTCCGAAAATTTTAACCACGGGCACGCTGCATTCGAATTCGCCGCCGAACACGGTTGCCGCGCCGACGGGCTCGCCGCCGTAGTACCTGATGCCCTCAACGACGTTTTTAACGTCTTTACCGGTAGTTGCCGAAGCCGTCAAAAGCAGAACGCGCTTGCCCTTTATGTAGGGCAGAAAGTTATCCCTGAGCAGCATTTTTTCGTTGGAAATTTCAGGTGTTATTACCGCGATATTCTGCGAAAGATTAATGTGCGAGGACGAAAGGTAGTTAGCCATAAACGCGCCGACCATCTTCATTCTGTCCAGAGTAATTATCGTATCGACGGGTGTCGACGTAAAATAATCGGATAAAAGCTTTGCCGCAGCCTTTGCGGAATTCAATTGCGATTTTATACCGGTCATGTCCACGCAGTAGTTTACGTGCGAATGCCTGGTTGCAAAATGCCCGGGTATTACGCGTATCGAAACCTCGCGGTTTGCCGTTGCAAATAAATCGTAACCTCGCATTTCCATAATAATTACTCCTTACGCTTCAAACGCGTTTTCTATGTGATTAAGCTTGCCCCTGAACACTTCTATTATATCAAATCTTATGGTACAGTCAATTGTTTTGCCCGAAAAATAATATTTAGCCGAGTTAACGTAGCGGTGCTGTCTTTCGGCGTTTACCGCCTCCGACGGCGCTCCGTAAGCGTCGGAAAGCCGCGTTTTTACCTCGATAAATGCTATAACCTTGCCCTTTTTAGCAATGATATCTATTTCCCCGAACGGACACCTGTAATTCTTTTCCAGTATTTTCCAAAGCCGCAGCCTGAGATACCGCCGCGCTTTTTTCTCGCCAAGCTGCCCGAGTTTTTTATTGTGATTCATTGCCATCTTTTGGTAAAACTCCTGCGGTGAATGGGCGAAAGCCCCTTGCGCGACAGAGCCTCGCAGTGCGCTTTCGTGCCGTAGCCCTTGTTGCTTGCAAAGTCGTACTCGGGGTATTCCGCGTCGTAATCTTCCATAAGCTTGTCACGGTAAACCTTTGCTATTATCGAGGCCGCGCCTATTGAATAGCTCAGCCCGTCGCCGCCTATAATACTCTTTTGCGGAAAAGCTATATCCAGCGTCATATTGCCGTCGGTCAG
Source organism: Clostridia bacterium (assembly GCA_014805025.1). Classification (GTDB taxonomy): domain Bacteria; phylum Bacillota; class Clostridia; order Christensenellales; family Borkfalkiaceae; genus Coproplasma. The sequence continues at coordinate 9,288 of JAAUYR010000016.1, read as the reverse complement.
AACAAAATCGGGCACAACCGATAAACTTTCGATTGCGCGTTTCATTCCAAGCCTTGTAGCTTCCAGAATGTTTATTTCGTCTATAATTTGCGGTTCAATGCGGCATATTGCGTGGGCAATTGCCGTTTTCAAAATCTCATCGGAAAGTTTTTCGCGCTTTTTTGCCGTCAGTTTTTTGCTGTCGTCAACGCCCTCGATAATACTTTCCAGCGGCATTATTACCGCCGCGCAAACGACGGGCCCGGCAAGCGGCCCTCTGCCGACCTCGTCAACTCCGCATACGTATTTGTAACCGCTTTCTAAAAGTTCTCTTTCAAACTTCAACTTATCCATAGTAATTCAGAATTTACAGTTATCAACGTCGGCCGCGCTGTCAAGAGTAATTCTTCCGAGCTTGCCCTTTCTGAAATCGTCTATAACTGCGCGCTCGCCGCGCTCGTAATCGTATTCGCCGCCGCGAAGCATAAATCCCCTGCGTTTGCACACTGTTTCAAGCATATTCAGGGGTGTATCGCCCAAATCCCCGTATCTTTCCACAAGCCTTGCAGGGTACTTTTCGGCAAGCTCCTTTAAAAGTTCCAGCGCGATATCGTCTATATCGAGGATATCGTCGTTGATGCTGCCAACGTATGCAAGGTGCCTTGCAAGGTACTGGTTTTCAAAAGCCGGGGGCATTGTTCCTGGGGTATCCAGAAGCTCGAAGCCGTCCGAGCGTATCCATTGCTTTCCGCGCGTAACTCCGGCTTTGTCGCCCGTTTCTGCGCGGCGGCTGCCTGCAAGCAGGTTTATAAGCGTGGATTTGCCCGTGTTTGGCACTCCTGCAACCATAAAACGGAACACCTTGTTCTGACCCTTGCTTTGTGCTCTTTCGCGCTTTTCGGCAACGATTTTTTCAATTGCCCCCAATATATCACGCCGCGAAGCGTTATTTACGGCGTTTATTTTAAGTACGGTCGCACCCTGTTCTCTTATGCGTTTCAATAAAATATCGACGCGCTCGTCGGCAAGGTCGGCCTTGTTCAATACGTATAAAACGGGCTTTGCTCCGGCCATCTTTTTAAGTTTGGGGTTGAACGAAGCCGCGGGGCAACGCGCGTCCAGCACAAAAATAACGCCGTCAACCAGCGCTATATGTCCCTCCATCATTCGCATTGCCGCGGTCATATGCCCCGGATACCACTGTATTTGCTTCATAACTTACCGCCGTTTGAAAGGTCGGGGCGGCGCGCTTTTGTAAGCTTTTCGCTCTCCGCCCTCCGCCAGTCGTCAATTTTTTTATGGTCGCCAGAAAGCAGAACCTCGGGCACTTTAAGCCCTTTATAGTCGGACGGCCGCGTGTACTGCGGATATTCCAGTCCGCCGCCGGCAAAGCTTTCGTCCACGAGCGAGCCGTCGGATATGACCCCCTCAACGTACCGCGCAACGCAGTCGCACACGACCATTGCCGGAAGCTCGCCGCCAGTTAAAACGTAATCGCCGATAGAAATTTCTTCGTCGATATACAAATCGATAACGCGCTGGTCAACGCCCTCGTAATGACCGCACAGCAAAAGTAAATTTTCGCAATTTACAAGCTCGAAAACCTTTGACTGCTTAAACGTTTCGCCCTTGGGTGAAAGATAAATTCTGCGCGCCCTGTGTTCGGGGTCTGCCGCCTCTATCGCCGAGCCTATGGGCTGGGGCATCATTACCATGCCGGCACCGCCGCCGAAAGGATAGTCGTCGCACTTTGAGTGCTTGTTTTCGGCAAAGTCGCGGATGTTTATAATTTCGATATTAAGTTTTCCGGCTTCCACCGCTCTGCCCACGACGCTCTGAAACAGCGGCGCGAACATTTCGGGGAATAACGTTAAAACGGTTATCTTCAAACGGAAACTTCCTTAAATCTTTTTTTGTTTACGGTAATAGTCTTGTTTTCAACGTCTACGCTTTCGATAACTCCGTCCGCCGCGGCAAAGCTGACTTCGCCCTTGGGAGTTACAAGCGTGTAAATATCCGTTCTTGCCGGGGTTACGGAAATAACCTCGCCCAGGCTTTCGCCGGAAGAGGCAACAACCTTGCAACCCGTTAAGTCGGCAATGTAATACCTGCCCTCGGGAGGCTCGGGCATGTCTTTTCGCAAAACGCTGATATCCTTTGCGCGCAAAAGCTCCGCCGCGTTTCTGTCGGCAACGCCCTTTAACGCAAGATAGGCAAACTCGCCCGAAGCGCGCACGCTTAAAACGGAGTATTCCGCTCCGTCTATAATGACGCGCTTAAACGCTTTCATATCCTCCGCGTCGTCAACAAAAACTTTAACCTTGACCTCGCCGCGTATGCCCTGGGGCTTTAATACCGTTGCTACTGCAATTAAATCTTCCATAATTTCTTTAATAAAATTTTCGCGCAATTCGTAAAGAAGAATTGCGCGAAAATCTATTACGCCTTTTCCTTAATTTCAACTACGTAGCGCTTGCTGTCGCGAGGAGTGGACGCGCTCACCAGGGTTCTTAACGACTTGGCGATTTTGCCCTGTTTGCCGATTACCTTGCCCATATCGCTTGAATCGAGCAAAACGGTAACTTCTATTACGTTTTCCTTTTCCTCTACAACGTACTCAATCTCGCTCTTTTTTTCAGCGAAACTTTCCACTACGAACTTAATAAGTTCCTGAACCTTATTATCCATAAAATTGCTCCCTCGGGCGCGTTAATTAAGGGATAGTTGCGCCCCAATTCAAAATTAGTCCTTCTTCTTTTTATCGTTGGTTTTCGGTGCAGACAACTTCTTGCTCTGCTCCATTGCGCCAACCTTTACAAGGTAGCTTTTAACCGTCTCGGTGGGTTGAACGCCCTTTGCAAGCCAGTCCTTAGCTTTTTCCACGTCGATATGAATTTCCGCAGGCGATTTAAGGGGGTCAACGTATCCGACGTTGTCGATATACTCGCCGGAACGCGCCTTGCGCGAATCGATTACCACTACGCGGTAGAAGGGGCTTTTCTTGTCACCCATTCTTGTAAGTCTCATTTTAACTGCCATTTTTGTTTCTCCTAAAAAATATAAATTATTTTATTATTTCAAACATATTCGGGGGTCAACCGTATCAGAACGGTAACCTGCGCTTGCCGCTTTTAAGCTGTTTCATAAGCAGTTTTGTCTGCTCGAACTGCTTTAAAAGCTGGTTAATCTCCTGCACGCTCGTGCCCGAGCCTGCCGCAATTCTCTTCTTCCTCGAAGAGTTTATAATAGACGGCTCTACCCTTTCGCGCTTGGTCATTGAAAGGATAATCGCCTTTGTGCGCTCTATACGGCCTTCGTCGATATCGTCGGCCTTTATCTTGCCGCCCATACCGGGCATCATTGCAAGCAGCGCCTGCGCACCGCCCATCTTTTTCATACTTTCGAACTGAACGAGGTAGTCTTCCAAAGTGAAGGTGTTTTCAAGCATCTTCTTCTGCATGGCCTTGGCCTGCTCTTCGCTGACTGCCTCCTGAGCCTTTTCGATAAGCGTTAAAACGTCGCCCATGCCGAGTATACGCGACGCCATTCTGTCGGGATAGAACGGCTCTAAATCGCTGAGCTTTTCGCCGACGCCGATAAACTTAATGGGTTTGCCCGTAACGGCTTTAATCGAAAGACAAGCGCCGCCGCGAGTATCGCCGTCGAGCTTGGTTAAAATTACGCCCGTTATTTCAAGCCGCTCGTTAAAGGTCTTTGCAACGTTTACGGCAACTTGTCCCATCATACTGTCTACGGTCAAAAGAATTTCCGAAACTTCCACCGCGGCGCAGATGTTTTCAAGCTCCTTCATAAGCGGCTCGTCGATTTCAAGTCTGCCGGCGGTATCAATTATAACCGTATCGAAGCCCATCGAGCGCGCATGCTCTACCGCTTCCTTTGCAGTTTTAACGGGGCTTTGAGTGCCCTTTTCAAACACTTCCGCGCCGGCGTTTCTGCCGACAACTTTAAGCTGGTTAATGGCCGCAGGACGGTAAATATCGCAACCGACCAAAAGCGGCTTTTTACCGCTCTTTTTCAAGAGTACCGCAAGCTTGCCGCAAAGCGTGGTTTTACCCGCGCCTTGAAGTCCGCACATCATAATGACCGTGGGCGGCTTGGGCGCAACGTTGAGCTTTTGGTTTGTCGAGCCCATCAGCGCGATAAGCTCGTCGTTTACTATTTTAATGACCTGCTGAGCAGGGTTAAGGCTCTTTAAAATTTCCTGACCGACGGCCTTTTCGGATACGTCCGCGCAGAACTTTTTAGCAACCTGAATATTTACGTCCGCTTCCAAAAGCGCAACGCGAACCTCGCGCATGGCCGTTTTAATTTCAAGTTCCGTAAGTCTGCCGCGCTTGGTCAGCTTGGAAAATATATGATTAAGCCTTTCGGATAACGATGAAAACGCTCCCATCTTTCAACTCCGTCTGTATTCTGCGTTAATATTCCTTATCTGAAATACGTAAAAATTCGTCGAACTCTTCTGTAAATTCGGGGTGGTTACCTTTGAACCTTTCCGCCCATACAGATAATTCGGTCATTCTTCTTGAAAAGTGCAGGCGCTCTTCAAAGTCTTCAAGCTGGTTTTTGCAGGTTTTAAGACACTCGGAAACGCCCTGACGGGAAATTCCCTTTTCCTGAGCGATTTCCGAAACGGTTAAGTCCAGGTTGAAATACAAGTCGGTAATTTCCTGCTGAGTAGGGGTCAAAAGCCCCTTATAAATATCCCACAGTCGCATAAACTGTATTTTATTCATGCCAACATAATAATACCGACAAATATTTTTGTCAAGTAATTTTAGTTGACAATTATATAAAAAACGTAACGGTTTTAACAAAAAGCCGTGATAATTAACAAACTTTTTCAAATTAATCGGGATAAAATATTTTAATTTGACATAAAAATATCTATATGATACTATAAGCCCATAGCAAGACACATACTTGCAACCTATGGAGAGTGAAGGTTTATGTGTAAAGATATTGACGGCGTTATTTACGACACCGCGTCTTCTACGATAGACAAAAAATTCACCTACGGTGCACCCGGCGACCCCTGCGGCTATGAAGAGACTTTGTATATTACGAGCGACGGCAGATATTTTATCTACACCTACGGCGGCAAAAATTCAAAATATCCGACTGAGAACGTTACGCCCGTTACGCGCGATTACGTTAAAAGCTGGATACTTTCGCATTAATTAAAACTGAATATAAAAATTGCGGCGCGAGCAAATTTGCTCGCGCCGCTTATATTTTTATTCAACAGGGTTTTCAACGACGGCAGGAGGCGCTTCCTCCGGCTTATCACCGCTCTTATCCTTGCCGTAAAGCACTTTTAAAAGTATCGGCGTCAAAATAGAGGATACCAGAATCAACAGCACCGTCATAAGCATGAACTCGCCGGGCAAGCCCGATTCTATTGCCTTTCCCGTTACTATCAGCGCAACCTCGCCGCGCGCCATCATTCCGACGCCGGCAATAGCACTTTCGCGCCAGCTGTATTTAAAGCACTTTGCAACCGCGCCGCAGCCGACGATTTTGCCGATAAGTCCCAAAAGCACCGCAAGCGCCGCAAACAGGAACAGCCAGCCGGAAATGCCTTCCGAAAACGAAATGCTGGTAATACCGATATTCGCAAAGAATACGGGCGCAAACATAGTGTAAGTATTGACTTCGACTTTCTTATCGGTATATTCGGACGAACGGTGCGCCGTTGAAAGTATAATGCCGGCAAGGAACGCGCCGGTAATATCCGCAACGCCGAAAATTTCTTCCGCAGCCCAGGCGTAAGCAAAGCAAACCACTATCGAGAACACTGGAAGCCTGTGAGTGTTGGGCCACTTCTTTTCGAGCCAGCGGAACAGCTTTGATATACCGAAGCCCAGGCCGATTGCAACTACAAAGAACGCGATAATCAAAATTACCGTGCCCCACCACTGAGCTTTAAACCAGTCGAAACCGGTAAGGTCGCTCGCGTCGCCGGCTTTTGCAATGCCGGTAACTATGGAAAGCACTACTATACCGATAACGTCGTCTATAATCGCCGCCGAAACTATGGTAGTACCGAGCTTGGTATTAATTTTTCCGAGCTCCTTTAAAACCGAAACGGTAATTGCAACCGAAGTTGCGGTAAGTATCGCGCCGATAAATACGCAGTTGTAAACGTTAGCCGTGCCGAGGCCGATTTCGCTGAAAGGCAGCGATATCAAAATGCCTAACGCCATGGGGACACCTACACCGGCGCACGCTATAAGCGTTGCCGCAAGTCCAGCCGATTTAAGCTCTTTAATGTTAGTTTCAAGTCCCGTTGAGAACATCAGGAACAACACGCCGATTTTCGAGAATATCGAAAGAGCGTTTTCCTCGGGCAGCTGTAAAAAGCACCAATAATCCTTGCCCTCGAACCCGATAAGCGAAAATCCGCAAAAATCCCCGAAAATTGCAGGACCAACGATTATACCGGCAATAATATAGCCGAGCACCTGCGGAAGCCCGAGCTTTCTGAACACAAGCCCCAAAAATTTTGTGGAAAGCAAAACTATTGCCAGCACCATGCAAAAGCCGAGCGCCGAATTTCCTTCAAACATAACCTTCTCCTTTAAGTGAATTAAGAAAGCTACGCTGTTGCCTGCACCTTACATTGAGCGTAGCCGAAATGTAAAGCCGTGTTTTAGCAACTAACACATTATACTCATTTAAAGCCGAAAAGTTAAGCATTTTTTATTTACTGCGGTAAAATGATTTTTCTTTTCAAAAAAATTTTTAAAAAAAGTCTTGACAAATCAAAACTGTGTGGTACAATGAAAGTACAAAAAGTAAATGAATTACAAAAAATGTTAGTTGTGCACACTAATTTGGAGTAATTATTATGAAAGGTACGTAGCCGCGAAAGCGGGTCAAGGTTAAATTAATTAAAAGCGGCAGTAAGCGCCGCCTCTATATGATAAGAAAAAGGGCTATGTTTTAGGAGGTAAGGATATGTTGACTTACGCTAAAACCATAGAAAAAGAAGGAAGGTAAACTCCAATGTACAAGTTTACTGGTGAAATCTGATTCCGGAACACGGACTTATTAGCGGCATGGGGAAAGCCGCGCGGTGTTACGCCACTTTGCACCTGACGGTGCTCCGTGGGGAGGCGATTTCAAAACTCAAAATTAAATATCAATATCTCCGCGCCGACGTATTGGCGCGGAGATTTATTTTTTTATTCCATTCCTTCAAGCTCGTCGAGCGTCAGATTAAAGCTCGGGATAAACTTTTCAAAGAAGTACTCCACCTCCGGCATCTTTCGCGACAGCAAATCTTTTTTAATTGATTTTTCCGCCTTTAAAAACTCTTTATTGCCGCAGCGCAGCTCTTCAAGGCACTTAACGTACGCGGCAAGCCTGTCCGCCGCCTTCATAAGCTTGTACTCCAAGCTGTCGCAGTCGGGCTTTACCGAAAGCGCAAGCTCCCCCCTCAGCTCTTCGGGCAGAGTATTCAAAAGCTTGTCGCAGGCCTTGTCTTCAAGCTCCTTGTAAGCACCGTGTATGGAATTGTTGAAATATTTTATGGGCGTAGGCATATCGCCCGTCATAACCTCGCTGCACTCGTGATAAACCGAGTATAAAACGGCCTTTTCGGCGTCCGCACTGCCACCGTATACCTTATTATTAATAACGGCTAGCACGTGCGCGAACATTGCAACCTGCTGCGAGTGCTCCATAATGTTCTCCTCGCGTACCGAGCGCATAAGCTGCCAGCGCTTTATATACTTCATTCTGTCCATGAACGCAAAAAAATCGTATCCCATAACTTCCTCTTGAAACGTTTTTTATATTATACAGCATTTTATTTGACTTTGCACCAAAATTGATATAATATTTAATCACTAAATTTAATATACCGTCGGGGGTGCTTGCGTAAACACCTTCTCATTTCAAGCCGCGACAGCCTGCGCAGATACGAGCAGGTCGCGGAGTGTGCGGATTTTGCAAGGGAGCATACAACGAAGTATGTGACCGAAGCAAAAACGTAAACACGACAAAGAGATGCGAAGTATATGCGCAGGCTGAGATTATACCCTTTGAATCGGCAACGTAATTGTTGAGCGATAGACCAAAGAGAATTTTCGGCGTTCCCCGTAATTTAGGGAGCGCTTTTCTATTTCGCGACGGTAAAAGGAGTTTTATGTTTCACTTTTCACTGCTCTCGGGCTACGCTTTCGACGTAGCCGAACCCGTCGCACTGTGGCTGACCGTAGCCGTAGTTGCCGCACTTATTGTCGCAGGCGTAGTTTTGTACTTTGCAAAGCGCGTTATTTTCGTCAAATACGTGAAGTACAGCGTCATAGCGTTTGCAGGCTACGCGCTTGTACTCGGCATAATTATGCTGGTTTTACAGCTCGTAAAGCGCACGAACCCCGGATACCTCGAAGACAAGTACCTGAACGCCGACGTTATAAATTACGTTCTCGTTCCGCTCCTCACGCTGTTTGCGGTAGCGCTTGTAAGCGGTATAGTTTTATTTATCGTTTCAGGAAAGAAGCCCCACGTTTTCAAACCTCTTGCAATTGCACTCGGCTCGCTGTGCGGCGTCGGAGTTATTGCCGCGGCGGTTACTATCGGAATATATTATTCCGAGCACATCACCCACGACGGTTATTACAACGATTACGGCACCGTTGAGCAAGTCGCTCTGTACGTTTCCGCAGCCGTTTTAATTGTTGCCGCAGTCGTTGCAGCGTTTATCCTCGGCAGAAAGGACAAAACCCCGTTTGACAGCAGAAGCATTGCGCTTGCCGGAATTTGTATTGCAATGAGCTTTGTTCTCTCCTACGTAAAGCTTTGGGATATGCCCTTCGGCGGAAGCGTAACGCTTGTTTCGCTCTTCCCCGTTATGCTGTACGCGTACATCTACGGCACTAAAAAAGGACTGCTTATAGGCTTTATATACGGGCTTATGCAAGCTATGCAGGACCCGTACATAATTCACCCGGCGCAGTTCCTTTTGGATTACCCCATCGCTTTCTCGTTCGTTGCCTTCGCAGGCGTATTCAAACAGCTTGAAGCTCTTAAATTCCCTCAGGTCAAATTCCTGCTCGGCGCGCTTATTACCGGCTCTTTAAGATTTACCGCGCACCTATTATCGGGCGTGTTCGCTTTCAGCGCAAACGCGCTTAACGAGGGCTTTGAAAATTTATGGCTGTACAGCGCGGCTTACAACTCCTACGTGTTCGTGGATATCGCGCTCGTAATAGTTGCCGGAGTACTGGTTTTATCTTCAAAGGCTTTTGTAAAGCAAACCGAAAGCTACACTCAGAAATA
>JAAUYR010000015.1 GCA_014805025.1 Clostridia bacterium | reverse complement strand
ATAGAAGCAAGCAGAACGAGGAGCGCGCGGCTTCCCGACGGGGAGTTTACTTTGCGTAAATGACCCAAGGGAAACGCAAGCGCAACAAAGTTATGCGCCGCTTATATGCGTTTTAATTACTTCTTCATTGCGTCAATCTGCTTAGCCACTTCATCCTGCAAATTCTCGCTCTTCTTTTCAAGGCCTTCGCCCATCTCGAAGCGTACAAACCTTGCAACCTTGAACTTGTTGCCTACAACCTGAGAAACCTTCTGCGAATCGTCCTTTACGAAAGCCTGCTCCATAAGGCAGTTTTCGGAATAGAACTTGCCCATTTTACCTGCAACGATTTTTTCAAGAATTTCCTTGGGTTTGTTTGCGTTTTTCGGGTCGTTCTGCATCTGAACGAGCATAATTTCCTTTTCTTTATCCAAAACCTCGGTGGGAACTTCGGAAGGATTAACGTAACCGGGCTTAGCCGCAGCAATCTGCAAAGCTATATCGTGCAAAGTTTCCTCTGCGCCTGCCTTGTAGTCAACAGCCTCGACCATAACGCCGACCTTACCGCCCATATGAATATAGGTTTCGATTTTGCCCTTGGTTTCGTAAATCTCGAAACGGCGGATAGAAATCTTTTCGCCGATAACAGCCGTCTGGTTGGTGATATAATCTTTAACGGTTTCTTTGCCTATCTTGCAAGCGTTAAGCGCTTCAACGTCGGCAGGTTTATTTTCTGCAACAACCTTTGCAACCTCTTCAACTATGCCGTGGAACTTCTCTCCGCGGGAAACGAAGTCGCTCTCGCAGTTGATTTCAAGCAGCACGCCAACGCCGCACTTTGCGCAAACGTATGCGCCTACAACGCCCTCTGCGGCAATTCTGCCTTCCTTTTTAACAGCCTTTGCAATGCCGCGCTCTCTCAAAAGCTCGGCAGCCTTTTCCATATCTCCGTCAGCGTCGGTCAACGCCTTTTTGCAATCTAACATACCTGCGCCGCTCTTGTCGCGCAGAGTCATAACGTCCTTAACCGTGAATGCCATAAAAATCAGTCCTCCTTAACTTCCTTGTCTTCGCTTACTTCTTCCGTCTTCTTTTTTCTTACGGTCTTTTTGGCAGGCGCTTCCTCAACGGGAGCTTCCTCCGCCGCCGCAACTACCTCTTCGATAGAAGTGGGTTCTTCGTCGCTGAAATCGGGAAGAACGGGTGTTTCGCCCTGGTTAGCCTCGATAACCGCGTTTGCGATAACCGAAGATATAAGTTTTACGGCGCGGATAGCGTCGTCGTTACCGGGGATAACGTAATCGATAAGGTCGGGGTCGCAGTTGGTATCGGTGATAGCAACGATGGGAATGTTCAGCTTGCGAGCTTCGGCAACCGCGATATCCTCGTTGTGGGGGTCAACGACGAACATAACTCCGGGGAGTCTCGTCATTTCCCTGATACCGCCGAGGTTGGTTTGAAGCTTATCGAACTCCTCTTTGAGTTTAGCGACTTCCTTCTTGGGCAAAAGGTCGAACTCGCCGTTTGCCTCCATTTTTTCTATCTTAATCATTCTGTCGATACGCGAGCGAATGGTCTTGAAGTTGGTCAGCGTACCGCCGAGCCAACGCGAGTTAACGTAATACATACCGCAGCGCTCTGCTTCTTCCTTGATAGCGTCCTGAGCCTGCTTTTTGGTGCCGACGAAAAGAACCGATTTGCCCTCTTTAACCGATTCGCAAACGAACTTGTAAGCTTCTTCGATGAGGTCAACGGTAATCTGCAAATCGATAATATGAATATCGTTGCGTGCCGCATAGATGTACTTGGACATCTTGGGGTTCCATTTTCTCGTCTGGTGCCCGAAGTGTACGCCCGCTTCGAGCAGCTGTTTCATTGATATAACTGCCATTTTATTTCCTCCGTTCTACCTCCCCGGCGACGCGGCTTTTACGGCGCTTTAAAGCGGCATTGAAAGATTTTACCGCCACGGAGCGCCCGCTCCCCGAGTGTGAAATTTTATAGCTTTGCTATTTTAACAGACTTTTTATAAATTGTAAAGCGCTTTTCAGGCATTTTTAAACATTTTCTTCGGGTTTGTCGGGCTTTAAAACCTCTTGTGTCTCTTCTGGCTTTAAAACCTCGCGTTTGAAATCGGGCAAAAGGTTGTTCTTTTCAAGCTGCTTTTTAAAAGTCGTCGCGTAGCAGACCAAAGTCGCAAGCGTTATTCCGATAATCTCCTGCAAAACGTTGCGCAAAACGCGGTCGGAAGCATACAAAAACCCGTACTTGCTGTCGCCCGTAATCAGCGGTGCCAACGCCCAATAATACAAAAAGTAGCCGCCTATAACTATAAGTCCGCCGACGATAGCCGAAACCACGGCAAACACCACCTCTTTGCCGAACCGCTTGAACGCATAATGCAAAAGCGCCGAAGTCACCGCGCCCTGTAACCCGTGAATTACAAGCGAGGCCAGCGCCATATGCACGTGCCCCACGCCGAAGTCGTACAGCGCCGAGCCGAGCCCACCTATTATAAACGACGAAACGGGGTCCATTAAATACGCGCCCAAAAGTATCATCCCGTCGCACCAGTAAACGTTGTTAGTACCGATAGGCACGGGCGGAATTACCGAAGTCGCCACAACCAGCGCCGTAAGCACAGCGGTGTAAGTTATCCACTTGGTGGTAAAAAACGCTTTTTTGTTTTTAAAGCCCTTCATTTTAACTGCCTCTCAATTTGAAATCGTTGACTATTATAGCACCTTGTGATATTATTATCATAATCAATTTATAACTTTTTTTTAATACCAGATGTTCAACTTCGATTTAAGCGGAAAAAACAAATATTATAACCTTTACTGCGCTATCCGCGGCGAAATATTAAAGGGCAGAATTAAACCGGGCGAGCGGCTGCCCTCAAAGCGCGCGCTTGCCGAGGAGCTTGGAGTAAGCGTCGTAACCGTTCAGCTCGCGTACGAGCAGTTGCTTGCCGAGGGCTATATTTCAAGCCGTGAACGGAGCGGCTATTTTGTGGAAGATATAACCGCGTATTCGGCGCACGCTACCCAGCCCTCGACTTTTGCTTATCCCACGCCGCCCGTCGAAAGCTTTAAAATTGATTTTGTCAAAGGCTCTACCCCGGCCTCGCTTTTCCCGTTTGCAACCTGGGCAAGGCTTATAAGGGGCGTGCTTGCCGACTGCGGCGAGCACCTTTTGGAGCGCGTGCCCTGCGACGGAGATTTTGAGCTTAAATCGGCCATATCCGCGTACCTATACCGCGCCAGAGGCATAATCGTCGACCCGAAATACGTAATAATCGGCGCCGGCGCGGAGCATCTTTACGGCGTTATTGTTCAGCTTTTGGGCAGAGAAAATATCTTCGCGGTGGAAAACCCGGGCTACGGAAAAATATCCTCAACTTATCTTTTAAACGGCGCAAAAATTTTGCCGATTTCCGTGAAAGAAGCCGGGATATGCCTCAACGAAGTAGAAAAAAGCCCTGCAACCGTCGTGCATATTTCGCCCTCGCATCAGTTCCCTACGGGCGCGGTTATGCCGGCTTCTGCGCGCTCGCGGCTTATAAGCTGGGCAAGGGCCGGAAACAGATACGTTATAGAGGACGATTACGACAGCGAATTCCGCCTTGTCGGCAAGCCCCTGCAATGCGCTTTTTCGCTCTGCCCCGAAAAGGTAATTTATATGAACACATTTTCAAAGAGCCTTGCTCCGTCTATGCGTATGGGGTACACGGTTTTGCCGCCGAAGCTGTATGAAAAATACCTGCAAATTTTTGAAAGCTCCGCTAATATAGTGCCGTTATTCGAGCAAAAGGCGCTTGCGGCAATGCTTAACGGCGGATACTTCGAGCGGCACTTATCCCGTCTTAAAAACCACTATCGAGGGGTCAGAGGCCTGCTTTTGGAAAAGCTGCAAAACGTCTGCAACGTTAAAGATACGGGCAGCGGACTGCATATTATAGCCGAGTTCCCCAAGGCGGAAAACGACGAAGAGATAAAGCAAAAAGCCGCCGCCGAAGGAATAAAGTTAAAGTGCCTTTCAGACTATCTTATCGCACCGGCCTCGGGATACGAAAAATGCGCCGTAATAAACTATTCCGGCGTAACACGCGAACAACTTTTAAACGTTTAAAAAAGCCGCCCTCAGGCGGCTTTTTTCATTAAAGTTTTTCGGCTATCTTATTTAAAAATTCCTTTGAATTCAGTTTATTAACGGCAACGCCCTCGCGCTTAAACAGCGGCGCCAAATCACCCGTCATAAAACCGCTTTCTATCGTCTCGACCGTTGCCCTTTCAAGCTTTTTGGCAAAACTGCAAAGCTCGGGAATACCGTCAAGCTCGCCGCGCTTATTGAGCGCGCCCGTCCAGGCAAAAATCGTTGCGACAGAGTTTGTCGAAGTCTCCTCGCCTTTTAAGTGTTTATAGTAATGCCGAGTTACCGTGCCGTGCGCCGCCTCGTACTCGTACTTGTCGTCGGGCGAAACCAAAACCGAGCTCATCATTCCGAGCGAGCCGTATGCCGTTGCAACCATATCGCTCATAACGTCGCCGTCGTAGTTCTTGCACACCCAAAGTATTCCGCCCTCGCTGCGCATAACTCGCGCAACCACGTCATCTATCAGCGTGTACATATAGTAAAGCCCGGCACTTTCAAAGTCCGCGCGGAACTCGCGCTCGTAAATATCCGCAAAAATATCCTTAAAGCGGTGGTCGTACGTCTTTGATATCGTATCCTTAGCGCCGAACCATACCGAAAGCTTTTCGGAAAGCGCAAATATAAAACAGCTCCGCGCAAACGCTTCAATAGATTTATCGGTATTGTGCACCGCCTGCACTATCCCCGGCCCGGCCTTAAACTCGTGCACAAGCTTACGCCGCACCTCTTTGCCGTCTTTGTCGCAAATAACGAGATACGCGCTTTGGCCCTCTTCCGCCTTATCCTCCACGGAGTTGTAAATATCTCCGTACGCATGCCTTGCTATGGCAATGGGCTTAGTCCAGCCGGGAACATACGGAGTTATGCCCTTTGCAAGAATGGGCGCGCGGAACACCGTGCCGTCCAGAATTCTGCGGATAGTCCCGTTCGGGCTCTTCCACATTTCTTTCAGCTTATATTCCTCCACGCGCTGAGCGTTGGGGGTAATCGTCGCGCACTTAACCGCAACGCCGAGCCGCTTTGTCGCTTCCGCCGCCTTTATCGTAACCTCGTCGCAAGTCTCGTCGCGGTGGGTAAGCCCCAAATCGTAATACTCGCTTTTAAGCTCCACGTACGGCTCTATCAGAATTTTTTTAATGTCGCGCCAAAGCACGCGCGTCATTTCGTCGCCGTCCATTTCAACGAGCGGCGTTATCATTTTAATTTTTTTCATCAGTAAAATTATATCTTATTTTCTGCCCAATTTACAAGCTTTTGCCGTAACGTTTTCCAAAATTCCCGTCGTAAGCAGTTTTTTGCTTTTTATTGCGGAGTAATCTTTTTCCGCCTGCGCAATAACGTCTTTCAGCACGCGGTAAAAATCTTTGAAGCCGCTCGACAAAAGATAATACGAAAGCGACCCCGGCACGGTATTAACTTCACTCAGATAAACCTCGCCGCCGCTGATTATAAAATCAAACCGCACAATGCCGCGCATATTCAGCTTTGAGTACACTTTTTTAGTGATATTTTTAATTAACTCGGCCATATTCGGGGGTATATCGGCAGGCAACACCGATTTACCGCCGCCGGCGTACTTATCCTCGAAGCTTAAAATATCCCCTCCGGACATAGCCTCCTCGCACTCCGAGGTTATAACTTCCCCGTCCTTGAAATACGCCGCGCAATTAATTTCCCGTCTGTCTTTGAGGTATTCTTCAACTATTACGGCGCTGTCGTAAATCAGCGCGCAGTCCACCGCGCTTTTCAGCTCTTCGTGGTTTTCCACCTTTTCAACGCCTATGCTCGAACCGAGATTCACGGGCTTTACTATAAGCGGAAAACCCGGCATATTAGTGGGGTAATCGGTAATATCGCGGTCAAGGTACGCATATTTAGCCGTTTTGATATCCAGCGCGGACAGCACGAGCTTTGTTATGTATTTATCCATAAACGCGGCAGATTCGAATACCCCGGCGCTTGCAAGCGGAATACCTGCCAGCGCGCAAAGTCCGCAAACCGCGCCGCCCTCGCCCGAGCCGCCGTGACAGCAGTTTACCGCCGCGTCTACTTTACTGAACTTTTTAAACTTACCGCGCTTGTCAAGCGTATAAACGCCGCCGTTGGCAACCACGGCCCTGGGCGCTTTCGCATAGCCAAGCCCCTTGAAACTGTTTATGTCGGCAAGCAATTCCCCTGCATATATGTCGCCCTTTTGCGATATGTACACGGGTATTGCGGTCTCGCCGCCGCTCTTTAAAACGTTTGCGCACATTGTGCCGGTTATAACTGAAATTTCGTTTTCGTTTGAAACTCCGCCGAATATCACGGCTATTGTTTTAGGCATAAAAAATCACCTCGGCTTTTATTTTTCAGCTTTAGTGATTTAAAAATTTTATCTAATAAATATCGGGCAAATCGTTCAGAAACAGAACGGTATCTCCGCCTTGCAAATATTTTTTAAGCTCTTCCTGCGCCGCGGCAAGCGAAGGCTTTAAAACCAGCTTATCCGTGTCGCCGCCGTTGGACAGATACCCCTGCTTTACGGGAGTTATCAGCGTATCGCCGACAAGAATAACCAAGTCTAAACCTACGAGCTTTGCGCCGAGTAAAGCGTTTTCCTCCTCTACGAGAACGCCCAGCTCGACAAGCCCGGGAGTTACCACTATCTTTCTGCCGTCAAAGCTTTTCAGAACTTCCAAAGCCGCGGCAGCGCCCTTCACGTTCGAGTTGTAGCCGTCGTCGAGAATGTTGACGTCGCCCGACTTTATAAGTTGAAGTCTGTGCTCTATATAATCAAGCTCCGCAATTGCCGAAACAATTTCTTGAAGGCTCATACCGACCTCGTACGCAAGCCTTGCCGCAATCGCGATATTATCGGCCGAGTGCCTACCCAAAAGTTTGGTTTGCGCCTTGGCGCTTTCGCCGCCCAAAGTCAAAGTAAACTTGCAACCGTCGGGGCCGCAAACGACGTCCTTTATGCAGTCGCAATGCAGTTTGGTGCAGGGATATGCCTCGAATAAATTAAAACAGTCGTCTGCAATTACCGCCTTTTGCTTGGTGCTCGAAAGAATTTCGCCCTTGGCTTTTACTATGTTTTCAACCGTCTTAAAGCTTTCAAGGTGCTGCGGACAAATGCCCGTTATAACCGAGTAATCGGGCGGACAGAACTCGCAAAGCTCTGCAATATCGCCCAGGTGCCGCGCGCCCATTTCGGCAATAAAAATATCGTAGTTTTCAAGTCCGTTCGAGTTTATCGTAAGCGCAAGCCCCAGCGGAGTATTATGCGAGCGCGGCGTTGACAGCACGCGGTATTTTTGAGAAAGAATTTTTGTAAGTATCTGCTTTGTGCTGGTCTTGCCGTAGCTGCCCGTAATGCCTATAACTTTTATATCCGACGCGGCAAGTTTTTTCTTTGCCTTTTTAACGAACGACTTATTGTGCGGAACTTCGTAAACCTTGGCAAGCAGGCTTGCAAGCATAATTATCGGAATTATCAGAAGCGGAAACACCGAAAGCGGACAGTACCTTAAAATGCTGAAAACTCTGTTGCCCCAGACCGCGTCGGCGAAATTCAAGAGCGTTACCGCAAGATACACAAAAATCGCCGTTATCAAAAACAGAACCGCATACAGCCTTTTAAAGCGCGGCGTAGGTGAAGCCGGCGAGCGCAGCGCAACCTTGTTATCCGCCCAAACGTACAGCGCAAACAAAATCACGTAAGCCGAAAGCCCTATTACCCCCGACCATTCCCCCGCAAACGAAAAGCAAAGCGAAATAACCGCCGAAGCCAGCGCGCATAGCATTGCAAGCAGCGTGTGTCTTGTAAACGTAAGGTTGGCCTTTCTCCTGCTCCAACCGAAAAGCTTTTTACCGCCGTATCCTAAGGATTGCAAAATTCCGAGCGGCTTATAACAGCACGCACAATACAGCACCGAAAATACGAGCGCGCATATAACGCATTCGATTGTCTTGGGAACGGAAATAAAAATGCCCATTATTTCTCCGATAAAAAAGTTAAAATTTTGTTGTTGAAAAGTTCATAGTTTTCCGAAAAACAAAAGTGTCCGCAGCCCGGCATAATTTCAAGACGGCTGTCCGCAATGAGCCTGTTAAACGTTTCGCCCTCTTCGTTCGGCGGAGTTACCGTATCGTTTTCGCCGTAGATAAGCAGCGTTTTGTTTTTGATTTTTTCGGCGCAACACTTTAAATCTTCGTTGACTATTTTTTTATAGCTTTCCCTCATTACCGGCGAAAGCTTTTTATATTCCTCGCTCCCGAAATGCTTTTCGGCAAACTTCGGAAACAGCTTTTTTACCCGTCTGTAAGCCTTTATTTGGCGCATATATCGGGGGGAACGCGGTTTTACAAGCCCCGCGCCGCCCGTTAAAATCAGCTTGTCGCAAAGCTCGGGCTGCTCGGCTAAAAGCTTTATAGCGACCCTCGCTCCGAAGGAATGAGCTATTATATGCGGCTTTTCCAACTTGCAGTAAGTTATAAATTTTTTAAGCCATTCGGCATAGTCCCCGACAGACCAAGGCTCGCCGCAAGGCTCGCTTAAACCGAACGACGGAAAGTCCGGCGCGGTTACTTTATAGTATTTTGACAGCGCCTCTAACTGATAGTAAAAGCTCTCCTTTTTCGAGCCGTAGCCGTGCAATAGTAGCACGTCTTTCCCCTCGCCAACTCTTTTGTAGGAAACGAATTTACCGTCTATTAAAATACTATAACTCCTTTACCATTACAAGGCAGTCCTCGCCGTCCGAGTAATAGCGCGTACGCGCGTATGTCCCCTTGAAGCCGTTTTTAAGGTACAGCTCCATTGCAACTGAGTTTGAAACGCGCACTTCCAGAAAAACTTTGTTTACATTTTTCGATTTAGCAACTTCCAAAAGCTTTAAAATAAGCTGAGTTCCTACCCCTCCGCAGCGGTAAGGCTCGGTAACGGCAATGTTGTCTATGTCGGCGGTATCGCCTGCAACGGTTATTCCGCCGTAGCCGATAATCTCGCCGCCATCCTCGGCAAGCACGCCGAAAAAGCTGTCCGTCTCGAAACTGGAAGCAAGCATTTTAAAGCTCCACGGCTCTTGCGGAAAACATTCTTTTTCCATTTCGGAAATACTTAAAATATCCTCGTACTTCCAGGGTCTAATTTCCACTTCGCGCCTCCTCCGCCTGGCTTTTACGCACGTAAAGGGCCTCGATATTGTCCGATAAATTGCGTTCGTTCAAGCATATTACGGGGTGTAGACAGTTTTTAACGTCTACCTTGGTATAGTTTTCAAGCGGCAAATCCTCGAAGCCGTACAGCGGCAAATTCAAAGCTTTAACCGCATCGCCGCTCATATACGACGGCGCAATACCGTTGCCAAAGCCGCAAACGTAGTAGTGCGAATGCGCCGCGTCGATAACCGTTAAAAAGTTTCGGCTCTTCACATTATATGCTAATAGTTCAAACGAGGTTACGCCGAGTAGCGGCTTGCCCAAAGCTACGGCAAATCCCTTCGCGGTAGCAATGCCTATGCGGATACCCGTAAACGAGCCGGGGCCGGTAACCGCCGCAAAAAAGTCGCACTCTTCCGCTTTTAGACCGGCTTCGTTCATTGCAAGGTTTATCTCGTCCATTAAGATTACGGAGTGCTGCATAGCGCAGTCGGGTATATGCCGCAAAACTACCTTTTCGCCCTTTTGCGCAACTACGGTAAGATAGCGCGAGGAAGTGTCTATTCCCAGAAAATTACTCATAAATTATCCGCCTCTCCTCCTTACCCGTCTTTTCAATGCTCACGGTTTTGCAGTGCTCCGGCAAAACTTCTTTTATATTTTCCGCCCACTCAATAAGGCATACGCCGTCCGCGTAAAAATAATCGGTAAGCCCCAAAGCTTCCGCCTGCGCGCCGCTTTTAAGGCGGTAGCAGTCAAAGTGATAAAGCTTGCCGTCGTAATCGTTCATGTACGCGTAAGTCGGGCTTAAAATTTCGTCGTCAATGCCAAGTCCGCGCGCAACGCCCTTGCAAAAAACCGTTTTGCCGGCGCCCATTTCGCCGTTCAATATTACGACGTCGCCGCGCTTTAAAGTTTTTGCAAAGCTTTGCCCAAGCGCCTCAGTTTCCCTGGAATTTGACGAAAAAAATACAGCCATACGGCTATATTATACCCCGTACGGCTGCAATTTGCAATAAATTTTAATAAATTTAGTTTTCCAGACCGCCTTCTTCCTCGCCCTCGGTTTCGCTGATATAAAAATCGAAAACCTCGTTCAAAAGCGCCTCGTCCTCGATAGTATCCAAAGTGCCGTTCTCTTCGTTATAAACAAAAATCATAACCTCGTCT
>JAAUYR010000014.1 GCA_014805025.1 Clostridia bacterium | reverse complement strand
TATTCCCTGATTAACCTCTTAACCTTATAACCATTTAACCTTTTAACCTTCAACTTAAGCTTGCGAAAGTTGAATTAAGTCAAAATCAACAGATGGAGCGCAAAGCGCCTGTCTCCGTGTCCATTACGAAACCCTGCACGTTGACACCCGTCGGAGGCATCAGCGGATGACGCGAGATGAGGTCGACGGTCTCGCGCACGGCATCGTCCGTATCCTCAAAACCGTGAAGCCAGCTGTTGAGGTCGATACCGCAGTGCTTCATCAGCGTGATATGTTCCTCGCTGACCCCGCGCTCCTTCATAAGGTGGAGCATCTCCTCGGCATCCATGCCCTGCACACCGCAACCGGTGTGCCCGATCACCATTATCTCGTTGACACCTAATTCATATACAGCGATCAGAATCGAACGCATAGTGGAGTCAAACGGATTGGTGATGGTAGCTCCCGCGTTCTTTATAATCTTCACGTCGCCGTTGCGCAACCCGAGGGCCGCGGGGAGCAGTTCCACGAGCCTCGTATCCATACAGGTTACGATAGCGATCTTCTTATCGGGGTATTTGCTGGTAGCAAACCGTTCGTAGCCCTTCTCAGCCACGAATCTCCTATTGAAATCTTTGAGTTCCTGAATCATATTGAGAAATTTAAGTTTCGCAGGCTCACTTAAGGGTTAGAGGGTTAAAGGGTTAGAGGGTTAGAGGGTTAAGGGGTTAGAGGGTTAGAGGGTTAGAGGGTTAAATGATACTTGGAAAGAGGATGATTTCAATAGAAAAAGATTATTCCCTGATTAACCTTTTAACTTCTTAACCTTATAACCTTTTAACCTTTTAACCTTTTAACCTTATAACCTCTTAACCTTATAACCTCTTAACCTTCAACTGAAGCTTGCGAAAGTTGAATTATTAAGTGGTTTGCAAAAATAGCAAAAAGAATTGAGATTGCAAAATCAAAATGTTATCACGCTGAGTGGCGGAGTGGCGGAGGGCGCAGAGGAATAGGGCTTCCAGCCTCCTCCGCGCGGCAGGGACCCGTAGATAGCGCACTCCGTGCGCGTCACCAGGCGATGGTAACTTCCTGCGCGCGACAGGCCCCGTAGATAGCGCACTCCGTGCGCGTCACCAGGCGATGGTAACTTCCTGCGCGTGAATAAGCCGAATCAGCAAAGCACTCGAAAAAGTTACCTCTGCCGGCTCACGCGCACGGAGTGCGCTATCTACTTGGCTCTGCCCCCGAAAAAGTTACCATCTGCCGCGCGCGGCGGAGGCTGGAAAGCCTCCGTTCCATGGGCTAACGCAGCTCCCTCTGCGCACTCCAAACAAGCTACTCTGCGCCCTCTGCCCCTCCGCCTCTCTGCGTGAGTCCCCCTGCGCTCCCACCACCTCTGCGGCCTCTGCGTGAGCCCCCCGGGAATGGTCAATGTGACGATACACGCCCAGGAGTCTGTGAGCATAGCAGTTGACGCATCCTGATTATCGACCTATATACATTCGCGTTAGACCATTCGATTTCCTTACTGTTTTCTTCCTTACTTTTCCTAACGTATGGCTGCGCGTCCGATGTCATGGAAAACCATTCTTCATTAAGGCAGAACAATGGTGCTTCCTCCCCGTATTTCTCCTGCATTCGGCTGATAATGCTAAGTAATAGTTCTGAAAAAGAATCCAATGCCGAATCATTTAATCCGGAGGTATCTATGGAAACCAAAAAACTACCATACACACCCGAATATTCATAGTGTATTCCAATCGATGCATATTTAGCCAACAGCTCATCAAAAGCCTTATACATATCCTTTTTGATTTCTTCCATCATTTCTTAAAATAAGATACGACCTTGTTTCTCAAACTCTCTGATTTTTCTTTTAATTCCAAACACATCTCCTGAGAGAATTGTTCTGTCGTATAATCTGCCTTTACCCTCATTCGCTTCAGCATATCGAATCCGGTTATGAAACTGACCCTTTCTTTTGGTGAACAGATCTCCAAGACCACCGCTTCCTTAATTCTCATATGAGTATCGCCTTTGTTTACTATATTCTCCATCGAACAAGGTGGTCGCTTAACATCAACCAGCATATACATCATCATCTGCAAAAGGGAATAATAACTGCAATGGATGCTTGAATTCCAACAACCCTGATTTTTAGAAGACACGAGGGTTGTAGCGGCTTTCATGCTCATATTGGATTTTAAGAGCATAGAGGTATGGTCCATAATTAGCACATCTGAAATTACAAAAATAAAAGAATTTTTAATCTCTATGCAAATTTAAACATAAAATTCTTTTCCTCCAAATTTCTGAACATAAAAGATTTCTTTAAAGCTTTATCCAACGGCACTCCACACAGCCAACGCACTCCGCGCGGCATATGGCCGCACCCGGCACAGCCATGGAAAGGAGGCTTCCAGCCTCCTCGCGTGCGCGGCTGACGGTAACTTCCCTCGCGCGGCACAGCCCGTAGCTAGCGCACTCCGTGCGCGTCACCAGGCGATGGTAACTTCCTGCGCGCGGATAAGCCGAATCAGCAGAGCCCTCGAAAAAGTTACCTCTGCCGGCTCACGCGCACGGAGTGCGCTATCTACTTGGCAGAGCCATGGAAAGGAGGCTTTCTAGCCTCCTCCGCGCGCGCGGCAGACGATAACTTCCCTCCGCGCGGCAGAGCCCCGTAGATAGCGCACTCCGTGCGCGTCACCAGGCGATGGTAACTTCCTGCGCGCGAATAAGCCGAATCAGCAAAGCACTCGAAAAAGTTACCATCTGCCGCGCGCGGCGGAGGCTGGAAAGCCTCCGTTCCATGGGCTAACGCAGCNCCCCTNTGCGCCCTCCAAACAAGCCCCCCTGCGCACCCACCACCTCTGCGCCCTNNGCNTGAGCTCTGCCACTCTGCGTGAGACCCCCCGCGCCCTCCAAACAAGCCCCCCTGCACTCCCACCACCTCTGCGGCCTCTGCGTGAGGTCCACGCGCTCCTCCAAACAAGACTCCCTCTGCGCCCTCTGCCCCTCCGCCTCTCAGCGTGAGGCCCACTGCGCCCTCCAAACAAGCCCCCTGCGCTCCCACCACCTCTGCGGCCTTTGCGTGAGCCCCCCGTGAGGCCCCACAAGCAGGAGTGACCAGAATAAGGGGCAATCCCTCGGCGTTGGGTGTAATTTTGCAGACGTAATCACAAAAAACCATTTCCATGAATGAAGTTAATGAAGACGTTATCTACGATCTGGAGGCTGCTGAAGACGGACAACCCCAGCAAGACGGCTCAGACCCCGCTGCCGCAGAATGTGAAACCCCTCCTACAGTTGTTGAAGAAGACGCTGGAGCGTCTGTCGCCGGAGAACGTGACGTTGATGCTCCGGTTGCTGGAACGACTGGTGCCGCAGAAGGCGAAGCCGCTGCTGAAGATAGTGGAGAGACTGCTCCGGAAACTGCTGGAGTGACCGACCCGCACCACGCGGAACTCGACAGGTTGGTGAAGGAGATGGGGGCGGAGACGCTTCTCGACATCATCCGCGACAACCGTAACTCGGCCATCCGGCAGATCATCAGCGAAGCGGAAGGAAGCCGGGAGCGACGTATGCCGGCAGGCGGCACGCTCAGCGCCCGCTGCAGCTCCATCTTCGACCTCGCCGCGCTGGCCTGACGCACGGGGGCGGAGGCTGGAAAGCCTCCGTTCCATGGCTTTGCCGCGGTAGACTCAATTCTAAATTCTAAATTCTAAATTCTAAATTCTAAATTTATGAACAAAAGCACTTTCCCCGGGCAGCCCGCTACCGTCAGCGCGCTCGCCAATGCCGCCGGCGGCATCAATGCCGGCAATTTCGTAGAACCCAATATCGACGAACAGCTCTTCCGCTTCAACAGCGATGACACCCCGCTCATGAACCTCATGCTCCGCGCGAAGCGCGTGAAGGTGAACAGTCCGGAAGTGGACCATTTCATGATCGACGAACCGAAGTCGACACTGACGCTGACCAGCGACCTGAAGGGGGGACAGAGCCAGGGTATCCTCCCTCTCCGCGCCGGTGAGGAAAACCTCCCCCGCCAGTACGCGACGCTGCTCGTGAAGGGTATCGACGGATATGACCAGAACGGCGCGAACATAACTCCCGGCAAACCCCTCATGCTCTTTGTCGTGGGACACGACGCTGCTACCGGATGCCCCATCGTACGAGCCGTCAACGGCCGACGCAGTTCACCCGACGACGAGGTGACTACGCTCCCTACCGTACCCGGAGGCACGAAGGTGGTGCTCCTCGCAAATTCACTCTACGAGACGCAGAAGGAGGTGGACCCCGACCTGATCGTGCCCCAGCCTACCCGCGTCTACCTCCAGAAGAGGGGTATGAACCAGGTGGTGTCCGACTATTTCGAGAGCCAGCGCAAGCGCACCCCCTTCTCGAAGGCAATCGTGGCGGAACAGGCCATCGCGAACTTCAAGGTGCGCGGCAACCGTACCCTCTGGGCCGGGCGCGCCGGGAAGTTTCAGGTCAATGTCCCCAACCTCGGGATGCAGACCATCTACAGCACGGAGGGACTCCGCTGGCAGTTCAAGCGCGAGCTGCAGCATTCGGGACGCTGGACCGTCGAAAAGATCATCGCGCTCGCCAAGATGTTCTTCACCGGCGAAGACGTGCCGAAGACGGCCCTGCTGCTCGCCGGAAAGGATCTCCTGGAGCAGATACAGTGTGTCGATTTCTCCCACCATCCCGAGATCCAGATCACTACGAAGGTGAACTCCGTAGGATGGTCGGTCACGAATTTCCATACCGTCTTCGGCGACATCGAGATCAAGCGCGAACCGACTCTCGACCGCCTGGGCTGGAGCCACAGCGGCGCCCTCATCGGCGAAGACCGGCTGGTACACTACGTCTACAGCGCGGAACACAGTTTCGAAGACCGCATGCAGGGTCACGAGGCCTCGCGGAGCGGTATCCTGATCTGGGACGCCCTGGCCCTGAAGGGGAGCTGCCACATCTGGATCGACGGCGAAGGGGAGGCGGCGGCCGCCGACTCCGAACGTCTCAGGCTCTGGGACTCCATCACGGCACCCGAACCCGAAGAGGGGTGCATCTACTACCTCGTAAATGACTGCCCGGCCATCGGGGCCGGCGCGAAGTCGGGCACGATGTGGCTCTACGAGTCCGGCGCCTGGAAGGAATACACCGGCGAAATCACCGCCGCATGACGCGCGGCACCTCCCCCGTAGATAGCGCACTCCGTGCGCGTCGCCAGGCGATAGTAACTTCCTTCGCGCGCGGCTCTATCCTCGAAAAAGTTACCTCTGCCAGCTCACGCGCACGGAGTGCGCTATCTACTTGGCCCTGCACCCGAAAAAGTTACCTCTGCCGGCTCACGCGCACGGAGTGCGCTATCTACTTGGCCCTGCACCCGAAAAAGTTACCTCTGCCGGCTCACGCGCACGGAGTG
>JAAUYR010000013.1 GCA_014805025.1 Clostridia bacterium | reverse complement strand
TGGGTTAGAAGCTGTTATGAAGTTATGGGCAAGTCTGCACGTTTTGTATCGGTTTCCGGTGTGATAGAACAGCGCAATTATTTTCCGTTTTACAATTATGAGTACGAGCTGGACGTTACGGCGCAAAACAAATTAATGCCGGATTTGCTGCCGCTCGGCGAAGGGCTTAAACGCTCGTACGAATGGTACAAATCAAACCGCGGTGCGGTCAATATAAAAAATTATTTCGATTTTATCGAACGCAATTTAATTGCGGCAAGCCCCTGAGGGCTTGCCGCATATATTTTTAGCAGTCGCAACAGCAGCAACAACAGCAGTCGCAGGGCAGACAATAGAAAATTCTCGTAATCACGGGTACGGGCGCAGGGTCTCTTATAACCGTAGTTACGGGGTTGCTCTCAATCACTATCGGCGGCTCGCCCGAGTTATCCGTTACGACTGATATATTGATTATAGTTTTCATATCAGTTCACCGTTACGTCGAATTCTACCGTTACAGCATCACCTACGGCAAGGTCTGGCAGCGCAAAGCCCGTCTGAGGGTCGTAAGAGGGGTAAGCCGTGCCGTTTATTTTTACACTTCCCACGGTAAAAGTAGTTCCCGTGGGAATAGGGTCGGTAAATACAAGGTCGCTCTTCAAAAGCGAGCCGGTATTTGTAATTACCGAAGTGTAGTGCAGGGTATCGCCCTTGACTGCGTAAGCCTTATCCACGCTCTTTACGTTAGAAATTCTATTTGAAATAATCTGTACGGAAACGGTATTTGTGTTTTCAGAAAAGTCAACGTTGCCCCTTACAGGGTCGTCTACCGTGTAGTCAAGCGTAGCGAAGTCGGTTACGGGCGTCTGCGTCATAGGGTTGTTTGCCTGTATCGTATAAGTTACCGTTACTGCCTGACCGGGGTCAAGCGCAGGCAGTGGGAAGCCTGCAACGGGGTCGTAAGTCGGCTGTGAAACGCCGTTCACGGTAACGCTGCCTGCAACGTACGTTGCGCCGCTTGACATAGTATCCCTTAAAACGAGGTCGAAGAGCCGCGTTTGCGAATTATTTGTTATAACGACGGTATGCTCCGAGGTTTCGCCCTCCTGCAAAAACGTTTTATCGCCGCTCTTTATTTTGGGAACGGAGTAAGTTAAAACCTCCGTATTAACGATATTGCTGTCCAGCTCTGCGGCGATAGTCTGGCCGTCGGGCAGAACGTAATTGAAAGCAATATTCGATTGGTTGGGTATTATCATAAAAATTCTCCTTAGTTAATTTGTACCTGAAAGATTACGGTTACGCTTGCCTGCGGCGTCAGGTTAGCCGCAAAGAATCCCGTCTGAGGGTCATAAGAGGGGAAGCTTACTCCGTCTATCGTTACCGAGTCGTTTACAAACGTCGTTCCCACGGGTATTTCGTCCTTGAATATAACACTTGTAACGGGAACGCTTCCCGTGTTTGTAATTTGCGAGGTGTAGGTAAGAATATCGCCCTTTACCGCAAAAGCCTTGTCTACGCTTTTAACGATAGTCGTTTGCCGCGATATTATATACACGGCAACGGGGTTGGAGTTTGAAAAACTCGTTGCAGGGTATCCGGCAAACGGGAAGAACTCGTAGTCGGCCCTCGCAATATTGAAAACTGGGTTAACTGCCGGCAAAGAATTTACAGTAACTTTAAAGGCTATTGTAACCGATTGCCCCCCGGATATGCTTGAAATAACGACGGGAAGCGCACCTGCGTACGCTACGCCGTTAACGGTAATAGAACCGTCTACAAGCGTAGTTTCGGGCGGAAGCATATCGTTTACGGTAACGTTCAAAGCGTCTACCGTGCCAGTGTTTTCTATAACAAGCGTGTAAGTTATTTCCTCGCCGACTTCGGCAAAAGTTCTGTCCGCAGACTTGGTAACTTCAAGGTTTGCGCCCTTGCTGTCTATTTGCAGCGCAAGCGCGTTGGGAACGTACAAGTCACCGTCGCTGGTAAAGCGTATAACGGCGCTCGATTGGCTCGCCGCTAATTTACTTGAAACGTCTACGGCAGTAATGTCCCAGCCCTGACGGCAAGCCGTAGTGTTAGTTCCTGCCGCCGCGTTCGCATTGCGCATGCCGAACGTGCCAGTCGTATCCAGAGTACCGTTTACGTTATTTATCTGCGAAACGAAAAAGTTGTTTTGCGGATTATTCGGGCCGGATAGCGGCGTAAGTGTGGCAACGCTCTGCCCGAACAACATACTGTCGCCCGTGAGTACTGCGTCGCCCTCCTGTGCGGAAACAAAAATCTTACCCGTTATGGGTAAAACTTCGGGAGTAAGAAAGTCGGTAACGGTAATAGTGGTGCTGCCCGTGTTCGGCGAAACAACCGCGCCGCCGCTCCAAACGGTAAGATTTCGGAGTGGCAGAGTAGCGTTTTCGTAGACAACCGCAAGGGTCCAGCCCGCGTGGTTGGTGTCCGCCGTGCGGCTGTCAAGCGCTTCTATAAGTGCCGGAACTCCCTGAACGGCGTAAGTTCCGCCGAGCGCGGCTTGCACAAGCGCGGTAACGTCGGCCGTTCTTACGTAAAAACCTACGGTAATGTTGTCGGCGGCAATGTTGAAGTTCTGTGCGGTAACGGGGTCGGGCGCTACGGTGAAAGTACCGAGCGGAGTGGTAAACGTAACGTTATTATTAGTAAGCGCCGAAATATTGTTTGCCGACGAGCGGAAAAGTCCGCCCCAGACAAGCTCGGCATACAGCACTGTAGAGCCCGATGGCATATTCAAAACCGCGCGCGAACCGTTCTGGGTATAGTCAAGCGTAGTTCCTGCCGGGAACGTGCCAACCTGCAAAGCGGAATTCAGGCTTGTAAACGCGCCTATCGAACCTTCCGTGCCGGGTGCGTTCTGGTTTGAGGCCTTGCTCAGTCCAAGCGTATTGCCCGTAAAAACGATACCGCCCTTTTTAACGTCGGAATATCGTTGAATGAAAGGCATAAAAATATCCTTTTGTAAAAAAATACTACATATCTGCCCCTGCCGTAAGCAAGGGTAAATATGTAGTAAAAAGGTGGTTGTTATATTATACGATTTTATCCGGCGGTTTTGTTAAATTGAAAGCATTAACTTATATATAAATTAAAAAAAGGCGGTATTTAAATACAGCCTTTTTTGTATAATGAGGTTTACATATTTATTCTTTTATGCTATACTTTACGTAAAATATTCATTCAAGAATTTGAAATTACAGATAATACCGAGAACATTTCACACAAGATGAAGATAAAATCCAAAAATCTAAGCGACAAAAAATTTAATAGTTTGATAAAAGAAATGGCTAAGGGGAAGGAAGCCGCTTTTGAAAGATTTGATGCTGCGTACGGCAGGTTTATCTACGTGGTAGCGGCTTCTGTTTCTAAATCTTCTTATCTTGCGGAAGAAATAGTTGACGACGTTTTGGTTAAAATTTGGCAAAAGGCTTCAACGCTTAAATACATTGAAAAACCTCTCGGCTGGTTATACATAATTACATCTAACTGTGCGAAAGATAAACATAAAAACGAAAAGCCGTTCAGTGAAATTTATGATATTCCTCAAGATGACAAAAATATTGAAAGATTTGTAATGAAAGAAGCTTTTCTTTCGCATATTGCTCCTCTCAATGAAGAGGAGCGGCTAATAATGATTTTAAAGTTTATTCAGGATTTATCTTTGGAATCAATAGCAAAAGCGCTTAATAAACCGTTGAGTACGGCATCTTCAACATATTATCGTGCATTAAACAAATTGAAACAAACAACAAAAAAGTTTTAAAGTTTTCGTAAAAAACTCCAAGTTCAATAGTCTTATAGGTAGAAAATTGAACGAGGTGTATTTATGAAAAAAAAGATTTTAAGTTGTTTAGTTGCTGTTTTTGCTTTGGTCGCTGCAAACTTTTGCATGGGCTTTGAACTGGTTTCGTATGACGAAACAAAATATTGCGGCTCCGGCTCGTTTACAGACGAAAGCGAAACTATTTACTATTCAACAAAAGAAACTGCTTCTTACAGTATGAAGGGCGACGTTCCCGAATATTACAGGCTAACAGATAATTCTGGTTGCGCTGTTATCGCCGGAACGGTTTTAATCGGTTATTACGATAGATTTTGTGAAGAATTAGTTCCTAATTATAAAACATATGTAAAAATCGGTACAGCCATAAAATACAGAGGCGAAAGTTTTGAAATAAAAGCAGTAATGGAAGAGTTATATACCTTGATGGAAACTGATTCCAGTACTGGCGGCACAACTTATAATGGATTTCATAAGGGTATGAAATCATATGTAAATAGCCATGGCTATTCTTATGCAACGGAAGACCTAGGTAATTTAGATTTTAATAAATATAAATCTGCTGTCGAAAATAATAAACCTGTTGCATTATTTCTTGATAATTACTCGTTTGCTGTAACGGGTGAGGATAACGGGTCTTACGAAGTTATAAAGTCTCATCATAGCACTATCGCACACGTTGTAGTTGGTTGCGGATATAAAGTAGATACTTATTATAATGCTAACGGTCAGGTTATATCTACAAGGACTTATCTTAAAGTCGCGACAGGCCTTGACCAATATAGAATAGGCTATTTATGTTTAGATGGTAAAAGTGGGATAGACAGAGCAAATTCTATAATTATCCAATGAGGTGAAAATGGAAAATAAGGATATTGAACAATTGCTGAAAGAAAGTGCGGACGAAGTCAAGGTTAAAGATTTTTCCGAAAGGTGGGAAAATATTAAAGACAGGATATGTTCGACAAAAGAGATTGAATTAAAAGAGACTACTTCCGAAACGGTTTTAGCAACATCGGCAAACAGTAATTTATCTCAAAATTCAGTTAGGAAAAAAATTATCATTTCCGTATGTGCTATTTTTCTGCTTATAGGTTTATGTCTTGCAATCGTTTTACCTTTAACTTTGAAAAACAATGATAAAATTTATTTTAACTTAAATGAATTGAAACATGAAATTGTTACGGAAGATGAGTTTTATGCCCAAATTGAAGAAACTGCTTTAAAAATATTCGATTTAAAAAGCTTTGAAGTTGATAATTTTGTTTTATATTATACGGAAGATAACATAGTTGTCGGCGGCAAAATTGAAATTTCTGATGAAGAAACGTTTGCAACAGTAGTTTTTTATAACACATCTGTAAAATCTTCTTTTGAAATAGGTACAGACAATAAAACGTGCGTAAAAGGCGGTTATAATATAGAATATATAACCGAAATTGACGCAGATGAACTGTATTCATCAATGGCAAAAGCTGTCGGTGCTAACATAAGTTATGAATTTGACTGTTTGTCGCTTGACGAAAATATAGAAACTTTCTTCGAAAAAATATTTGGTTAATTTTTTCTTGAACAGAGTGAAACATTAATAGTAAAGGCGTAGATAATGCAGAGTAGAATTTACATTTGTCTGCGACTTTTAAAATTTTTTCAATTATTTTGTCGAAAATGCGTAAAAAAACAACTTTTTTGTCGTTCTATAATAAAAGAGAGTTTTAAATAAATTTTACAATTTGCCGACCTAAACACTGTAATTTTTGCGCCAGACAAGCATTTAAAGTATTATTTATTTAAAACAAATATGTAACAATAACTAACTATTATTTGAGGCAAAAGATGAATAAAATTTTATGGGTTGGAAACCGCTTATCAGATATAGACGAATGTAAAAATATTTTCTGCGGTTCGCTAAATTTGTATGGC
>JAAUYR010000012.1 GCA_014805025.1 Clostridia bacterium | reverse complement strand
TTGCCGCTTCCCTCCGCTACCACCTGCTCCAGTATGTAGCGCATCGTCTCGGATGTCTCTTCTGACACCACATGATCCCTGACCGGATAGCTGAATACCTGAGAATTGCTTCCGTCGTTGTCTGCCACCCGCACACCGAAATGGGGCGTGATCCGCCTGCCGCCGTTGATGATGGAAGAGGCCGTCACCGCAAGCTGGATCGGCGTGATCTGAAAAGACTGCCCGAAAGAGATCGTGGCCAGCTCCACAGGACCGATGTTATCTACATTATGCATGATAGTTCCTGCTTCTCCCGGCAGATCGATCCCCGTCCTATCCAGCAGACCGAACTGTTTAAAATATGAGTAGTAACGCTCCACGCCGATCCGCAGTCCGACGGTTATGAAGACGGGGTTGCAGGAATCTCAGGTATGAGAGTACTAAATATTTCTATGGATCATGAACGCTCCATATACCGGTATGCGTACGGCCATCCCTTTGATACTGCAGCTGTCCGCTCTCTCTTAATTCCCGGATAGAAGTACTGATATAAGACATACTCACACCCAGTAGTTCCGGCAGTTCTTTCTCCTGCATGTGTGGATTTGCCCTGAACAGCTTCAGGATCTTCCCGTTAATCTCCTTTCTCCTCTCTGCGTACAGATTGGTATGTACATATTCGGTGCTGATCCGGAAGAACTTCTCATCCAGTTCTCCATCCATAATCGTGCTGTCGTATATTTTAAGCAGACCCAGCAGCTTCTCCCTGTTAAAAATTATTTCTATTTTACGATCCGGATATACAATTATCTTATCGATTTTCATGATAAGTTCCTTTGTCTTCGCCATCTCAACAATTCCACCGTTGTTTAGGGATTCCTTGATTGCCGTCAGGCGTTCTTCATAGTCAGTGTATGCGCTGCTCTTTGCTTCCAGCGACCGGATCTCTGCGGAAACCGGCTCCATCTGATGGTCCAGCTCCGCATTATACTGCGTAAATTCATCATCCCGTATCGTCTCATTCATTAACTTGTCAAACAGAACTCTCTTTTTTCTCGCCAGTTTATCATATTCTTTTCTAAGCCGGATAAGCTCTTTTTCCGTTGAATCATCCCTGATCGCCTTTTTCACGGCAGCTAACGCTTCATCAATAATGCTCTGCTGTGCCCCGAACAGGCTCTCATACTGCGTTCTGCACGCCGTCTCGATCAGCTTACTGATCTCTGTCTCGATCAGGTTAATATTATCACACCCTGCTCCGCTCGATGACTTACGCCCTTTCTTAAGCGCCGTTGAGCATTTCCATTCTGCCAGCCGCCGTTTTCCCGATCGAAAAGTCGTGCGGTAGTAGACTGCCCGGCATTCGGCACAGATCAGCTTCCCGGACAGATCATACATGCCTACTTTAGACATGTCTCTTGTATACTCTCCGAACTTGCAGTCTATCCTCCGATCCGCGATAGCCTCCAGCACTTCCGCCTGATATTCCTCAGATACGATCGGCGGCAGCGCATTTTCAACGTAGATCCATTCCTCCGGCGGCAACCTGACAAAACGTTTGGTATCAAAATCATACTCCCTTGTATGAATTACCATGGTACCGTGTGCCCTGGGAGAATAAATCATCTTCCGCCACTGCACATTGGATATCCGGTCGCCATTCTTCCCCCTTACGCCGCGGTCATACATTTCATTCGCAATCGTATAAAATCCTTTGCCGGTCCTCGCCATATCAAAAGCCGTTCTATATGCCTCCGCCTCGGATTCATTAAGCTCATACACATCTTTTGCAATCTTGTCCCAGCCAAACATAGGCCTGGTAATGTTAAGCCCTGCGGGCTTCTTCTGTTTATGCAGCTCCTGCCTGCGTCCATGGGAATTCTTGATCTTCTTGGACAGCTCCCTGCTGAATTCCTCGGCAAGTATCGCTTTAATGCCGGAGATCAGACTATCGTCCGGTGTATAGAACTTGTCATCAATATAAATGTATAACTGCTTGCCGTTCTCCGTGAGCCTATTCAGGAATAAATACCAGTCTTTTGCAGATCTCATCAGCCTGTCTATGGACTTGATCATAACGATGTCAAAGAGATCCTTCTCCATATCTTCTAACAGTCTCTGATATTCCGTACGGTTTCTTACTGTCGTACCCGACTCGCTTTCAATATACTGTGCTGCTATAAACCACTTTTTCCTGACTGCGATCTCCCTGCTCTCCTCCGCCTGAATGGCAAGCGCGTTCTTCTGGGCCTCTTCTTCCGTAGAACATCTGTTATAGATACCGACTCGCGGCACCGGCGCTGTCTGCTGTCTCGCTGTCATGATATCCTCCTGCCTCACTTCTGTTTACGGTAGTTCTTCTGATTATTTTGCTTCTGCGTTTATGATGCTGCGCATACGCTTTTTCTCTTCATCGTTGATCAGACCCTGTTGTTCTAAAATCTCGGAAATGTTCAGTAATAACTGTCTCTTGATCGCATCCATATCTGTTCCCTTCATATTGACCTCTGCATGTACAATTCTTGCTCAATTCTATTCCTGCAGATCTGCCAATATTACCTCCTCTCGTGAATTTATGCGATATCGCATAGTTATCGGTTACGGTTGTATTGCTTGATTCAATAAAAAAAGATACCGGTTAAGGTATCTTAAGATCGCTCGGGAGTTTGCCTATTCTGTTGAATTGCTCTCCTTTCTGACAAAACTTCACTGATCGCAAGCTGCGCTTTCTTTTCATTAAGTTGCTGCATAATGGATCTTCGCTCTTGTTCTGAGGGCGCATTCTTTGCCTCATCTATAATTTTGCTCCTGTCATACTGCACTGTCTTTATTCCCAGGGCAGTATCTATTTTTATCTTCTTCAGCAGCGTATATGATGGCTGATTATTTGTATAGTCAAGCTGATCCATTGGAAAGAAGGAGCGGCAGCACATAATCGGAATATCCTGAGATATTTTTTTATTTCTCTCACTCAGAAAGACAAAAACAATATCCTGTTTAGTTGCATTTTCTAGTAAATAATCAGCTTTTATACATGATGCTTTATTTTTATTCTCTATGTATTGAAATATAATCTGATTACTATCCAACAATTCCTGTAAATTTTCCAGATGAAAAAGACGTTTTTCAATATTATTGTAAAAAATGCTATCCTTTATTTGTTTATAAGATATAGATCCACTTATTATTTTTTCAAAGATGACTGATCTATTTCGCTCTATTTGTAATTCTGTTATATCTTTTAGTTTATGCATGCCAGCTAGATGAAAAAAGTCTCCCTTTTCAAATGACAATATAAATTTATGCATATTTTGTTTTTTAGCAATCTCAAAATAGTATTGCATATGCATAATGGATTGATACTGCATCGCTATCATCTGTAATGGATCCATTCCATGTTCTCCTAACATACATTAATATATCATCCGATTCTTTAGATAGAAGAAGTCCTGTCAATGACAGGACTTCTTCTAAAGCATTTTCTTTCGGCAAAATTGCCTACCCCGGTGATGTGGTATCGCTGCATAACCCACTTGAAGCTCAATAAGACAAGGCGTTCCGGTGCCCCCTCTTATATCAACGCTTGGACGGACACTCTGGTTGCCCGCCACTAATATTATATTACAAAATTCTTTGGTTTATGTCAATTCATTGTTCCGTTATAATCCTCTGTGAGCAATGGACATTTCTAAATACAAGCAAATATCCCGCCCTCACAAAAGACTATAGCTTTATGCGACATCGCATAAAATAATAATGCCGGCGGCTGTTGGTCAGCTCCACAGGTTACCCTTGCATACCCATTTCGCAATATGCTACTCTACCTCTCCCATTTCTATGGGTAGACTCCTCTCAAGTGTGTATCATTATCACCGGCGCATATATCATCGCCACATCCTTTACCACAGGCTGCGTTACATAGAACAGATCTGATCGCTCATCTTAGGTTAAATGCTCATGAATTAGACGTTTCAAAAGATATATGTACTCATCGCGGATCCACTATGAAGCTCCATATGCACCGTACGTTACCGGACTTTATGACGCAAATGCTGTATTCTTACACAAATATGCGGCGTATTTATCAATGATCGTTTATTTATAGAAAAGCCTTTATTGGCTGCTTCTACCAACCTTATCATTTTCCATATTTCTTATCGGAATATGCCTTATGAGCCTGCGTCCACAATTGGAACAGTATTTTGCTTCTGCTGACGGGACCTTCTCCCTACATTTAGGGCAGAAATATTGACCATTTTCTTCTATCAGATAAACCGGCAGTTCCCGTTTTCTCAGATTTTCATTCTCTGCCCGCAAATGTTCTGTCTCTGCTAAGATCATTAACTCCACATCCGGCTCTGAAGAATTACTGCCTGCGATCGCCGTCCCCAATTCCTTAATCTTGTTCTCACAGAAGAAAATCACGGAATCTATTTTGTTCCATTTAGCAGCATAATTCATTTTCAGATACCTTCTTTTTCTTTGCTAATGTACTACCAGCACTTTCAGAAATTTCTATACCCAAACACACTAATACTTCCCACTTATTCATCATCTCTTTTTCAATTTATACTCAGCGCTCTTCTTGTATGAGTTCGTGTTGAACAACCCGATCAGAATCCTGTAGCTTGATTTCCTGTTGATATCTTTCCAGCTTTTCATGGACAGAATAAGGGGTGGTTGCCTGCCTGTCTTTCTGTGAAATACTATGATGAATCCATCCTTTTATAAAAAAATAATCTTCAGGAGAATTTTTTCGAATTTTATCCAGTTTTAATGCTATATCCTTTGCATCCTCTATATCTTTAGTGCTCATCAGATCACTCCTTTCTTCGTTTTCTTTGAAATCAATATAGCATTCTTTGAAATCATTGTCAACAATTCTTTGTTTACAATGAAACCGAATTGTGCTATAGTGCTTTCATAGAGGTGACAAGACAATGAATATCCATGATCGATTAAAATTTCTAAGGGAACAATTAAATTTAACTACTCGTGCTTTTGGTGCCGCTATTAATATGTCCGGTAGTGCCATTACAAATATGGAGAAGGGTACCCGTAATATCACCGAGCGCACTATCCGCGATATATGCCGTGAATATCGAGTTAATCGCGAATGGCTTATTCACGGCTCAGATCCAATATTTACAGATGTAATTATTGACCTTGACATTGATGATGAAATAAAGCAGCTAGCACAGCAATACATCTTGTTGGCTGATGATGACCGAGAGTTAGTCCGACAAATGATCAACTCTTTGGCTGAAAAAATTAATCAACGTTAATTTATCTAATCTAACAAAAATAAAAGCCTCCAATTGATAGAAAAAGTTCTAACAATTGGAGACCCCCAAAATCCTTTCCTAACGCCGCTCTATATTTTCTTACCAAGGCCAACTAACACTATCATAGCTATGTTCATTTATCTCAAACGTAATCAATTTATTTGTGATACCATCAAAAATAAAGTACAGATGTGCCTCACCTTCTTGAAAAGGAACAGTATATAAAACCCCTAATTCCTTATTACCTCGGGAATCCGAACCACCAAATAATTCTTTTTCAGGCTCATACCCTTTCATTGCCTCCTTAACAGTAGTATATGTCATCTCATCATCGCCAAAGCCCGCATAATATGCACTTCCCATTGCACTGTCCAAAACTGATATACTATATATAACACAATCATTTAACTCAACAGTTTCTGCTTCACGGTTTATTGCACGAAGAATAAAATATTGTTCACCACCTTTATAAAAGCGAATCCCAACACTGCTTCCTGCAGGTACAACAGAGTGTGCGTTAAAATCTGCTTCATATATACACTCACTCTGCTCAATCACACTAATAATTTCTGAGCACTTAGCTCCATATTGTAAGATCATATCATCAATTTGCAACAATCCGCTCTCTGGACTGGCATTTTTGATTGCATCTATACAGTCAAATTTTACCGGTTCATCAACAGTTTCTTTCTCCATCTGTTCAGCATAATCTTCTTCAACTTCCGAATCATTCTCCTTATCAATAAGAGTATCTACTTGTACTTTAAAATTTGCATTATCATTCTCCTGTACTTCTACACCATCTTTGTTTTTCCCACAGCCTGTCAGTACCGCTATCAGCAGCATGATCATGATCAGCATTTTATTATGTACCTTCATCATCTTTTTCCTCCGTTTGTTCTACTTTAATCTCTCCCATTATTTTTTCTCTTCCATTGTGTTATCATGCAGATCTTCTTCCGATTTAATAGAAATGTTTTCATATAAAGGCGGCACATCAGATATATTTCTATTCCCGGAGCACCCTGATCCATTATGTTTAAACGCGCTACATCCATAGAACAACTTTCCTTTTTCAACGTTTTTTCTTATTTTCATTATCTTCTGACATTTTGGACAATAGACTGGATAATGTTCTCTATCCGGCACCGTACTTTTTATACATTGCACTACTACTTCAGATATATCTTTATCATCTATATTCTTTTTTGCATCGATCACTGCCATTGGAATATTATTTTTTTCTAATAATGCTTTCTTAAAATTATCTCGCTCAATTACCTCGGGCTCCAAATGATTCTGTCCATGTACTTCAATACACAAAACTGGTTGCCACTCCACGTTGAATACAAAAAAATCAAAAGAAAGGCTGGATACCCTTGTACTTATTTTCATATTTTCAGATTTACCCTGAAAAACTATTCTCCAACCTACCTGCGGCATAACATAGTAGTCATCATTAATAAAGGCGCGAAGCTCTGGATAAATTTTCTTTTCCATTTCGCTGTCAAAAACACTTCTTCTGACTTTATAGCGTCCAATATAATCTAAAGAGTACGGAGAATATTTCTTTTCTCCATTTACAGGTGCCGGCTCGCTCTGAAGATTATCACCTTGATCTAAGTCTATCTGCGCCTGTGTTCTGTCATGATCATTTAGCTTCTTAATTTTCTTTTTATGTGAAATACTTGATTTAATTAAAACTAAAATAAGAAAAATAATAACTATTAAACTGATTTTGAAAACATCCATTCTTATGTGCCCTATTCCTTCCTTTCGTACCTTTAAATCTAATAATATTAAAAATTACTATATACGACAATTATTAATCATATGTAAAATGCTCACTATAAAAATTCCTCGGAATATCGCTTCCACACCCTTTCTTTCTACTCCCATTTTCCTTCGTTCGTTCTTGTTTTAATTTCTTCCATAATTGCTTCTCTTCTATTGAATTGAATTGTCATACACAGCATTTTATGATTTTATAAGAATTATATCACTACAACTATACTCGATATACATGATTATACATGCAATATGTGATATGTTCATTTATCGCAATCCACTCATTAATTCTACCTAGCAATGAACTATAATTTTCTTTATTGATATACACAGTAAAAAAAAGATTATTTCCTATTTCGGTGAACCATTTATCTTCTTTATAGCAATTCGAAAAAATATTACGTATTTCGTCTTTCTCTTTTAATTCAAAAGGTTTTTTGCTTTCAAATTTAAATTCAAGTCTATATTTGTCACTCTTTCTAAAATGATCCGGGACTTTATCCGATTTACTCCATGTTCTAATACTTATGTTTCTCTCCAAAGAATCCAGTCGCTCAATAATATATTGCATTTGAGTTTCACTCGAAGCACCTTCTCCAGATTCCACTTTATTATATAAAGCAATTTTATTGATTACTTTGAAAACAGGACCATACTCTTCCTTATCCAAATTAATATTATTTTCATATTCAATAATACTTTGTTTTAGGTCATTTGCACCAGCCGGATCATTAATATAAAATATCGTATTTTCATCTATAACATCAAAAGGAAGTTTGGTTCCTTTCTCTGCGATTACAATCGCTGGTCTACCAAATGAATATCTGATAGCCAGTTCAAACATTACATTAGGATTCGTATTTGTTAAATTTGCAATAACTAAATCTGACTCATAAATGCTCTTGATCACTCTGTCATTTATTGAGCCAATCTCATACTTTCTATGGGCAACTACAACTTCATACTTTTCTCCAAGTGCCGGTACAATTGCTTGGTCAATAATTCCATCAATATGTCTTCTAATTTCCGTGTTGTTATCTCCAATAGGCGTTATCACGAAACACATTTTTTTATCTTTTGTCGTTGCCATAGACATTCTCCTTTTCTATACATTCAATAGAATCATTTCTTTCCTCTAACGCTACACTCTTCCTACGTCAAATTATACATCATATTGTTTTACATTATATCAAATACTACTACAAACGACAATTATTTTATTTTTTAGCTTTAATTATTTTCTATTCTTTTCATCTTTTTTAGCAACTCATTGTGCAATAATAACCTCAACAATATTTTATTTTAATAAGAGGTACGATGCATGAAAGAACTTCCAGAACTGCTACGTGACCTAAGAAACGATCATGATTTGAAGCAGAAAACAGTTGCCACCTATTTAGGGATCTCACAACAAACCTATTCCAACTATGAAAACGGACGCCGCGAAATACCAATCTGGGCTGTCGCAGCGCTGGCAAAATATTATAAAGTCAGCACAGATTATCTGCTCGGAATGAGCAACTCCTATCTCGGTAATACAAATCTCAAAAATTACTATCTGCCAAACGTCACAATGCACGATATTATGTATGACATTCAGACATTGAATAAAAATTCCCGTAAAGATTTGCTCCGCTATATACAGTATCTAAAATATCTCCAGGGACTGAAATAACATCTGCAAGTCCATTAATCCCAGTGTGCTTTTTGCCGATACCGGCATTATGTGTTTTATACAGCCCGCCTAAGCGGGCTAAAACACGCCCACGGAAATCACCATTTCCGTGGAATAGCAAGCAACGCAAATGGCTAGCCATTTACACCATATTCAAAAATTCCGTTGCCGGAATTCTTGAATATTTTGCTTGTTGGGGCATATCCCCAAACCCCTTGTTGATCCGATTTCTCCGAAATCGAGTTATTGTCAGTGCTCCGCACTATGCTCATCCCTTTCTCTCCCGCTATTTTGTGATTTACCCGATTCGTTAAAACTGATTCCGAGTGCTGTTTCAATATTTTGTGCCACCCTGTCGAGTTCATCTATCTCTCTTTTGATGGAATTGCTGCGTTTGCTTAACCCCTCCTTTTCTGCTTTCAATTCCTTATACCGCTCAAACATTTCTGCAAGATTAAGCTCTTTCGGATTCAACTGCTTTCTTTCAAAATACATTTCCGAAGCTTTAAACAAAACAAGTTGATCCTCATGTTCTCTTGCAAACGCCGCCGGATTCTTTGCACGTCTGGATTCATAATATACCGCGGCATTCTTTTTATAGTTTTGCGTAAATTTGATTTTTTCCGAAAGCTCCAGAAGTTCCATTTCAATCTTTCTGCTGTCTTTCCTATAAAGCGAATATTCTGCTTTTTTCCCTTCAGCATAGATTTGAAAATCTTCTGGTGTAGTAATCTTATGCTGTATCAGGAAATTCATAGTTTTCACCAGCGTATTAATATTGCTCCTCACTAACGCCTGCTCGTACCCTTTAGACTGCTGGGCCTTGACATTCTTCGATATGTCCACCAGAAGGTTGATCCGTTTTGAAGAAAATGATTTCTTTTGCACCGGTGCTTTCTTCTGTCCTTGTGCTTGATTGGAGTTTTCTGTACGCTCCGCATTTGGTATATTTTTCTGTTTGATATCAGATGTACTTGCTTCACTCTGCTTGGTTTCCGGTATAACTTCTTTATCCTTATTTGCAATTCTTTCTTTGATTGCTTCTTCAGTATAAAGTTCTCCAATACTTTTTGCACGTGTAAACCGTTCCTGTCCTGTTGCCCGGAAAGATATGTATTTCCCTCTCTTGATTTCATAACCTTCCATCTCAAGTGCAAACAACACATCTTCAAAAGTTTCCGAATTCTGGATTGCCTGATCAATCACAGCTTTCAATTTGTTCTGCCAGCTGTTTTTTTCTTTCTTGTGAATATTTTCATACTTGTTCTTTCGCTTTCCGTCATATTTAGGAAGCACTGACAGATTATTGGCCTTGCAGATTTCATCGTTAATATCACGTATTCTATACTTATCTTTTTTATCAGAATGATATTTCCTATGATTCATGTAATCAACGGAATTAAAGATGATATGGTTATGTATATGATCCTTATCCGTATGCGTTGCGATCACAAATTCACACTTGCCGCCGGTGACTTTCTGTGCAAATTCTATTCCGAGCTGCAGTGCTTTTTCCGGAGTGATATCATCCTCCGGAGAAAATGATTGCATTAAATGATACGCAATACGGTCGCCCCTCCCGGTTCCCTGCTTTGCTGTCAGAGCCATCTCCAGATCTGCAGTCCCAACAGAGCAGCCATGTGAGTATACAAGTTGTCCATCCTCGGTTTTACTTGGATTGATGATATAATCAATCGCTTTTCTGAGTGTGTTTTTAATCGTTTTTATTTTAGATGTTGCCATATGNTCTCCNATATCTCNAAATCTTTCTATGGTATCTGATAAAATTTTGCACGAANAATCTTCCAGATCNTATNCACGTTGTCCTGTACTTCNTCGATTTCTGNTTTGTATATNCTACCCTCACTATTNATCTTGTGTGCGATCTGATTAATATTATTTCCGATCCGGTTGATCTCATATGCCAGNTCNTTNATATCCGAATAATCNACATTNATCAGAAATCCATTCGTCGCTGAATCAACAACAAATTCTCTTAATGATGCGGAGCCTGATTGTTTCATTCTTTCAAGAATTAATTGATACTCATATTCCGTAACTCTGATATTAAGCTGCTTATCCCTTAAACGNTATTGCTCTTTTCCCATACTGTTTTTCTCCTAATAAAAAGTCACGGAAGATCAGNCTTCTGTCTGATCTTCCGCAATNGNTTCNCTTATANACGCTCCTGTGTTTCTTTCCTCTTTGCACCTATTTCGCGATTTTCTGTGTGCTGCTTTTCCGTTTCAGCTTTGTACTGGCTTAACTTCTCATGTACAGATTCTTTTTCCGTTGGNAGGTATGGAAGAAACTTATTNCGGTCCTCNTTTTCTGTTATGTACCATAACTTTTTATCCGGATTATANCNTGCCCCGTCCTGCTTAAGCTGNTCAANCATACCCTTGAAAGATTTCGGATNCGCCGGTGGCAGATGTAAGTAANTTGCCTCATCNTGNCNCATGAGATAATCCTGAATATTGGCNATCGTNTCCTGACCAACGCTTTGNTCTACATACCATGACTTATTTTCCGGATTGAACTGCGCTCCCATTTTCTTGATCTCTTCCTTAGCAGCCATGAAGGTACTTCTTGTCATGTATGGAAATCTTAATCTTACCGGTCTGCTCTCCTGCTCTCTGATTTTCTCATGATAATTTTCTGTAATTGCCTTATTCATCTCCGGAGTAAACATCCTGATCAGAGAGTCTCCCTGGCGTCCCGTATCAATATGCGATATCGCATATGTGTCAGGATCCAGCAACGCGGAATATTTCTCTTCTTCGACAACCTCTCCATCGTAAGAAATTTTAATTGAAAGATCTGCTGCATAATTCTCCGGGTCCACTGCATTTAATTCCCACGAGTATGCATATCCCTCATTGCTGAACATCTCGCGCAGACTGTTTGCATACTGGTCAAATTCTTCCTGGTCCATGGCGGCCGCCTCCGGTCTGACAGTGTTTTCAGGATGGCCACACTCATGGAATATGTTCTCACTTCCTGCACACTCACGCATACGGGTATCTGCAAAAGATGTGCGATAAAATACAGAATCATTGATCGAACTCTGCCGCATATATGCTGCATCGAAAGAACCTTCCCTAAACATACTGTTTCTGATTACGGTACTATTTATATCAGCATTATTAAAATTACACTGATTAAACTCTGCCTGCGTCAGTTTACAGTCAGTAAGAGTGGCATTCTGCATATTGATATGCTCCGCCTTCGTCATCCGGAATTCACAGAAGCGCAGATCCGATCGTTCAAACGATATGTTCGACAGATCTCCCTTAAATACATAATTGGATATAATACAGTTTGACAGATCCAGCATTTTTGCCCCATGCTCGGACTGACTTTCCACAAAATGATTGTTCAGGACCTGATCCAGCTCATCTTTGCTGACCACTCTCTTTTTTTCCATAGGCGCGTCCCCCTTTCCCTCCGTTTTATCCGCTTCCTCCTGATATTCCATTATTTCCGGAACGGGATTCTCCCGCTCCCATAATCCGATTTCTCTGACTCTTCCGTTTAATATTTCGCAATTCTGTACAGTAAGGATCTCTTGGGTCTGTTCTGTGATCCGTCCGTATTTTTTCAAATCAAGATCAGCCAGATCCTGTAACATCTGTATCTTTTCATACTGTAACCGGGCTATTTCTGCATCCTTCTGAAATATTCCGAACTGCAGCTCTGCCTGTAGCGATGTATCAATATAATCATTGGATCGCTGCGTAATATTCTCATAATATTTTCCCGCCAGCCTAACGCTGCTCTCCGCCTGATTAGTGATATTATCGCTGAACTCGGCCATATCTTGCAGAAGCTCCTCTGGAAAATCCTCTGCCTTTTGAAAAATATCATAATACTCGTTGCTCATCTCAAAGAACATCTGCCGATCCTTGCCTGACAGTCTGTTACTGTTAAGCCGTTCCATATAGTTATCCAGTTCATTCAGGTAACCGGACAGATAATCCGTGATCTCTGACATCGTTGCTTACCTCCTTCCCTTTTTCTGTTTAAATTCCACAGTAAACTTAAACTGATGCCCCTGCTTTTCGGTTCCGTCTGATGAAGAATACTTGTATGGTTCTATTCCCTCCGGAATAAAATAAGCGGAGTATGTTCCGCCGCCATTCTTCTTCAGCCCGGACAAATAAATCTTTCGGTTATCCAGCAGAGCTGCAACCTGTTCATCAGTCAGCACTTTGCCTCTGACTCTGCTGAGATTCATTCCGCATTTACCGGTGCAGTACGCCCCGTATTGCCCTGATTTCACTTCCGCTCCGCACATGGGACATGTTCCCAGATTCACTTTGTTTTCCTGCTGCTTTGCTGCTTTGTATCCGATCCGCTGTTCATCCGGGATAGGATCAGCCGTAAGTTTTGCGATATTATCTCTGATATCCTGCAGCAGATTTTGCAAAAAAGCCTCTTTTGTAAGTGTTCCGGTATTAACCTTATTCAGATCCTCTTCAAACCGCTGCGTAAGCTCCGGCGCTTTGAGTTCACCTGGCACAACCGCTATGTATTCCTCACCCAGCTCTGTGACGCTGTATTTGCCCTTTTCACGAACGATAAACTGTCGCTTGGGATTTTGTAGCTTCTTTATGATATCTGCCCGCGTTGCGCTTGTTCCGATGTTATACTTCTCCATTACCTTGACAATGGTCTCGTCATTATATTTCTGTGGCGGCACCGTTTTCTTATCCACCAGAACTGCGGAGTCTATTCTAAGACTGTCGCCTTCTCGCAGTTCCGGCAGGATCTGCAGCCCATCATTCTTCTGACTGTCATTGCCGGTAAATAAAACTTTATAACCGAGACTGCGGATAGTTGTGCCGGCAGACTTAAATGCATATCCGCCTGCCTCCACAGTAATCTTAGTAGCCTCATATTGATACTCCGGATAAAATATTGCTATCAAAGATATCACGACAGCATCAAATACTNTCCGTTCATCCTCCGACAGGGAAGCATATGCCGATTCCATATCCGCATTGATTGTCGGGATCAGCGCATGGTGATCCGTCACTTTAAGATCATTAAAGTAACTTTTATCNGCATGCAGTGCGGAAAAATCGATCTTGTCAATCCGGGAAGCAAACTCTCCGAATCTGCAGCTCTGTAAATGCTGCGCTATCTCATCGTAGATGTCCATGGACAAATACCGGCTGTCTGTCCGGGGATAAGACATGATCTTATATTTCTCATATAATGCCTGTGCAATATCCAGTGTTTTATCCGGTGAAAAGCTGTACTTTC
This sequence comes from Clostridia bacterium, assembly GCA_014805025.1. Classification (GTDB taxonomy): domain Bacteria; phylum Bacillota; class Clostridia; order Christensenellales; family Borkfalkiaceae; genus Coproplasma. The sequence goes on along the minus strand of JAAUYR010000012.1, from coordinate 27,038 downwards.
TCCCCATATCCTGCTGCAGAACGGCAAGATTATATAGAAGCGGTGCCTTCTCCTTTTTCGTCTGCATGTCATATGCGGTGACCGCTCCGGAATCAGAAATCCTGCTTAGTGCCTCTTCCGCCTCTGCTTTCCGGAAGAATCTCATGGCTTTCTCATCCTCTGCAATTAACGTTCCTTTAAAACCTTTTGCATATGTAATTTCTATGTTCCAATACGGTTCTGACTTGAAATCGCGTATTGCCCGGTCCCGCAGATAAACAAGCTGCAGCAGTGGTGTTTGGCAGCGTCCGTATGACAGGGTTTGCTTATACGCCCTGGTAATAGTGAGCAGCGGGCTGTAATTGAAACCCAGTAGGTAATCTCCCTCTGCCCTGGCTTCAGCTTCTCTGAGGATCCCCTGAAATTCCGGAAGTTCGTTCTCCTTTAGATTATCCATCGCTGTCTGAATCCCCGCTCTGGTCAACGAACTTGCCCACAGAACTTTCTTAGGCAATCGACAGCCTGCCATGCGGTAGATCCATTCCTGTATCAGATATCCTTCCCTGCCGGCGTCACCGGCGTTGATGAGCATGTCAATATCTTTTCTGTGAATCAGCGTTTTAACCACATTATACTGGCGACTTGTATCGGGAAGCACCTTCAGATTCTCAGACAGATCGAAATAAATTGGCAGATTATTAAGATTCCATTTCCTGTATTTTTCATCGTGTTCCTGCGGCTGTTTGAGTCCGATCAGATGTCCGATCGCCCACGTTACTACATAACGGTCTCCTTCCAGATACCCGTTATGTTTTTCTGTCGCCCCGACCACCTTTGCAATATCAGCCCCTGCTGCCGGTTTTTCTGNCACTATCAATATTTTCCCCATATCTCTCCTTCCTTCCTAAATATGCGACGTCGCATAATTTTAAAAAAAGGCAGCCGGATTTTTCACCGACTGCCTCTGTTGTTACTCAGGAAAAATAAGCTCTGCAGACTCTATTTTCCCTGANTCNTCGTAGTTNTACTTTACTTCNGCACCAACTTTTGCTGCATATCCCTCTATAAAGCCTTTTTGATAGAAATAATAATTATCAGCTCCGTTTCCATCCAGACAATGTCCNTCTACCCACGCNGCTGTCTGTGCNGTAAGATTATCNTCAGTTGCCGGTANAATATATACNGGCATTCCCGTATTTTCATCGGTTACTTCNAGGATATTATTCTTTTCANACTTATAATAAATTAAACCGTGAGTATCNGNTGCCTNTGTACTCGCAAGATGTNCNACAGACTGTGATTTCTGAATNCCTGNAATAAAATCCTCATACCGTATCCGCTGCGGATCTATATCNGCTCTNGTACTGTGGTCTATGCTNCCNTCNATCTGAATATATGTGCCAATCTGTGCAAGGCTGTCCGCCACNGCTGNCTTATAGGATANTTCCAGCTCGTCNGTCTGATCTGCCAGACTGNTTAGATCAGACGCGTCAATTATNACTTTGCCGTTAGCGTAATTAATAATTCCTTTTGANCGAATCATACCCNGGCGCTGATCAGTNGATGCCNCTGCCGTACTGCCAATGAAAATNGTNCAGCTCAATACTGCTAAGACAAAAGATAGTTTTCTCTTATTCATTTGATTACTCCTTTACTTTTTCTCGAATAATAATAATTTCAGATTCAATTTTTACTGTAACCTCAATGTCTTTCCCTTCAATGTCCTCGTTTGTCACATTAATACCGCACCTATAAACTCCAGCATCGTGTACCATAATTNCCGTCCCACTCCCAAGGACATTACCATCCACATCTTCCCATACAAACTCGTCGCTTTCCTGCCATTTCAGATTGTCATATCCCTCACCTTTTTCCAGTACGGCTTCCAGACGGATTGCCCGGTCAAAGTAATCTGTGTCTGTTCCTCTAACTGTCAGTTTTGCATAGAGCATATCTGTCAGCCCACAGACAATGTCATGTTTCCATGTAGTGACAGTCTCTTTGTCTACATGCGGACATTGCCCTGGAGACTCATACACTCCATCATGNTTCNCACAGGTATAGTNCCCTCCGTGCCATGAGCCGCCCTCCGGCTCCTCTGGATNCGGATACNATGTNNCTTCGGTCTNGTAAAGTTGCNTANNACATCTNNNTTCTTCGACNTTGGTAGTATGNGAATTCTGNTAGCAGCCNGATGTACCATCTTTATTCTCTGGACTCCCTAAATGTACATGCTTGATTTCTACAGTAGCTTCTTGCACTCCATATATGGGATATAAATTCTTTGGCTCATCCCCCTCCTTGCCATCTTCAATCCCCCTCTTATACGCCTTCTCGTTGTCCGCCCCGTTCCCGATAATGCATGTTCCATTNACCCACGCTGCCGTTCCGGCAGTAAGATTATCCGCAANAATCGGCGTAGCNTNCAGATGGTCTACCGACTGNGACCAGAGAATTCCGTTACATATCCNGTCAAGGGACAAGTTATTGGCATANGTGGATGAAAGAGCTTCTCCCTGNTCATGGGTNACCNAACNNTCAATTTTAAAATATGTATTAATATCATTTAATGCAGCAACCNTNTTNGCCTTATANTCAGACTCNANATTATCNATCTCNTCNGCNAGTAAAGTAAGNTCGNAAGAATCAAGAATTGCCGCGCCGNNTTTATAATTTATAATTCCTTTGGAGNGAAGATTNTCCCTGCGNGCTGTCCCGGTACCTGAAGCATTGATCTCAAGTATCGACGGAAGCTCACTATACAAAGTTTGCACCTCTNCCTGCAGATAATCTATATCTGACGCATGTATGGACATTTCCCCGCTNCCTAATACAAAGTTCCCTCTNCTTTTGATATCACGTGNATCNGCCTGAACAGATATTCCTGTTACTGCGATCACGCAAATAACCGTTAAAANCGCAATNGNTCCAGTAAACATTCCTTTTCTTTTCATGGATCATTCCTCCCGTCCGAACATATAAAGCGTNTTTGTCTTTCCATCNTATTGATAAAAGAGCACGTTATCCNGGAGTTCTTTTATCTGCTGATCTGTATAAGCCTTGTTTTCCTCGATTTTTGTATCTGTTGCTTTTTGATTTGCGTCTATCTTTTCATCCGTTGCCTTTTGGTTTGCATCTATCTTGGCATCCGTTGCCTGTTGATTCGCATCTATCTTTGTGTCGGTCGCTTCTTTATTTTCATTGATTTTCGCGTCAACTGCCTTCTTATTTTCAGCGATTTGGTTGCTGACAGCCGTAATAGATGTGGTTGTCAAAGATAAATTATAATCAATCTGTTTCTGTAGATTTGCCTGACGCTCTTCCATCTGCTGTATATGTGCATATAGCTCGTTTAAGTCTGTTATATCGTATTTAGAAAACAGGCCATTAAGTTTATTGATTGTTATATCCAGCTTATTTGCAAGGTATGTAAGACTATCCTCATGCTCCAGCGATTCTTTTATCAATTGTTTCAATGTCTCTTCGTCTATACCAAGCTGCTTGGCCAGTTCAGAAATCTTATAGTCCGTATAATCCTTCCCTGCCCTCTCCGTCTTGGATATCCAGTTTTTCACGGTAGTTTCATCTAGACCACTCTGATTTACTATATTTTGAATATCCTCAATGGTAAGATCTGATGTATCGATCTTGCTGATAGCCTGCTGCAGTATTTCCAACTGAGCGGCCAGTTCATTAATAATGCTCTCATAATCTTCTGACTCATAATACCCTGATTCCAGAAGATTTTTTACGATATTGACCGTCAGCCGGTACAGTTCATCCTGCGGAATCGCATAATTAGCATACTGCAGCTCGCTATTTACCATTTTTATCAATTCCCGCAGATCTTGTTCCGAAAGATTTTCCAGATCAAGGTTTGCGATCTGGTCATCGATCTGCTTAGAGAGATTGTTTGNNANTATTTTAATATCCAGTTCTGACAAATTATCATATGAACTTAAGTACTCTTTCATCNTCTCTTCCAACACTTCCGTGGTGAGATAATCTCCTNTCAATCCNGTCANATANCGTCTGGNAAAANCAAGTATGAANAGNANTGCAAATACNATCANGACAATNCCTGCCGTAANTAAGGNTTTTTTATTNCTCCNCGAATTGTTTTTCATTCTGTTTTTCATTTCAAACTCCACCTCCATCCAAATTAATTAATATGCACCGTAGTAACATTGTTCTCATCTACAGTTGTTGTGATTATATACGCACGGTATTCCTGCCAGTTGCTGTATTCCGCATAGTCTGTCGGCTGTGTGCTTTTTGTNGTAATACANGTGCCTACATATTTGGTTGTTTCTGTAGGANTTAATGAGAAACCCGTACCAAACATATCATCTGCATAGGCAATGTANGTTGTTTTACCATTTTTACCGTCCTTACCATCTTTACCATCCTTACCTGATTGNCCATTTGCACCATCNNCGCCGTCTTTTCCGTCTTTGATATTNCCNTATTTTGTCTGCATTTCCCTCAGNATTTCTTTTCGTATCTCTTCCTTCAATTTTTCCAGCNTCTCNTTCAGTTCTGTGTTNAGNTCNGTGTTATTNGNATTAATCTGCGANCTGATGANCGCCTTTANTTCTTCCANTGATATACCGAGAGAATTGGCAAGCTCTTCAAGTTCTCTGTCCGTCATCCCATGTACCAGNTCAAGTAATTCTTCTGCAGANAGATCCGCTTCATTATTTTTTATATTTGCCTGAATGGATACCTTCATNTTCCTCTGTTCCAATTGGTNTATCTGNTCTTGAATGCTCTCGCTAAGATATAAATATTCCTGCTTGTAATCACTTTCAGTTGTTTCNATCTGNCNCAGAATNATNTCCCAGATGATTTCCGCAACTCCGGATGATAATCCATCCAGATTATCATCTGTAAGCAGNGCTGCGTCATCTATCAGTGCGATCATTGCAGATCGGATCCGCCGCTNAATGGCAGCNGTNTGGTCATCATTNACGATATCCACATCTGAATTTACTATNATCCNGTAATTTTCTACNGCAGCATTGGCGATCTCTGCAACNNCATTCTTTTGAAGNTCGATATGATTATTNAGAAANACGGNCACTTCATCTGCCAGTTGCTGCTCAACCGCATTATAGTCATATGTNGTGATATNCTGCTCTTTATNGGATGATATTTTTACGACAANAGCTNTTCCTATAATNAATACNNNAGCAATNACNATTCCGATCATCATACTCTTTGGTATTTTAAGNTTTGACAATAGTTTCATTATTCGTCCATCTCCTCATCTTTATTAATATCTTCGTCTTCCNCGCCGAANCCNTCCNGTNCTATGCCGTCATCATAGTCTCCTTCATCCATATGCGACATCGCATAACTCTCNGGATCAACATCAAGGAAGTCCTCATCCTCGCTNATCAGNTGTTCAAGATACCTNTCTTTTTCATCATCATCATANTCAAAGTCGATTTCTTCCTCNTCTTCCTCCGGTTGAAATTCATCCAGATNNAGTGCNTCCATGGCATCCATNGCGTCATTCTTTTTGTTCTTATACACTTTNAAATANTAATAAGCGCCGCCNCCAATAGCCGCAAATAACAGAATTATGAGTGCATTACTATTTCTGGTCGNTCTGCNCGNTNTTGTTGCNTCCTGATCATCTGCTGNTTCACTTGTCCCGCTTCCTGAAGCAGAAAGCGCTGANAACAGGTTATCTTCTTTCTTATCCGTATCATCTCCGGAAGCCGNTGNCNGGCCATCCGCTAANGCTTTCANATCTCCTATGGAAACNGTGTCCANCAAATACACATTATCCGNACCNTGNCCCTGNTCAACAACCAGATAAAGNACTTCGCCCTCTTTTGTAGTAAANGTATAAAATATCCGCTCTGAGTTCTCTGATCCATCCGTTATAANCTTAGATGAAACAGTTGCGCTNCCCGCTTCCGCCGGATCACCCGATATCNTATTTCCTCCATAATCCGANGTNNCCGNATTACTGCCTCCNAGCTCCAGATCAATGTTNATCTTTTGCTCATCCTCCATATCCGNCCTGCTATACGTTNCTTCNGTCTGTCCTCTTCCTTCATACACTTGGGATGATATATTCCCTGCAGCNTCTTTGACATAAATCGTATGGGANGTCCCTGCCGGCACAACAAACTCATTTGATTCAGTAAAAGCNGCCGGNTCATCCGTATCTAATGCGTATTTCAGGTTTCCGTTATCATCAACTGCATCNACGGATATGGTAATGTATTCTTCACCCTCAGCGCCCGATGCAAGAACCGGCATTTGATACAGGAAACATGCAATACAGNCTATCACTGTCATGCAAAATTTTCTCTTAGTCATTCGTTGTTCTCTCTCCTTCTATTTCCGTTTTCTCTGTAATTCTTCTGATTACAGGTGCCTGATGGTCTATATTGTCCACGAGAATCTCCTGCTCCGTCACATTGCCGACGGCATCCCTTACCTTGACNATCCATNTTCCNTTTTGGNTTATGGNATACTCGTTTCTTNNGATCCATCCGCTGTCTNCTCCNGTCTGGGCACAGCTGTAATGATATTCCATACTCAGTCCGTCTTTTGCTTTGACAATGATCCTGTTCTCAGAACACCATGTATCACATTCCAGAGACANGTTCACGACAGGCGGNTTATTATCNACGACGANCAGATCCTTCTCCTGTGTCGCAANATTACCGCTTAAATCTTTACAATACGCTACCCATGTCCCATTCTGTGTAATAGATACATCTAATGTCGGATTTCCCTTTATCCAGTCCTCTTCCTCCGGCTCTTCTCCCTCCGGAAGAAAAGCATATACAAGCTCCGGATAAGCAGTCGCTTCATCTTCAGCAATAATTGTTATAGTCACCGGAACCGGCTGATCAATAGTACTTACATCAAAATCTCCCACCGACACCTCTTTGATTTCCGGAGGTATACGATCCTCTGCAATCAGCCTGACGGATGTATCCAGTGATCCGTTTCTTCCCTGATAGCGCAGCATTTCTTCCCGCTCTCCTGCCAGATAATCATAATCACAGGCTGTATATATTGTAGTAACGATTTCGGTCATATTTCCTGATACTGCCGTTCCCTGTTCAGAAGATTCTTCCTTTTTCAAGAAATATAAACCATTTAAGCCGGTAATCGTATCCTGACTGCCATCCTTATAGATGACCTGCACCGGTATCTCTCTGGAGACGGCATACACCCCTGCTTCAGAAATATACTCATTACCGGAAATTCCCGTTATTTCAGGTATGACATACAATGCAGCTGTACCGACTATGTCATCCGCGGATTCTCTGCTTACCCTGCATCGTACTGCAAGCTCATTGTTTTTGTCATCCGCTTCAACAAGGAATGTGGATATTTTCCTGTATAGCTCATCAGTAACCTCTACTGCACCTTCATTCTCCGTCCAGCTCTCTGTCTGCGGATCATAAGTCTCCCATAGGTAATTTGTTGCCTCCGGATCATAGCACCGGAAGGCTGCAACAGATCCTTTTTCCGCATAGACATCCGATAACTTGATCGGGAATGTCTCTACCGGCTCCGGCATTGCTTCCGGATCCGTCATGCCATCAATATGCGACGTCGCATATTCTTCCTCTTCTGTTTCCAGATTCTCCGTTTGTGTTTCCGGTAACTCTTCCGGCTCCACTTCCATGTCTGTTTCCGAAGCTTGTACCTGCAGAACTTCTTCTCCTGACCTATTCTTCCAATCTGCAATTCTTTGCATGATATCATTCTTTCTTAACAAAAAAGCTGCCGCAATAATGACTGCAAGAACACCCCCGACCAGAATCAGAGCGAATGAGTATCCACCTAACACTGCACTTCTGGACTTTTTCTCATGATTTTCCTCATGTTGTTCCATTATCTTCCTCACCACCTTCTTTTTCTTCCGATTTAGCCAAAAAAATCTCTGCTGCTTCCAGCACAGTCTTCTTGCCGCTTGCAAGCAGTTGCATAAGCCTGTCATATTCGGCACCGCTCAAATTCATGCTGTTGACCTTCTGGCTGATCATTTTGCCCTGCTGCAGTTCCATCTGTTTTTTGATATCTGCTGCATTTTTCTTATGTTTTTCTGCTAAATCCAGTTCCTTCTTATATGCTTTTTCAAGCTGCTCCATGCTCTTCATCTTACTCTTCTGTTTCCTTTCCTGCTCCTGCACATGTCTGTGGGATAATAAATATAGGATTGATTGCTTTATAATCAGGATCACGTACCTCTAAATGCAGATGTGATCCGGTCGAATTACCGGTATTACCGCTGCGTCCCAAGAAATCACCCTGTTCTACTTTCTGTCCTGCCGAAACCGCCAGACTGTCCATATGCATCATAACTACCGTCCAGCCAGATTCTGTCTGCACTTTGACCCAGTTGCCGGCACTGCTGGAATATTCTGCAAGTACCACGGTACCTGTAACAGCAGAATAGATCATTGTGCCCGTCGGTACCGCAATATCCACCCCATTATGTGACTTTCTCTCCTTCGTGATCGGATGGATCCTGTCGCCGAAATTGGATGAGATCAGATTCGTCCAATCTTCCCGCATCACCGGTCCGTAAACCTGTTGCCCTCCGGTAGCAAGCCAATAACCATCGAATAAGCCTTTGTTTTCTTCCGGAAGTCTTTCCACTACAATCTCTTCCAGTTCCTTCTTTTCAAGGGTTATGTAACAGATATTTTTCGGTTCGGTCACCGTTTTATATTCTCCCGTGTCTGGATCCTGCTTCCTGATCTCACGGTCTTCCACCTTTACCTCGATCGTCAGGGTATACATTTCCTCAAATATGGAATCCAGCTCCACTTTGACTTCTTCCAGCGTGAAGCTTCCGTACATGGCGGAGAGATAAGCGATCAGCGTATTAGCGCTAAACCCGAACTCTGCAAGATTATATATGTATTCATAAATTTCATCACCGTACTCAGCTTCTATATCTGCTTCCAGTGCCTCTCTGTCCGCATTCAGGAATTCGTCCAGATCCGTCTCCAACTTTCGGAAATACTCTGTTGCCTCCGTAATGGTTGAATAATCATTCTGGGTCACCGTGGAAGCATAATATTGTGAACCGCCTGAAAATATGGCAATCATCACTAGGAAAAATATGATTCCTATAATCAGGAAAAAGAAAACAATCCCGCCGATGGAAATCAGCGTAGACAGCGCTCTTTTACGAACTCTGCGCTGATATTCCCGGGCTTTTTGCTTAACCATCCGGCTCTGCCTTGTCCGTCTGATAAAGCTGCCTTCTTCTTTTGCCCGCTGTTGCACCATCTGTTTCTTGAGCTTTTTCTTCTGTTCGCGGGATTTGGTTTCCTTAAGCATATCCCGCTGTTGTTTTCTTTTAGCCTCCGATAGCAGACGTTCCCGCTTATCCTTAAGTACCTCTTCTTTCATTTTTGCCAGCTCCAGACGGGCATAGGTATTATTCTGCAGTCTTACCGTCCTGAAATTCCTCCTGAGTCCGGCTGCCGTCGCACGACCGGTATTTCTTACCGTCCGCTTCATGCTCCTGACAGTATCATCCTCCGCCGTGGTTTCATCATCGACCAGCGATTTTGCATTGCGGAAGAGCAATCGTCCCTTTACCCTCCGTTTAAAAGCCTTCCTCTCACGCTTGTTAAGCTCGTCTTCATACTCTTTTCTTGTGATTTTTTCCCTGACAACCTGTCCGGAAAACCTTAGTCTGCCAAAGCGTGCAAGCTCAATATCTCCTTTCGAGTCTGCAATGTTGATCTTTCCGTGATACTCAAGCCTTTTCTTCCGTTTGTCATGGTATGAACGCCCATTACGTGCTTCGTAAGATACCTGCGTGTAGGCACGCTGCACTTCCTTTCTCCTGCCATCCAGCTTCTCCTGCAGCTCGGCATTTTTTTGTAGGGCATGTGTGCTCTCCCACATTTTAGGCGTTTCTGCCGTTCCAAAATAAATAGATCCGTCACTGTTTCCATAAGTTGATCTGCCCTCTTCAAGCTGCCTCATCACCGGAGATTGCCATCCCGCACCGCTGTCTGTCTGGTTTGTTCCCGTATGATTCTCTGGTACATTCTCTGGCACCTGTACAGTAGGCTCAGATGAAAAAGCCTGTTCCGTATACTGGTCCTGCTCTTCGTTATATGATTTCCTCTGATGCTGGAATGATTTATGCCGTTCCACGGCATCGTAGGCAGTATACGCTGCATCCGCTGCATCGCCGCCGCGCATCTGCTGGTTGGTATTACTGTGGGTAAGCTGAAGGTTTTCATCAATAACCTTCGCTTTTTTAATAATCGTTTCTTCGGGACTGGCCCGGAATTCCTGCGAATGGTTCATATGTTACGCTCCTCTGCGGTCTGACAGATTTCTTTTGCTGCCTCCGGCACGAATCGCCTCGCCCGGTTTTGTAGTCATAACTTTATAGCAGATCGTTTTTTTTGGGAAATCATCTTCAAACGGTACTTTTGCCTGTTCGATCCACAGCAGACCTTTACCGGGTTCTCCGGATTTAATATAATTTTCCTCCTCTTCGGACAGCTCCAGATGTTCCGCCAGAAGTCTGGCGTCATCTCCCGCCTGATTCAGCATAGCGATAAAATTTGTCGTATCAAGTATGTTCTGGATCTCCGGAGAGCGGAACAGATCCTTAATGTTCTGTGTAATACCGGTCGGGATCCCGCCCCATTTTCTGAATCGCTTCCAGATCTCCACGGAATAGGCCGCCGTAATNGGACTGCGCAGCANCAGATGGAATTCATCAATATCTACCCANGTCCACTNTCCTTTNCCTCTGTTGNGNGTGACTCGGTTCCATATGGCATCCTGNATGATCAGCATGGTGAGATCCCTCTGGTTTGCATCCATNTCCTTTAANTCAAAACACACNANTCTGGCATTGATATCAACATTTGACCTGTGATTGAAATANGATAGCGAACCTGATACATATCTGGACAATGCNATGGACAGATCNAGCCCGATNGCCNGCATTTCGCCTTTCATATNNCNNAGTTCGTTATAGAGATCTTCNAGAACCGGCATCNTGTCCGGCTGNGGATCANCAGCATACCGGTAATANATATTTTTACATGCTGCATCGATAACCGCTGTCTCTTTCTTGCCNAGTGCTGCNTTATTCCCAAGGATAAGTTCACACATGGATACNACAAANTTGCANTTTGCNGCAATCGNATCATAATCCTTATCCATATCATTCTNTGCTNCCAGATTGATCTCCAGCGGATTGATATGTACCGGNGAATTTAANGCAATCTTAATNACCTGTCCTTTAAGCAGCNTTACCAGCCANTTATACTCTCCCTCCGGATCNATGATCATTCTGTCATCCTTCGTCCTTAAGAACATGTCAAGGATCTCTCTTTTGATGAAAAAAGTCTTNCCAAATCCNGGCATANCGAAGATCAGNCCATTGGGATTGNCAAGACGCTTGCGGTCTACAATGATNACNTTATTNGANAGACTGTTCATGCCNTAATACTGGCCTTCATTCGTATACAGCTCCTTGGTTGTAAAAGGTATGAATATNGCCATATCCGTTGTTGTAAAGGTACGCTTGGATTCCACACTNTTATTGCCNAGCGGCAGCGCTGANACATATCCCTGCTCCTGTCTGTTGTCCAGCCGGATCAGTGTGCANTGATAGGCNGATAGAATACCGTTTAACTCAAAGATATTCTCCTCNAGNTCTTTACGCGTNGCTGCCGTCTGCACCACNGTAATNGTACTGTGGTACATCTGCTCATTTTTACGCTGGATATCCCGGTACAGTTTGTCTCCCGCTTCCTTATAGGTTTCTAACTCCGGCGGCAGAAGATCCATNTCNAAACCGCTGCGCACCGCATTTTTCTGGTTAGTGATGACCATCGCCTGTATATCTGTTACATTCCCCTTTGCATACTCAAGNGCNTCCTTCCGGCTCATGGCATCCGCATGTATGGAGATCCATATATTACTGCCGATAGAAAGCATATCCGCAATAATACGGTCTTCCATATCGGANGCATATACCTGCAGATAACTNACTGCCCCTACCCGGTCTCCTACGCGGAAATATCTTGTTGCATTGAGATCCGGTCNTGATTTAAAAGAAAAACTGGACGGAGCAATAAAGTCCTTGCTTGATAACCCTGTCCTGACCGGCATGTCCCAGTTCCACATNAGCTTTTCCTTCGTGGCNGGATGAAATATCCGGAATAAAAGTTCCAGCCTCTCATAACCGTCCAGTACTCTGGATCTGCTNTTAAACTTNTGAAGATATTTCTCGATCTGCTTGCTGATCTTNGCCAGNTTCAGCCTNGCGTTCGTNTAATCCTTCGCATAAATTCCGTAGGTAAGATACCTCTCNTTTTTCAGNTTGTTTGTNCCTTTGGCNAACTGTCCTACCAGCATNTCAGAATATTCTTTCCTGACAATGTTATANTNATCNTCCTGCTGTGGGATNACGAAATCTTTCGCATATTCCTCCTGATCCATCTCCATNTTGCCGTAGCAGAACTGNAAATGNATCTCCGGACTAAAATAATTGAGCAGCGTACACCACCNCTCAAACAGGATATTCTTAGGGTCATTGTCAAGAAGCTGGTATGTAATATCTTCAAATGCGATTGTCTGTGTNNAATATCCGTCCGCAGACTCAAAAATACCATCCTCATAAGGTATCTTATAGGGGATGGTATCCTGTGCTGATTCCGGTATTTCACCTTTGATTTTTGCTTTCCTGATTGCTTTTTCAAGTTCCTTCTTGATCTTGGGATCAATCGGTCCNTGCATTGGGATCACGATGNGCTTCTTCCCGATCTTCACTTCGCTGGATTCTCCGGCCGCTTTGATCTGCGCTATCTCNTCTTTNGTNTTTCCCTGAAACACAATTCTTTCCACCTCCTTNTGNAGCTTNGCTTCCTGCTCTGTTAATATGTACAAATTGTTCGTAAGGTACGGCCGGTCTGTATTTCTCACGAAATGCGTCTCNTAAAAGAATTTAATATNCTTTTCCATACCCATTCCGTTATTCNTATACATGATACAGAAAACGANAGGNGCTGCTGCGATACCCAGACCCATAACCGATGTCATCACATCCATATGNAATAAGAATCTCATAACCAGNAANACCGGCAGTCCGATAATGACGCCNNCCGCAAATGCTATGATCTGCCGTCTGGTCAGATTGAGNCCCGGTATCGTCTTNCGGACTTCCGAGAAGTCTTTCGTCATGTTTACATATGCCATGTTTCATCTGTCCTTCCTCAATTAATGTGCGTTAAAAATACTCGCTGANATNTTNCCNGTCTTGAACATCATGATNGCCAGNGCAAAACCNCANCCNATGATCATNCCCATGCTCTGCATGAAATCNCCATAGGATATTCCNGCGACCACGCCGCCGTAGATNGCAAACAGCAGAAGCATGAAAAACCCTTCAAAAGCAAGGGCNAGCATCTTTCTCGTATAGTTCATCCCGACCTGCGACCATTCCTTATTGATCCATGTGGAATACGGAATCGGTGCCGCTGCCGCATAGATAAGTATCTCAAGAAACCAGAGCATGACCCTTATGTAAACAATGACGCCACAGATGGCTATACCGATCTTACTGATAAAGAGCATGATCTTATAGCCGCACAGAGTCATCAGCATGCCGAGGTCGTATACTTTCGGTGCCGGATTCAAAACACTGCTTAGCTCAAAGGTATATGTAAACTTAGTAAGATCGGAAGATGATTGTTTTCCCAGCGTCGTTGCCGCCCATGCGCCCACATCATAGAAGCCTATGATAATGTCAAATGACTTCGCACATACAAGCAGACACAAACCGAATTTCAACAATACAATCATGATCTTATCCGGCTTGACATTATTCATGGAATTGCTCTCCTGCACCAGATGGATTAACTCCCAGCAGAAAATTACTGTAATAAACGCCGCGGCTATTGGAATACAGACATTTTCCGCTATTTTCTTTACAGTTTCAAAAGCAGTTCCGCCACCTAATGCCATCGGTCCATCTTTAATATTAGCGGCAGCCTTACCCACCTCATTATTTAATATACTAAACAGATCATCAAAGCTTTTTTCCAAACTTTCGTACAGTGAGTCATACAACGTCTTTAAAATGAGTTGCCATATTTGATTAAAAAACTCTGATACATCAATGTTAAGTGAAGGTACTATAGAATATGGTTCACTCATATCTTCACCCTCTTACATAAAATTTGTCAATTGATTTACAATGCCTATTACACTTCCTGTCGGCTCCTGCAATAATTCACTAATCTGCGGCACAAGAAACATCCCTACTGCAAAAATAACACCTCCGCCAATCATTTTTCCCATTCCTTCTTCTTTTCGAGATGCATTCTGCTGAGAATGCCCTTCCGAAAAGTTAATAATGCCGACAATCGCTAATCCGGCGCCCCACGCCATAACACCCATTGACGCAAATGAAATTACTTTATCAAAAAAATTCATTTTTCTTTCCTTCCTTTTCTTGAGCATATGCGATATCGCATATGCATATAAAAACTTCCCAGCATTATTTCTTGGGAAGTCTGGTTGACAGTTACTTAAATTTTCAAATTTTCATTGAATTAATGGGAATATAATGATATAGTGATCATAAGGAAAGCACCCACTCCAAAGTGGATGCTCCTGAATGAAAAGCGTTGCTCTTACGAGCGTTGCCTATCCTGTGTAGCAGACAGGATAGGCTTTTTTATTTCTTCTTACTTTTTCTCTTGTCGAGAAAGGCAAGAAACGCAACAATCAAGCTGCCAAAGGTCGCTAACAATGTTAGTATTCCAATGAAAATTGAGATAATCTCAAATGCTGTCATATCACGCACCTCCTCTCCCTATGTACTCCTAGCAAGCTAGGGCTATTGGTTCAGGAGGCTGCCACCCTGTCATGGGTACTTTCCTACACAGTATTCCTGTGTAATGTCAGAATATCATTTGTTTTCCTTTTTTTCAACATTTTTCCTTAGTGCTCTCCCTCCTTTTCAATATGCGACATCGCATATTTTATTATATGACCACCCTGTACTGATCGTTTTTGTGAAACTGAATGTTTACACTGTCCTTAACTTTCAACTTATGCAGATACTTTGCAAAATCAAACGTATTCCGTTCGTCATAGTCAGCTGTATACTTATAATTTGGATGCTGCGTCGTATCATATTTATCACTGTAAAATGGCGGTAATCCGGAAATACGGACAATGCACTTATTACGATCCATCGTATTTAACTCATAAATATTCTTGAGCTCTCTGCCTGTCTTGTTATAATTTACGCCAGTGCTCCTGCTTTGACTGAATGTCTCCGAATTATTCCACAGATCAATAGTTTCTTTCCCGAGCATCTCTTCCAGATCCTTAAGTGTTGACTTCTCTTGTCCGCCAAGAAAGATTGACGTGTCACAGTTACCGGTGATCGTCTCCGCTGCATCTTTATAGTTATCTTTAAGCTGGCTTTGCGTCTGCAACATCATAACAACACTCATAAGTCGGCTTCGGATCGTTGCAATCAGTATTTTAAATCCTGGTATTTTACCGATATTCGCAAACTCATCCAGAATAAACTGTACCGGTGTCTTAAGCTTGCCTCCCATCTCCTTATCCGCCTTATAACACAAAACATTAAACATCTGTGTAAATAATATCGCCGGAATAAAGTTGTAGGTTGTATCCGTATCGGAGATTATGACATACAGAATGGATTTCTGGTCTGCATCCCCATATGTATCAAATTTGAGTTCATCATAAGATACCAGCTCTGCCACCTCCGGAATATCAAAAGGAGACAGATACGATCCGACGGAAATAAGTATCGATTTCGCAGTTTTGCCCGCAGCTTTCTTATACTTTTTCCGCTGCTTAACAGCAAAATGTCGGGGATCCTTTTTTTCCAGTTCCTCAAACAGCATATCTACTGCATTCTGATACGCCTCATCATCCTCACGTACCTCATCTGCTTCCAGTATTTCCAAAAGCGTCGGTATGTTCTGCTCTTCCGGCGGCGCTTCATACCAGAGATATCCGATCGTAGCCTGCAGCCACAGAAGTGCTGCCTGATCAAAGAACGGATCCGGCGGTGTTCCTGCATCCGGTGGTTTCAGGTTGGTATATAGTGTATTTGCCAGTGTCAGAATATCCTTTGGTTCTCTGATATATGCAAACGGATTATAATGCATTGAATTTTTCATGTCGATCGTGTCCAGGACATAGATGTTATACCCTTTCTTATAAAAAAGATTTCCTGTCTCCGGAAGCAATGTTCCCTTTGGATCCGTAAGGACATATGAACTATGCAACTGGTAAAGATTCGGTTTGACAAATCCATAGGTCTTACCAGAACCTGAGCCGCCATATACGACCACATGTTTATTCCTGTTCAGATTAAACTTAGGCATTCTGGCTTTCATGGACAGTCTCTCCGTCTGCGACAGGATAATATTATAGAATGGGTCTTCATCAATAAACGGCTTAATATCTTGCCCGGTTCCCCATCTGGCAGAACCATACTCCTCTCCGAATCTCACATTCTTTCTATGCACCTTATTGGTCCATCTGACGGCCCATACAACCAAAATTCCCACAAAGATTCCTGTCAACAGATCCTGCAGTACAAAACGCGGTGGAAATACCCTGTATATATATTGGATATTTTTAATAAACAAGAAAAGAGCACCGTCACACAGCCGCCATAATTCTGCTATCCTTGCCACGAAAAATATACATAAAAGAGTCGGCAGCACAATAATGATTTTTTCTTTAGGAGATTTGCCCTTAAAATCCGCAATCCATGTTGTTATTTGTTCCACAATTATTATCATCCCCTTTCTTATGCGATATCGCATATTTAATATTGCATTGTTCTCGGACGGGTTACTTATCTCTGGATATCGGTATGTTGGTGATGCTTTTCTACTGCATCCCGTTCCTGGTCCCGATCTGCAACCCTATCCCGAAAAAAGGCCAGCTTCGCCTTGACGCTTTCGCGATCTTCAGCGCCTTCCTGCTTCTCTTTCGATCTGTCTCTTCCCTGCTCTGACTTTTCCGTTTCTCTGGTTTTCTGCTGCTGATCTGCATAATCCTTGTAAGCCTCCTGCAGGGCTGACATGATCAGGTTGGCATCTTTCCCTTCAAAGAAAACCATATAGGATGGTGCATAATCCGGTTTGCCTTCGCCTCTTGTATCCATCATGGCAGAATATTTAATTCCGAATTTCTTACAGTACTGGTCAAAATATTTCATTACGTCCTTCAGCACATTATCTTCTACCTGATATACATGTCCTGATTTCTTAAGCTTGCCAACGTCTATGTTATTCTTTGAAAACCGGATATCACTGGTTTTATTGAACGCAACCTTGCGCACCGCATTCATAACTGCATCCGTAGTGAATCCGGCACCATCAAGCAACAGCAGGCAGATTCCTCTGACAACGCCTTCTGCTTTTTTTAGCCCTGATTTCGCTTCTTTCAACGTTTTCAGCGTAGTTTCTGCCGTTTTCTTACCTCCCTCAAGTGTCTTACCCATCAGATCATCCGTGATACTTGGCATATGTCTCACCTCACTTTCCGTATACGTTTTATTGAATAAGCTGCTAAACTGTGATTAGCTAAACCTATCGGTCATCATGCGAATCTAAATACTTTTCTTTTGCTCTATTGTCTGATCTGTTCGTTATGCTCTTATCCGCCCGACCTCTGTCTATTTGCCGCTTGTTTTCTGTAAGTTTCCGCAGAATGGAAGTATTTCCCCTTTCCCGGTTCCTCGTTGCAGAAACTTTAAAATCGTCAAAGACGTCCGTATATTCTTTGTTTAGATTGGTTGTACTCTGCATGATTGCTTCCATGGGATATATCTCTATTGCTTTTCGCTGCGTGATTGGAAACATATTTTTAATAGAATTTAATGCATCACGTTCTCCAGCAACAACCAGAAATTGATCCCCGGCTTTAAAATCTAATTTATCTGTATCTACCTCCCTTCCAAAAATAACAACTTTATTACTGCTAAAATTATTACGGAGCACCGCAACCGTATCGGCCGAATCAATATACATCGGATCAGCTTTCCTTTGAATAATGCCTGACATGTCTTCTACAGATATCTTAGCCGACTTCATTAAAATTTCCTGGTATCCCATTCTATACCTCCTCCAATTTTAGGAATAAAAGTATGACACTTATTCCTTTATAAAACAAAAAACAGCCCGTTCGGACTGTCTACACAAAATATGCGATATCGCATATTTATATTTTTCTACCGATCATCACGCAACATCTGATCCCAGCTTCTCTCCGTATCTTTTTGATCATTGGTGCCATCTTTTATCTGGCTTTTATTATTTTCCAGCTTTTCAAGTATGGATGTCCTGCCAGCCTCCAGCGGCGCTACGGAAAATACATTGCCCTGCTGTATTTTTTTATATACATCGTATGGCATATAGCCATCAATGCAAATATTAGTGTCAGCTCTGGCGCTATGTAAAAAAACTTTATCCTGCTTTACTTCTTCGGGTGAAAACCATACAAAGTGATTGCTTGTTTCATTTTGTTCACCATGTATGTATATACCTTCCGGTGTACTAACAAACAAAAATCCATATGAGCTGACCAGGAAATCATACTCGATCATTTCGACATAACTTTGAGCAGCTTTTAGGGTCGGAAAACCGCCTATTGCCTTAAAACTACGTGAATTTTCATAATATCTTCCTGCAATATATTCAAATTCCATCTCTTTTACCTCCGAGCGAATATGCGATATCGCATATTTCATACAAAAAATTCAAGGATAAGCTCTTTTAAAACAGTTTGAAAGAATATTTCATAGACAGCCGGTATAATAATTATGTTTGTTAAAATTATTGCATTTACTGCTGATGGCACTAGATAATTACCGTTACAATAACTTGATATCAGTTTTTCATTTATAAAGCAAAAAAACTTTACACTAATAATCAAAAAAATAAACACTGGTACAATGTGCACTGCCAAAAGAACCAGAGCTTGCATTAGCATATTTCACCCTCCTCAAATATTAGAAAATTCTTTTTCCAGTTTTGCAAAATCATACTGGTTCTGTTCAAATCTGTTAAAAGGATTCTCCTGTATGCTCTGTCGCGGCGGACTGTTCCCACCACCACTACCGGCAGCCTTGATTCCAAGCATAATATTATCCAAGTATGTATTAATCAGGTTCGGCAGCATACGGATTGGTTCGCGCCTTTGCTTATCCAATATTGCAAGGCATACCTGTTCCATTGCCTCTGCTGTCATAAGCTGCCGAAAATCATATTCGCGCTTACATAATTCGCGAAAAACAGCTTCTGCAAGGCTAACCGTGTATCTGGCAGCTATGGCATTTACTTTCAGACGTTCACGCTCCTCTTCCTCGTCCAGAAGATATTTTCTTCTCGATTCATTCTGCTCTTCAAGCGGATCCGAAGATGAGGACGAAGTTGCTGAAGAGGAAGAATAAGTACTTAATTCTTTAGTATTTAATATATTAGTATTTAATAGCACTCCTTTTTCGGTTTGCCGTTTTCCCGTTTGCCGTTTTTGGCATGACGGTGAGAATGCCGTATTTTCAGCCGTTTGTCCGTTTTGGCATAACGGTGGTTCTTCATCTGCTTTCGGCTCCGCGATCTCCTGCTCAGGATCATTATCTTTATTCAGGATCGACTGCTCATAAATGGTATATTCCATCGCAATAAAATGGCCGCTTTCATCCCGCAGCTGTCTGCGAACCAGATACCCATACGTTTCCAATTCAGTCAGTCCACTGTTTGTCGCTTTAACTCCGTCATCAGACAGACTTGCAAGCCCTTCGATCGTATAATTCCAATCATCCGGCAAGGACAACATGGTTGACAGTAATCCTTTTGCCTTCCAGGAAAGACGTTTGTCGCGAAAATGATAATTGCTTAAAGTCGTATAGTTACAATTTTTAACTACCCTGATTACACTTGACATAGGCACCTGTTGCCTTTCTTTAATATTTTATGGTTCTTAAACCGGATAATTTATTAATTCATGAAATTCCTGCTCTGTCACTTTATGAAGCTTATCAATTACGCTCTGCACCATCTCTTTCATAGCAGAATCATCTGTATTCAAATATGTTTTTAACACCTGAATACTTTTATTTTTATTGGTTGTGTTACAGGTCTTGAAAATATAAATTTCTTCCAACGTGAAATCAATCATGCTCGTATCCCCTCCCTAGTGCTTCTTGTGATCTCATGATTTTCTATCTGCACATTTTCTTTTTTCATTGCCTCCCTTCTTACTTGTTCCTGTTTTCTGTGAAGATTATCCAAAAGCGACGGCCTGCTATTCTCATCGTGATCTCTCGAAGATTGCAGAACTGCCTCTCTGCTCTCTTGCGATTTCAACTCCAACTCGTCAGATCTGGTTATCGCCTGACTAACTTCCTCTAATGACTTATCAATATCAGTTATCAATTCAAACGTTGCTTTGCGGATCGTATCCAAGGACTCTTTTAATTCAGGAGTTTCTTTTCCCTCTGACCATCCCGCAACATATGTAAAACTATAATCTAACGTATCAATTCCATAGTGCTGGCATACAACATACGCAACGCTTTCCGCCTCCACTTCCCGGCTGTTTCTGGTCTGCTGCTTTGCTGCTTCCATATCTGAATGCAACTTCTGATGAGCCATTTCATGGACTGTTGTTTTAACCGTCTGTAACTGGCTCATTCCTTCATTAATTGCAATCATATTATTGGCGCGGGAAAAATAGCCCTTTGCACCGGAATCTATTTTTTCAAAGGAAATCGGAACCGGACAGCACTTGTTTAACGCTTCAAAAAAGGTATCATAATTTTCTATTTCTCCGGTAAGCTCATCCACCCCAAGCGTCGGAATTTCTTTTCCTTCTGTCTGACTCACATCAAAAACAGATACAACCTTATATGCCGGAATTGTAATTTCTTTTTCTTCTGTAACGATTTTTCCATCCTCTCCGACCATAGGCTTTTTCGTCTGTGGATCCAACTTTTCCACCACTCTTTTCACCTTATAAGGTGATGGTGCCAGAATTTTCAATCCCTTTTCACCTTTCATAACTTGACGCCCATGCAGTTTTTTCCATGCATTGTAGCCGGCGATCATGGTTGCATCCGGCTTCTGCATAGCTATTAAAATAATATTATTAAGGGAATAGTTGTGGAATTTCGACATGGTTTCTAAATATCTTGCATAATTCTCACTTGTAAACACATCTTTGACACCTTGTTCAAGTCTGTCTGTTATTTCCTTTATTTGTTTCTGCATGTCCTCACTCTTATTTTTCTTAACCACGATATCTCACCTCTTGCAATTTTGCTAATATTACCGCGCATCCATCCTATCCATTTTTTCATGACTGCGATTCTCTATTCCCGTCTCTTTCTGGCTGCGATCTGCATTTTTTATTTGCTCCTGCTTTTTATGTAAGTTTTCTAAAAGCGATGGTCTCTGATCATTCTCTCCTGTTTCTTTTGCAGCCTGTCTCCCCAGCGTGACCAGAAAGTCTTTCGTGACATCGGTAAACCCTATCCCATCTAACCAAAAAGCTTTGTCCTTGCCGGCTCGATGAAGCACGATTATATCAGATGTATCCAGATATCGTTTAAGTTCCGGATGACCATTATTAAATTTGGCAGATATAATATCCAAATCCATCCCACGCATAAGTGGTGCCGTATACGTTTTATCATAGTTTTTCATGTCAACTGCAAGCCTGTTTGCCTGCATATAGGAAGGGGATCTGTACTCGACTGCTGCCTTATCATTCACCTGATATATTGTAAAAGTATCTGCTATTCCTTCCGCCTGTGTCCGCTGACTTAACGCATCAAATACTGAGGATTGAAATTTTGTCACTTCCGGGCTATATTTTCCATATTTACTCACTAAAGTAGAGAGTATTTCATCATCCCTATAATTTTCTTCCATATCAACCGCTGCTGAGAATCTATCTGCAACGGTAAACGACTGTCCGAATTGTCTTTCATACAACTTGGCCGCTTCGCATGCTACCTGGTAATAAGCGTCAACCGCTTTTTCCACATCATAAGTTCCTTTCTCAGCTTTCTTTTGCAGATTTTCGATTGTAGGTTTTATCGTATTACGATAGAAATCACTACTGGTCGTAGCATATAAATACAAATCTGTACTCTCATCCGTTTCCTGATATTGCATTGATTTTGTTCTTTCCATAGTCTGCACCCTTTTCCTTCCTTAAATTGTTTTCCTCCAATAGAAAAAGGCAGCCTAAGCTGCCCTTTCCTTCCGGTCAAAAAATTGGAGGAGTTTGACCGGAATGTCTATATATTTTGCGATTGCAATATATAGCTGGTTTTTTTATTATTTCTGTAAATTTTTCAGAAAACCTATAAGATATGTTTCAGAGTCCTCTTTATGACGATATGTTTCGTCATATGTGCCATCATACCCATGTTTACTTTTCTCAAGCAAATGGTAAAAGCATTCATCACGCCTTTCATTACTCCAATAAGATTGCCGTAGCGGATACTCTGACACAACAAGTCTGCTACCGTCCGTAAAGTCAAACTTATAATAATTCACATCGATATTTTCATCCCGATACCAGAGTCCCCATGCCTTATAATTACTTAACCATTCTTGACGCTGATCATTATTTTTCAGTATGGGAAGCTCAGGTTCTTTCTCTCGCAATTCTGAATCAGATACCACATCAATCTGCTCAGCCCTTTCGTCCGTTTCCATCATTACGGAGTCTTGCGGCGTCACGACAATTTCATTCTCCCGAAGAATCCGCAACTTTGCTGCATCACAGCAGAAATCACATTCATTCCTCAAAATGCATTCTTTACAGCATGGATCCGGTTCTCCGCTACCGGCTGTTTTATAAGTAAGTTCCAGATTTATGAATTGGCATCTGTCTCCTTTATCCCATCTTATATCTCCTAATTTGTTCATAGTCTGACATCCATACGGATTCTCACAGGTAGCTTCGCGACACGTCCGTTCTTTTTGTCTGATATCGCACTCCTGTGCGCACAGAAAGCAGTCATACTGATGCCCGCACCCTTCTGTTGTCAATAAGCTTCCTTCCGGATATTCTGTTTTAGGAAGACCATAAGCAGATAACTGCTCTGCTACCTCTTTGCATTCCCCATCACTTACCTCGCATGTCTCTGGCAAAGATTCCGGTAAATACTCTGGAAAATCTTCTTCAATATTCATCTGTCCGGGTATGTTTTCGTCATTCATATCTTCTGTTGCTTTTGTCCCAAAACACGATCCTGGTATTAATTCTTCAAGTTCCAGTACGCGCTTCGCAAAGTGCGCCCATGTGATTTCATCAGAATCATTGATACGAATACCTCTAAGACTGCAGCGATAAGTAATGCCATCTGCACTGCCGCCCTCATGCCGCTTCCCATATTGCCGGATCATATATTCCTTAAGATTGCTCTTATCGTCTTCAGATATATCTTCTAAAACTAACTGGCAGAACTCTCTTATTTCTCCGTCATCCGGTTCAGCAATGGGATTTGCTTCGTTTTTTACCGCCCTAATTTCAGCAACGGTCATATCCGGTGTTACCTTTTCAAGTTGTTCCGGCTCCATCGGGAGCATTTCGATCATCTGTGATTTATCAAACCCGGCATACTTTTCATCCAACTCCGGTGTATTACCATTCTTTGAAAATCTCTCGCATATATTGATAAGCCTTGAAGTTGTTGACTGTGAGTATCCCAACTGATCAGCAGCACACTCACAGATATTTGCATATCCTTCTTCCTTGTACAACTCCTGATCCTTTATATGCTTCAGATACCATCCAATTTTTACAAAAGACTTCTGCACCTTCAAAGATTCGTCTTTGATAATCTCCAGAGAATCCTTATACCCCATCTGCTCCGGATCAAGTAGTCTGGCTTTTCCAAGATCCATGACATCAAAATTAACCGCCATTCCGGTCACCTCCTCTCTTCAGAGAGGAGATACTCTTCCGTAAATTTACCATACGCGCCCGAGACTTTACCTGCAGTGTCATACTCGTATATACTCTGGCCATAAGAAGGAGCTTCCTCGGCCTTAACACTGCGCGGAATATAATTATCATAAATTTTGATATTCTCTCCATATGCAATTTTAAGTATTCTATGTACATCTCTAAACGATGTGGTGCGGTCATTGACGCATGTATATAATATTCCCGATATTTTCAAGGATTCATTCAGCCCGTTGGATTTAACAGATCCAATCGTCTGCAACAGTTGTTCCAATCCTTTAACACTGTAATATTGTGCGTGAAGCGGAATAATTATTTCATCGGCTGCTACAAGCGCATTTATGGCAATTAGATTCAGCGACGGCATGCAATCAATGATAATATAGTCATATTCATCACGGATCATGTCGAGATATGTTTTTAACACTTTTTCTCTGCCAAAAAGTAATGAGATCAATTCTGTTTCCAGAACTGACAGCTCTATGTTTGCCGGCATAAGCTCTATTTTTTCAAAATGACTCAAAATACCATATTTCTTTGTAAAAGTATAGTCTTTATTGATTACCTTTCTAAGTATTGTCGATACAGTAACATCCAACTCATCTGCATCAAATCCGAGCCCTTGTGTGGCATTCCCCTGCGGGTCCAGGTCAACAAGCAACACTTTGTTTCCTCTCTTTACTAAACCAATTCCCAGATTAATGGCAGTCGTGGTCTTCCCCACTCCGCCTTTTTGATTTGCAATCGCAATAACTGTACACATATTAATTCCCTCCAAAATTAATTTTTGTCCATATTATCTATCATTTCTTGGATTCTTTTCCTTGCTTCCGCGTCTATTTTTTCCCGCTTTTCTATAATGGTAAATGGCGGATCTGCGCGTATCGCATTAGTGATCGCCATGACTGCACCCAAAATACACCAAAGAACAACCACGACCACAACCACTATTTTCAATAACATCTCTTCACCTCCCCGAAGTCTCCATTCAAAACCTCATTTATTTGTGATATACTATGCTTGTCCAACCAAAAGGACAAAAAAAGAACCGCATTACTACGGTTCCCAAATGGATACATATTCATTCTATATAAACTCTACTTTACACAACTTCCTGCTTGCAGGAATTCATCGTCCCCTGCACGAAATCTTCCGCGCCGTGGCCTCCCACTTTGTGGCATCTGATCTTACGGTCTTCCACCATGATAAATCCCGGACAGTTGAAAGTATCCGTGGGCTTAACCGCTCCCGATTCCAGCCCGGCAGCGGCCGTTATGATCTTAAAGGTCGATCCCGGCTCGTAAGTATCATTGATACAGCCGTTACGCCACATACCATTCAGCAGCTCCTGCTTCTTCTCCTCGCTTATATTGTCTCCGTCCGCCGTATCCGGCAACGTATAAGGATCGTTTAAATTAAATTCCGGCACATTAACCATGGCATAGATCTCGCCGTTTTGCGGATTCATAACGAGAATGGATACGCTGTCGGCCTCCTTCGTCTCCATGGTCTGCAATGCAAGCTGTGTCGCATAGCTCTGGATATTCACATCCATACTAATATAGAGATCCTTACCACCCACCGGTTCCACTCTCTCTTCTCCTGCCTCGGCAACCTCCACCCCCTTGGCATCGGTCACCGTTAAGATCGTTCCCGCTTCTCCCTGCAAGTATTCCTCATAAATTACTTCCAACCCGATAATGCCCTGATTATCACCGCCGGTAAACCCCAGGACTTTTGACCCCAGTGAGTCATACGGATAGTACCGTTTATAGTCTTCATCCACCTTAACCCCCGCGAGGTCGTAAGCCCTTATGGCATCGCCTACGCTCTTATCCACGTTGCTCTTAATCTTCTCGATCGAGGAATACTTTTCCACCCTTTTACGGACATATTCCTCTGAGAGCCCCAGTTCCTTGCACAGCACTGTAATTACTGTCTCCGCGTCGGTGATCTGGCTATGTATCACTGATATGGTGCACACTGTCTTATTATCCGCCAGCACCTTGCCGCCTGCGTCTATGATCCTTCCTCTGGCCGCCTTGATGCTCCGCTCGCGTTCGTGCAGTTCCTTCGCCTTCATCGTATAATATTCCGACTGAAAGACCATCAGATATACCAGTCTCCCCATCAATATCCCAAACACGATCAGGCAGAGAAACATCACCACCACCGTTTTACTTCTGTGATATGTCTTATGCTGGTACGGTATCTCATCCATCATACGAAAAAACCTCACAAAAAGGTATTAATATAATTTATTACCGTTTTTATGAGGTTATTCTTAATTTGCTCTATTCTGTTGTCTCCGGCTCTTCCTGTGGGGTCTCTTCCCCTTCCGGTCCGTTCTCCGGTTCTTCTTGTGCCTCATCATCCACGAGGCTGCCGCCATACACCTGTGTGCCTGTCTCCGGATCATACAGATGTCCGGTATCGGGATCTTTCAAATAGCCCGTCTCCGGGTCCTTCGGGAAGCTCTTCCATCTCTCCCGCGCTGCGGCGGCCTCCGGTGTTTCTCCTTCTTCTTCCTCTTCCCCGGCCTGCTCACCATCCGGATCGATGGGATTGCCTTCCTCATCCAACTGTTCTTCTTCACCTGCCGGTTCCGGTGTTCTGATCTGGATCTGCAGAGCCTCCAGCTCCTCCCGCTCCGTATCGCTGAGTTCCTCCGTCATGAAAATATTCAGATAAGGAAGTACTTCCGTCAATATTTTCTTGACGATCCTCGTAGCATACTTCGCATCATCCTGCGCAAACACATTAGGCCTGTCCACTACAACATAGATTGCGATCTCCGGATTATCCGCCGGTGCATAACCCATAAAGGACACTACGTACTCTTTATTCTTACGGGGCAGCGTCTCCGCCGTCCCTGTCTTACCGCCAATCATATACCCTGCCGGCCTTGCGGTCTTACCCGTGCCCTTCTCACCGGTCACGACGGTATTGCAGAATTCTTTGATCGTCTCGCTGGTAGACTGGGAAACCGTCTGTTTCAGCACCCTCGGCTGCACATTCTCCCGTGTGGCGCCGTCCGC
>JAAUYR010000011.1 GCA_014805025.1 Clostridia bacterium | reverse complement strand
TTCTCAAAGGAAATAAAGGCGCAGTCGGGTTCGCACCTGACAAGCGGCAGCGCAGTGGACGTTGGCGGTTATACGGTAACGTTAAGATTGCCTAAGGCGTATTCAAAGAACTTTACGCTTTCTGAGACCTCGCAGAACGTAGCAAGTACGACGCTTCCGTTCAAGATTTATAAAGCGGACATAACCCCGGTTTGGACGTGGACGGTAACGACCTCGTACAACGGCGAAAAGCAGGCACCGGCAATAAAGGAATTTACAGGCGTACCCGAAAACGGCGAGAACCCGTTGGACTGCATAACCGTGACATATTACGGG
Organism: Clostridia bacterium; assembly: GCA_014805025.1. Lineage (GTDB taxonomy): Bacteria > Bacillota > Clostridia > Christensenellales > Borkfalkiaceae > Coproplasma. The sequence goes on along the minus strand of JAAUYR010000011.1, from coordinate 9,882 downwards.
GCCAACGGCCAAAAAATAGCCAGCGCGCCTATACATCAGGGCAGCTACAAAGTAACGGTAACGCTTACAAGCGACAACTACGGCTTCTTTAAAGCGGCACAGCCCAACGGCGAGCAGACAACGACAACAAGCGTATCGCAGGAGTTCACAATAACGCCCGTAAATTACAGCGGCACGGTAGAGTGGACGGATAAGGAAGGACTTGTCTTCACGGGCAAGGGCCAAGGCCCGTACTTTGCAACAAGCTACAAGGGTGTATTCGAGGGCGCAGACGACGAGCGCGAGCTTGAATTGCTAATAGAATATGCCGAAGTAAAGGCCGGCGTAGCCGGAGCAAAGACGTCGGATAAGTTCATAAACGCAGGCGATTATGCGGCGTACGTAACTGAAAGCTACGGGGACTATTTATTCGACAGCATAACGTTCACTATATCCAAGCGCGAAGTAACGGTAAACTGGACGGCAGATGCGAAATCGCAGGATATATCGGGGGTAATGACCTGGATGTACGACGGCTTGGCGCATAAACCGGGGTATACTCTGGACTTCGGCGAAGGAATAGTAATCTACCGTGACGGCGTAGCGATAAGCGATTTGTTAATCGATTTCGCAAGCATAAAGAACGTGGGAACGGCAACCGCAACTGCGGTATTAAAGCAGGACCTCAACGCAGACGGCACGGACTATAACGCGAACTTTATAATCTCGGACGCAACCGAGGACTGCGATTTGGAAGTAATCCGGCTTGTAGTAACCGAGGTTGAATGGTACGAGTTCGGCTCGGACGAAGCGCTTATGGATACAGAGGGTTTGTGGTACGAGTATACGCGAGTATACGGCAAGCAAGGCCCTAAGCTTTCGGCGGTCGGCGTAGGCTATTTCGGCGATTTGAAAGTAAGCCTTGCATTATGGATAGACTATCCCGAAGCTCAGGATAAGTACTGGTGGTTCGGCAGTGAGCGCGAAACCCCGTACGACGCGGTAGCCAAGTTCAATACTGCGGACATCAATAACGCGGTGTTCGAGGACGAGTTAAAGCAATACGACGATAAGTATCCGTATATCCAGTTCAGAGTAACGGGAATCCAGTCGGATTTAATCGTAGTAGAAGTAACCTGGGGCGTATACGTCAACGGCCATCTTATGACGGCGGAAGAGCTTGAAAGCTATATCGGAACGTTGACGGCAGAGCAGGCGGCAGACCTTGGCGTGAAGGTCGTGGACGGAGTATTCGTATACACGTACGACGGCAAGGCGCACGCACCCGCGGCAGTCGGACATTTGGCCGGCAGCAGCGCAAGGGTAGAAGTAACGGTCAGCGCGAAGAGCGCAAAGACAAACGTCGGCAAGTATACGGCATACCTTATGCCTTCGGCGGAATACGATATCCGGGCAGAGGAATGCGAGTGCGCGTTCGAGATAGTAGCAAGAGAGATATCCATAAGTTGGAGCGGACTTACGAGCTACGAATACGACGGAGCAGAGCATCTCAGATATGCAGAGGTATCGGAGGGCAGTTTGCTTAGCAGCGACCGCTTGGTAGCAAGCACGGACGGAGCAAACGTCGGCGAGCACGAAGTAACGGTAGCGGTATACACCGGCAACGAAGTAAACAACAACTATATAATAACGTCAAACTCGACGACAAAGGTGACTATAACCCGTAAGGCGTTGGCGATAGGCGACGTAATATGGAGCGGCGACAGTGACAGCGAAGAAGCAACGGACAGCGCCGGCAAGAAGTATTACGTATGGACTAAGGACGGCAACGTCCACGCTCCGAAAGCGGCGTTAAGCGTATTAGTAAAGCGCGACGGCGTAACCGAGAGCCTGGAACAGCTTAAACTTACGGTAATAGGCGAAGCGAGCGAGGCCGGCATATACACGGCTTATGCAATGCTCGACGCGAGCGACAGGTTCAACGATAACTTCATGCTTGTAAAGAGCGCGGATACGACCAACTACGTACCTGCAATAGCAAGCCAGAAGTTCGAGATAGTGCGCGTAACGATAGTATCGGTAGACTGGTACGCAGAGAAAGACGGCGACCTTGCAACCGATGGAATAAGCTACGAGTACGACGGCTTAGCGCACAAGCCCTACGCGGTAGGCACGACGAGCCTTGATAACAAGGTAGTGTTAAACGTCTGGGGCGAGCAGGTAAACGCAGGCGAATACGTAGCGTATATAACGGACGAGTACGGATTCAGCGGTGCGGAAAAGACTGTTAATTTCAGTATCTTGCCTAAGGAAGTGAGCGTAGATTGGAGCGACGGCGAGTACAGCGAGGGCGGAGTATACACGTACAACGGCTTCACGCAGCACCCGAACGCAACGCTCGGCGGCGGTCTGACGGCTGACGACTACTACGTAACGGGCTTTGCAAACGCAGGCGAGTACGTAGCGGAAGTAGTAATGCTTAACAAGAACTACACTGTCGGCGAGAACGGCACTTGCAAGTTTACGATAGAGCGCAGAGCTTTGACGGTAGACTGGAAAGCCCCCGGCGGATATACACCCGAGGACTACGACGGAAAGACGTTCTTCTGGCGCTACGACGCAACGAAGGGCGAGCGTGGGCCTGCGGCAAGCGCAAGCTGGGGCAGCCTGACGTTCGGCGAGAATTCCGAGAACAGGATAATCGTAAGCGGCAGAGCAATCGCGGTAGGCAAGTACACAGCGGTAGCGCGTCTTGATTACAGCGTAGCGGAAAACACGAATTTCTATATTGAAAATCCGACCAAGAACTTCGAGATAACGGCTTACGAAATAACCGTAATCTGGACTGGCAACAGCGACGAGAACGACGAGTTGTACGGCACGTTTGCCTGGGTATACGACGGCCAGTCTCACGCACCTACTGCAAAGTACGAGCTTTGGGACGGCGAGCACGAGGCTGAGGTAATCGGCGCGCGCGTAAACGCNGGNACGGGCTATATAGCATACGTAAATCTTCCTGCNAACTGCGTATTCAGTACTAATGCTAACTTCGGCGGACAGANGAGCTTCGAAATCCGTAAGAAGGTAATAAAGGAAATAGCTTGGTACGATAAGGAATACGANGACTACGAAGNNGCAACGCCTATAACGGACGAAACCGGATTTGCATACGAGTACGACGGCAAGAGCCANATGCCCGTAGCAATGGTAGANGGTATAACNGGCGATGCAGGCAGGCTTGTAGTAACCGGCGCGCGTATAAACGCAGGTACGGGATATACTGCAAAAGCCGCGCTTAAAGATTCGAGCAATTACGAGCTTGATGAAACGGCAAACGTAGAGTACGGGTTTGCGATAAGCCCCAAGACCGTCTGGATAATATGGATAGGCAAGGATAATACGGATAACTTCAACTGGACGTATACGGGAAGCCTTATCTGCCCTACGGCGGTGCTCGGTAATAAAGACCTTGAAGTAATCGGCTATGACGGCGAAGTAATCGACGGCGACGGAATCCCCGTAACGGTAACTGGCGGCAAGATAGCGCAGGGCAACCACGTAGCGGAAGCGCACGATACGTTTACGAACTTTGTATTCGCAACGGCGACGCAGGGCAACAGCGTAACCAAGTCATACAAGATACTTCCCGTAAGCCTTGACGACGACTTCGAGTGGACTTACGACAGCGACGAGTTAAAGTCGTTGGAGCTTAAAGCGGACGGCAACGTCGAGAAGGATACTTACACGTACGAATACAACGGTATGGCGCAGCAGCCTTTGGCGAAGTCCAGCGTTGTGAAGTTCGCATACGAAATCCGCAACGAAAAGGGCGAGAAGGTAAGCGCAATAATCAACGCAGGCACGTACAGCGTAAAGATAACTGCATCGAATTCGAGCTATGCGATACCTACGGCAGAGATAATCGTAGTGATAACCCCGAAAGAGGTAACGGCTGTATGGAGCGGCTTAGAGCTTGAATATACGGGCAAAGAGCAGAAGCCTACGGCATACTACAAGGACGCGTACGGCCAGAGCATAGAGCTTGAAGTACTCGGAGAGGGTAAGGAAATCGGCACGCATACGGCGACTGCAAAGCTTGAAAACGGCAACTACGTATTAGTAGCCGGCGAGAACGAGACGGCAGTTGAGAACGGCGTAAGCGTAAGCTACGAAATCAAGGGCAAGACTACGGTAAGCGTAGAGTGGGACAGCGAACAGCAGAAATGGGTTGAGCGCACCACGGACAACGACTGACAGTCTTTCCCGGAAGCAAACTAAAACTTAATATTAAAGCCCTTGGCAACATCGTTGCCAAGGGCTTTTTCTTTTATTTATTTTATCGGGGAGCATTCAATAGAATTTTTTGAAATTTTCAACTGATATTCCGACGGTATGTTTTTAGGTATCAGCAAGTAAGTTTCTTTACTTTCCCCAACGGTGTATTCGGTACAGTATTCAGTATACACCATATTTTTTACAATATATAAAAAGTCACCGATATGCTTTTGTTTCAGACCTTGCAGGTTGCTTGTTTTATCGCCGACTTCTACGGGGGTACAAAACTCATTTAGTGCGGCTTTGCTGCGTATTTCAAGTACGGATAGGGGAGTGTTGTTTTCGTCTACCCAGTACTCGTTATTAGTAATATCAAGCATAACCCATTTATTAAGCGAACTGTCCCAAACTTCGTTAACAACGTGGCAATCCCCGTCGTATTTGGAATATGGCATTATCCAAACTTTACGGGCGTAAATACCGAGCGATAAACACATTTCATTGAGAATCTGCGCCTTGCTTCTGCAATTTATTCCTTGACGTTTATTGTCTAAGCTGTACTCTAACAAGTCTAACGCATTCATTGCGATGTGGTTGTCGTAGTAGCTTTCGTGAGTTAACCGAGGAGCGTATTCGTCCATAAGTCGCAAGGCTTTTTCAAATTCTGTTCCGTTTTTAGCCGTGGCCTCTATATTGTATTTACTTTTAATCTGCTCGTAGTTTTCGTGCGAGAAATCATATTTAAGTTCGTAATCCGAGCCGTCGGCAAACTCCAAATTATTCCGAAGGATACCTGCCTCCATAATATAAATTTGTTCGGTGCTTTGTAAGTAGCTGTCAAAACCGAAAAACGCTTGATAGATATTAAAACCGATGCTGACTAACAAGCCGGCTATCAGAATAATACAGCCCGAAATTAAAAGCGCTTTTTTAATATTTACTTTCGTCTTTTCCATATTTGCTTTTTCCTTATATGATACTCTGTTTTCTGGTGACCCGTATTCGGGCTAATTCGAATGAGTTAATTTGCGTTATTAAGCAAGTTAATTATAATTCAACATAGTAATACTAGTAATTTTGCATAGAAAATGGGATTAATCCATTGCTTCGGTTGATACTATTTTTTTATCTAGTATTGTACAGACTGAAGAATGTTTTTTAAATGTTCTTAGTTCATCGTAAATTTTTGCATCAGGATTGTTTGTCTGTTCTTTTTCATGGTCTAAAGTAACGATAAACATCAATTTAAAGGTTACATTGAATATTGATGTTATGTCCATTATAATTTCAAGTCTCTCGGCTTTTAACAGATTGTCGCCAAGGTTTTTGTCGCAAAGTCCTATATCGAAAGAAACACAATTATAGCCTCTGTCTAAAATGTTTGACGCGTAAGCAGTGGGCACAGGTTTATCATTATGTACATTGAATATAATCGTATTATTTTTTCCAATAGCTCTAACTGTATAGACATCGGCCCTATATAAGGGTTTGTTTACGTAATCATTCACAAGCATAATAAAACGGTAATATTTATTTGCATTCTCTTCTTTAATTACTTCGGGTGATAGCTCGCTAATTGTTTTGTTGTGAATTGAAATTTCTCTTCCAATATCGATAAGAGAATAATTCTGTGTTATATAAACATCGTCTTTCTTATTTAAAGAGTCGTTAATTTTATTTTGCAATTCGCTTTGACGGTAAATTCCCATAGAGAAAAAAAGACTTGAGGCAAATCCAGAAAACGAGATTAGTAGTGACGAAACAGATAAAGCGTTGTAAATGTTATCCACACCGTCAAGCATCGCAAATATGCATATCAGCACAATATTTACAATAAGTAAAATTATTGTTATTATAAGGAAAATTATAAATCCCTTTTTAGGACTCTTCATTTGTTACCTAACTGTAAAAATTTGTATTATTATATCAAATTTGATAAAATATTGTCAATTTTATTTAAATAAAACACAGTATAAACTAGTGGTTTGAGTGAGTGGTACAAAAAGTACACTGCGTTTACTGTATTCTTTTTAGTAGTGACTCGTAATATATCTTGTTCAAATATTAGTTTCGTGAATCTGCGGTTTCCATTTGGGAGCCTCGCAGAGTGTCGCTACGCTCGCGCGGTTCGCGCGAGTTCTCGCAACCGCAAGGTTACACAAAATAAAAGCAGTAGCTGTTAGCTACTGCTTTTATTTTGGTGAACTCTCTGAAACTCGCGTCGAGCCGAAAGATTGGAATACGTGGCGTTATTTTGGTTTATATATGGCGGATACGGCATTTCATTATAAAATAACAAGATAACTATGGGGCCACTGTGGAGAACGCTATAACTAATTTAAGCTAAAAACTAAGACTAAATTAATAAATATTTGCTGTAAATAAAAAACAACAAAATATTTTCCAAAAAATAGATCAAAAATTCTTGACAACAACAATATTGTGTGGTAAACTACTTACGCAAAGAAAAAACACATCGGGCTTGATAGAAACCCGATGTGCCGATAGCATCTTGCGATACTGTCTAGTGCGTACTCAGTATATAACAAAAGCGATTTGTTTGTCAAGTGTTATCATCTTTGTAATCTAAAATGGGAGGAATAAAGATGGTCTACATAGATTCTGTTCATTATGAGTCGGATCGTTATGGCAATCGGTATATCCAAAAAGTTAAGTGGACTAATTCATTGAACCAATGGGCTACCGATATTTGCACAAAGCAAGCCATGATAGATTTTATCAATAAACATCCGAACTGTACGAAGACGAAGTATTATCGTTATGGGACTTGGCATGAAGGTGAAGATGTGAGAGTTGTTGATAATTCATATCTCAGAAGTGATGCTAACAAAATCACGTCAGATAATCTCGGTGAATTGCCCGAGTTTTAAGAAAATCTGTAGCGCGGGATTTCTATCTACCGCGCTATCTATTATTTAGGAGATGAGTATATGCGGTATATGAGACTTGGCGATATAGCAAGAATCAGACTGAGCGTAATTATGCAGGAAAGAATGAGGCGTCAGAAGGAATTAACGAAATGGTTGACGTCGGCGAATTTCCAAGCGGACAATATAATAACAGGTGAACCCACGTATTTGGACTATTTTCCTGATGATGATTGCTTGATTTCAGCGGGTGATATAATCATCAAAAGGATTTCGCCAACATATGTAAACTACATTGATGACATTGAACCACAAATATACGCCGGTAATAATCTTGCTATCGTAACTCCTAATCCGAATTATTATCCTAAATATATTGCGATGCTGTTGAGCGAACATATATTGGAAATTTCCACAAGGACGTCAATAGGGTCAGTGTTAAAATCCATTGGCAAACTGGATTTGGAGTCATGGGAATTTCCGATATTGGAATATGAAAGGCAAGTATTGGTAGGAAATTATTGGTACGATAACATTAAGCTCAAAAAGCTACGAAAGCGGTTGATTGAGCTTGAGTATATAAAAGAACGTGATCTAATAAAAAATTATGTTATTATGACAAAAGGAGACTGAGCATTATGACAAAGAAAACAACTTTTGAAGATATTAAGAATGCCTTGTGGGCGGGGGCAAACACGTTCAGGGATAATATAGATGCGGCAAACTACAAAGATTACGTTTTGTCGATGTTCTTTGTTAAGTATCTCAGTGATACTTATGCGGAAAGTGTAAGCGATCTAGAAAAAGAATACTCAGGAATACGCCTTGAGCGTCAGATAGAAAATCTACCGTTTTCTTTAAAAAGAGAATATACGTTTGATTATTTGCTTGAACATAAATATGATATTAATCTTGGCAATCTTATTTGTGAGGCTCTTACTGGGATAGAGAGTTCTAATGCTATTTTGAGTGGTATATTTCGTGGCATAGATTTCAATAGCGAAAGTAACCTTGGGAAAAAAGAGCAAAAGAATCCTTTGTTACGTAACTTGCTCGGGGATTTCGAAAATCTTAATTTAAGGCCGAGCTGTATAGAAACAAAGGAGAATCAGATCCCTGCCGATGTTATAGGTGATGCGTACGAGTATATGATTGGGGAATTCGCAACGCTTGCTGGTAAGAAAGCTGGAAGCTTTTTTACGCCGCAGCAGGTTTCTGAGATAATGGCACGGATTGTAAATCCTGAAGCCGGAGACAGAGTTTATGATCCGACATGTGGTTCAGGATCGTTGCTTATACGTGCGGCGAGAAAGGGTGGTTTCGATAAAGTACAAATGTATGGACAAGAAGTGAATAGCTCGGCAATTGCTATGGTAAAGATGAATATGTTTATACATGGAATAAAAGATGCCAATATAAAATGGGGCGATACACTTGCCAATCCGCAGCACTTGGATAGCGATGGGAACTTAATGAGGTTCGATTGTATTGTTGCAAATATGCCGTTTAGTAAAGATAAATGGGCTTCCGGATTTAATCCAGGAGGAGAAGCTTCTTCTGGTGATGATGATAAGGCAGATGGTAAAAAGAAGAAAGAAAAGGAATTTAAGATGGAGGCGGGGCTTGATCGGTTTCACCGCTTTGATATGGGAGTCCCCCCGGCAAGTAAAGGCGATTGGGCTTTCTTACTCCATATGATAAAGAGCATGAGCGGAAACGGTAGGGTGGCTGCGGTAGCTCCCCATGGCGTATTATTCCGCGGAGCAAGCGAAGGTAAGATAAGACAAACCGTTATTGAAAAGAACCTGATAGATGCAGTGATAGGCTTGCCTGAAAACCTTTTTTACGGCACGTCTATTCCAGCGTGTATCATTGTGTTCCGTAGGGGAAAAAGTAACTCAGATATATTATTTATTGATGCATCAAAAGCATTTGAAAAGGATAAAGCAAAAAATACCCTTAGAGTTCAAGATGTAACGAAAATAGCAAATACGTATTGGGCGTATCGTAACGGAACATATAACAGTTTACCTAATGATTATAAAGAAAAATATAGTCATATCGCCTCGCTTGAAGAAATAGAGTCGAATGAATACAACTTGAATATTCCACGCTATGTAGACACTTTTGAGGAAGAAGAGCTTATAGATATTGAACAAGTAAATGTTGAAATAGCTGATTTGAAAACACAAATAGCGGCCGTCGAGGCGGAAATGGAACAGTATTTAATTCAGTTGGGGTTAAAATAATTTAAGTCAAAAAGGTTTCGAGAGCAACTCAGACAAATTTTCAATAATGGCGATAATGTTGCGTATATCTCCGTTAATGATAAAAGCGTTTTATTTTATAAGAAAATTAATGCTTAGCCACCTAGTCGTGGAGACGGTAGGCGCTTGCATCAAATACTTTGTTGAAATAGCTAAGAACAGTCTAACTAAAAATCTAATGGAGGTGCTACATATGGAAAAAAGATACACTCGTTTTCTGGACGCCATGATTAAAGTGGCGTCTTTGGCAGGTTTCATTTTTGGATTATTATTTTTTAACGATGCAAGCGCTGCTACTGCGCTACGATAAACATATAGGATATAATATGAGACAAGAGATACAAAAACGGATAGATCAAATAAAAGCTGGACAAATTCCCGATGGGTATAGCCGAACATCATCGGGGATATTTCCATGTGATTGGGAGATTGATAAGAGCTTTTCTGAGCTATTCTCTTTCCATAGCAACTTAGGAAAGTCTAGGGAAGAGTTAGGTGACAATGGAATATGT
>JAAUYR010000010.1 GCA_014805025.1 Clostridia bacterium | reverse complement strand
GGAATATCATGTGCTTGGGGAGCGGAGGGCGCAGGGCGGCATCGCTGCGCTGGCCGTTACGCGGTAGGAGGGCTCACGCAGAGGGCACTGAGGTGGTGGGAGCGCAGGGGGCATCACGCGGAGGTCGCTGAGATTATGGATAGGCGTTTTTCTAATCGCCCCGCGTCGGCAGACCCACGTAGATAGCGCACTCCGTGCGCGTGAGCAGGCGATGGTAACTTTTGCGATTGCATTTTGGGGATTCTGGGTTACCGTCAGTCGCGCGCTGGGAGGCTGGAAGCCTCCGTTCCATGGGTTAGTGTCAGCCGCGCGGGGCGGAGGCTGGAAAGCCTCCGTTCCATGGGGGTGCCGGGTGCAGGGGATTTTAGCGTCGGGATCGCCATTTATAAATGGCGATCGCCGCCAGATTGGCGGCGATGAAGGCTATTATGATGTATTGGATCATTTGACTTTTATTTTGTATCTGTCCATTGGTTGGCGTAATGCCGTAGGACGTAAATTAGCGGGAACCGTTGTATAATGATAAATGATAAATTACTAAAGATTTGTTATTTGTCTTACGTTCGGCATAGCTCAAGCAGGCTTGACACTGCTCTCATTCAATGCTATGTTCTTGATACCATAACTTTCGGTGTTTTAGCTTGCCCAGTGTAGGCTTTCAGAGGTGCAGCACTCAAGCTGAAGCAAGTTGTTAACGACCGCAAAGTTAGTGGGAATTTCTTCTCGCGACCAAATTACGCGAATGGACAGGTACCCAAATGGACATTTAATATATCTACCGAAGGCGCTATATTACCGCTTCGCAATTGCAGGTCGGTTCCAACTGCAATTGACGCTCAAGAAAAGCGAAGACAGTATTATCATAGTCTCTGGTGGCGGCTTTCTTCGCAGGGTTGAAATTGATACCGTAGAATTTGAAGTAAAAATACGAATAGGCCTTTGTCATTTCGAATGACGATGCAAGTCTTTTGCAATGGCTGGCATCCAGATCTTTAGGTAGGAAAACATAGGCGGCGCATTCCCGGGTATAATCAAGTCGGAAATTCTTGTTCTCAAATCTTTTGGAAGAAACGTATTTGATACCATCCAACTGCTTGTTTTGCTGATACCCAAATCTGGTGAAGAGATTAGCTATCCGGTATTGCCAATGATCCTTATCCTTATCGGTAACCTTGACACTGCACAGCAGACTAAGATATGCTTTGAACAAAGCCGTTTCGCTGTTGAGCTTGCTGAATTCGGGTATTGTAAGGTCCAATACAGTCAGTTTTTTTCTATTCTTGAAGCGCGTGAAGTTTGCGGTATGAAAATCAGGGCGCCTGCATTCCTCCCACGCCAGATAAAGGCTCTCTGCTAGATAAAGGCACGGATATCCTGAAAGATTGAATCTTGCAATACCAACTTTTGAGGACAACTCCAGCGGTATGATATACATATCCTTATGCTCATAAATGCGATACGGGTCTTTTTGATCCGTTTGCCGGATTCTATAGAAATCACGCCCTCTATTGATCGTCTCCGTCATTATCGACTTATCCTTGATATTTCCCGACTTATCGATAAAAAGACCTGTTAATTTATCCCAATCAGCTGATTTGGAATCCGGCTTAAGACATGCATTACAGATACTGTTAAAATCCTCAATTCTTTCCTCAAGTTTTTTCACAAAACTCTGAATACCTTTGGCTGATTTATCCTCAATACCTTCGAAATGCTCGAATTCCTTGACGCCTGTCGCATCTTTCCTTAGCTCATCTAACAGACGCATGAAATCATGGGTCAACTTACGCATATATCCGGAGGCATTCAATGGGGTATCGAAAGAATCCGGTAATTGGTTGATCTTATCTCTAAGGTCCTTAAGTGTCATGTCATATAAAAAAGCACAGGTCCGGCCATCTAACGGACCTGGCTTCCGAAGGCAATTTATGTTCTTGCCTCCCCCCAGTTGGTGTGTGGATTTTAGTAATGGCTACTGAGGTGTAAAAATTAGTATACGTTGAGTCCTTTTCTCTGGGTTATCTCTTCCGCTACGGAATAATCTCTCCAGTTTATGAACATTGATCGATTTTGCCCGACAAATTTCCGTATCTTTTCAATGTCTACTGCCTCTCCGATACGATGGTAGAGACTGTCGGTTATCTGGTATTTCTCAGGTATACACAGCAGTTCCAAGACAGTCAGTAAAGACTCCGTATTCGCGCCGTTCGACTCCCGGAATTTACTGCACTGCCCGATAAGCCAAGGCTTGACCTCATCCTGAATTTTAGAATATCTTTTGCTCCCCTGAGCGAAATGAATCAATTGAAATACTGTAAAGAAATTGAATTGGGTTTTGGCATTTGTCCTTTCGAGAAATTTCGTGATTGTCTTTTGGCTTACCTTATTGCGGGGAAACATAAGACGTTGTAGTTCCAGGATATTCAGTATCTCCATAAGTCCATACTCAGCTCCGATAGTCTTATGTCGTAGGATTTTCACAGTCTCATCGGTTATCTTCTCATCGATGTCGCTTATGACATAAGACCTGAACTTCTGCGACTTCATATTTCCCCTGAATATGTATTTGCCTCTTACAAACCGCTGAAGTATATCAAGTATCCTGACGATAGATATACTTGTCGACATCCTTAAATCGGAATTGAGAATAAAAAACAGTGATTCGATAAGCTGAATACAGAATTTCTCGAATTCCGACTCATAATACTCCTTTATTTTGTCACCCGATGCGGAGATATAACCCTTTTTCTGGGCTTCCGAGTATTCTCGATAAAGATCATTGAATCCCTGCAGCAGACGCAGCATACATTTCTCCATTCTTCCCAATACATAGGAAGTCACGTCCTTATACTTGCTTTTGCCTTTATTCTTTTCTTTATCTTGATTCTCTATTGTATCTTGATTCTGATCTTTATCTTTATTCTTTTCTGTAGCTGAGTATTCAGCCATCTGTTCATGATTGAGAGAGGTCTCCGCTACCAGCACCCTGAGCTCTGAGATAAATTTTTTGAAGACGTGATGTGCCGGAGAGTCATACTTGCCTTCCTGTGCTTTCTGGAAACCTTTAAAGGTGGAAAGCTTGTTTTCAAACGTCTTGTCAATAAGCATCCGAAGCCTGCTTTTCACAAGACTAAGTCCGTCGATAAACGGGCGCTCCCGATATAGCGTCATTTTATCCGTCTTCAACTCCAGTTTATATTCCTTCAATACATCAGAATATGTATCTCGTATTAAATAAAGCTCTTTGATAGAATTGGCGGCGATAAAACTGTCGTCCACATATCGGCAGAAAGCATAATCCCTCGGGCATCTCATATCGTGCTTCTCCTTCATTATCGCCTCCATCCTGCGGTCGATCTGCTGCATGAATATTTCGGCAAAAATCCGCGATACCTCCGGCCCTATTATAATCCCTTGATCCTCTGTTTTGGGCTTCTGCCCGGAGGTCTCTCGTTTAGGAAGACCAATCCTAATTTCCTTGTGCAGACGGATGAAATCAAATATGAAGTCATTCATGAAGTCACATTCATCGGCAGTTACTCCGTTGCCGTACACAAGATCAGTAAGCCGGTCTGGCGAAATGGAGTCAAAACACTCCATTATATCCACCTTAAGGAGATGCTCGAATCTCTTCTCAATATTCAGGAATTTATAGCTGTCGTAAAATCTCGATATATTGTTGACCTCCTCATAGTGAAAATACGACTTCGCGCTCTCGGAAGTAATCTTCTCCTCAGCGTCATCATCAATCACCTTATCGAATCTAGAGCTCCATTTCAACTGAGACGAAATCCTTGACGGATATCTTATTGAAAATTTGCTCTTCATGCAGAATCCAATCATCAAGCTGCTGTAGCGGTCATAAAACTCCATCGTCTTCACCTGATGAAACGGGTGCATGACAGTAAGCTGCCGCCCTTTCTCCAGACCATCCTTGCTGATAGAATAATTGAAGTTTATCCTCGCGTCTGCTCCAGAAAGTAGCTTGAGAAATTCATCCAGACCCTCGTCCGTTGTATTGTGGGCTGCAACCAGACGGTTACCCTTTATGCCGACTGCATAATGCTTGAGAAAGCGGGCGAAAAATCTGTTGCTGTAGAAAAGCGGACGTTCATACGGAAGCACTTCCGTAAGTAGAACCCGATACTTAGATTTAGACAAATCAAGCTTCATCTACGAGCCTCTTTATTTGTTTCAAACGATTGAAATAGGAAGTATTCTTACAGAATCTTCGGCCACGGAAACCCTCCACGAACGACCATTTTTCTACCATCATTTCCAGTATCCTCTTTCTTGTCTCCTTCGGAGTGCATCCATTGCCATAATTGAATAAATTTAAGGGTATCCTAAGCTTAGTCTTTATGCATGTTTTAAGATGCTCATCCAGAATTTCGAAATCCTCCAACGAAGTTACGTACTTGTTGGAATAATACACTCCTGTAAGGATATTCGATTTCGGTCCCTTCAATATACCGTTGCCGGTCAGAGCTGATAATTGGCCGAACAGCCTCCGGAGAGGCTGCTGTCTTTTTCTCCGTCTTTCCCCTTTCTTTTGAAGTCTTTCAGTCTGAGATTCATTGTCGCGTGCATTCAGGTTGTAATTCTTGATGATGGCTTCTATCTTTTTAGAATATCCGTCCATTCTCTTATCAGAGAGTCGGACTGTGAGCTCACCCTTGTCAATTATGAATTTATATCCCAGATAGTCGAACTCAATTAAAGTGGTTTTTCCTGAATACAGGATACATTTCTTATCTCCCACCTCATGAAGACTAAGGAGCCCCTTACTGAATATATCATTAAGTTTGCCCCAGTGTTTGAATCCTTCATTCCGTCGATATGCAGGTAAAATATCCTTTCCCACAGAGAAAAGCATCACGATATCGTCTACATATCGCTGATAGAAATACAGGTTTGGAAGATTCCCGATTTCATCATCAATACTTTGCAGATATATCTCGGTGAGGTATGAGGAAAACGCCATACCTCTCGGCACTCCATCCACACCTTTCTCACTGACCTTTCTGCTGATTTCCCGCAGATAGTAGAGAGAAATCTGAGACAGAAACCCCTCCTCCTCGAGTCTATCAAGAAGTTTTTCTGTACGGACAGATTCAAAAAAGCTTTTGATGTCGGCCCTTATGATACACTTCGGCAGCTTGTTGCCAAGCAGACCTCTCAGCTGCTCGATGATGATATTTCTGTCAGCCGGTTTCTTTTTATAATGAGTGGCGATATCATCCTTTATAAATTGCTCTATCGCCTTGGTCTCGAAGTTTCCGGCCCGGAATGTCGTCTTATCAAAAAGTATGAAATCATCTATATTCGTCTCGCACTTCTTCGACCGGATATTTTTCAACAAATCCTTTGCATAACGGTCAACCGTATCCTCCCATTCCTTTTCCAGATTCTCGACAGTATCTGTTAACTCATTGATCTTTATTTCTAGTTCTTCGATTTCCGCAGCAATTTTCAGATGATTATCAAACTGGTGAGTCTGAATTGCAACCTCCTCTGTATTCGTATCTGAATTGGCCTGTCTCAGTTCCCTCCGCTTCTGCCTCAGCTGCTTTTCAAGATTCTTCTTATTGTCTTTTTCGGATTTTATCTTCTCCTTAAGATTCTTAAAATTTTGACCGACAATCGAAGATACTCCTTCCGACCTTAGCAGCCGCCTTACGATATCCCTTGTATTTTCTACTGAATATAAACTCATGGATAGAGGGTAGCCATCAATCTTTCAGAGCCTTGTCAAAATGATTTTCGATGATGTTAAGATTGATATCATCCTTATACCCATCCTTGATGATAATATTGACCCCTTTAGGGAACGAAAGATCTGAATACTTGAAATCAAGCGTATCTATCAGAAACGAAAGGATTCTTTGTCGCGACCTTGTCATGCGTCCTCTTCCAGCTCCGAAAAGCGGCATATATATGATATGGGTTTTGCTGATTGTTTTCAGATAATTGAACAGTTCTCCTATCACAATAGGATAATCCTTCTTTGACAATACGGTTTGATTATCTTCATTCTTTTCAGTCGTGACAACCAACACATAGATTTTCCCTCCATCCAGAAGTTTCACGCAAGTACCTAAATCATATTTGACCTTTTTTCCTGCACTCCGACTCGGGTTTTCAACTCCTCCTTCTTTCGGCAGACCACTCTCTATCTTTTGGTCCAACTCATCTACTCTATTCTGCCAGATCTTTGTGATAAACGTACCGAGCACTGAATCTCTGCTCACCAACGAACCCTCCAATTGGGTATCGAAATATTGGTTTACTGGAATCACGATAATTCCATCGTGAGTGGGATCGAACAGATTACCATACTTTATGGTCATCTTAAAAGAAGGGTTGAACTTCAACTCGATTTTATCCTTTCTCCAGATCATCAAGTACCCGTATAAAATAGAAAGCCCGAAAATACCTACAGCTATTACGACGAGTATCCACGGATTTACCTCCTTAGCCTTCCAGTCGCACAGAAACGTTATCAACGTAGCCATTGACGCGGCGGTAGCCAACGCATTGATAAAATTCCGCCAGAAATCCTTATTCCGAATCAAACTCATCATAATCTATGTGCTTACTTTGTCGGCCCATTTACCACATTGTCTTGCCATGTCTGTTTTCAGCGGAAACTCACAACTTAAAGCAAGTGTTTCAGTGCTGTACAACATAATATGTAAGCGTCCAAAAATGACGTGTGTATCATGGGAAGTCGCCAAACAGGTGGCTCCTCAAAATTTTTGTTAATTCTTGTGTTGAGATTTATATTTTCTTAACTTATCTGAAGGACTCCGGGTATTAGGTTTTGATAGTCGGTACGTCCTCTGACCAGTTGATGGAAGAAGGACTGGAGGAACTTCAGGAGGGATATTCCTTCGCGCTCCTTATTCCACTGGCGTTAGTTGGCCAGCCAGATATCGTGGTCGAGTTTCTACTGCCTCTGGTTGTCAAATACTGCCTCTGGTTTCTCTGTCAGGGAGGTGATCATACGGTCTTTCTCGGCGTTGCGGGCATTGGCTTGTCGCACTTGCTCGAAGAGGTCGAGGATCACTTCCTTAAGCTCATTATGACTCATCGCATCAAGAAACTCGGCTAGCACAGGAGGGTGGAATTTCGTTTGTGAATATAATTTCTTGGTTTAGTTTGCCCAGTGTAGGCTTTCAGAGGTACTTTGCTCAATCGGACGCAAGTGGTTAACGACCGCAAAGTTAGTGGGAATTTCTTCACTCGACCAAACTACGCGAATGGACGGATACATAATTTTGCTTCGTATCGGAAGAGGCCGGGTAAGGTGTTTGGGTTAGCGACCGGAAAGTCAGCGTTTTTTAGAGGAACTTACCAAGCTATGCGAATGGATAGATACTACTTATTATCTATGGCATAGTAGTAGAATATTTTCAGACTTATCAATAATCGTTTTAGTCTAAACCATTTAAACTCCTTAAGAAGTCTCCATACTCCTTCCAATCCAATATTCTGAATGTAGGCCGGTGCTCTTTTGATTTTTCCAGAAGCAAACTCAAAGCTGCCTCCACATCCAACTATAAGTTTAACACCAAGTTCTTTTAAAAACTCATAATTGTCCTCAGCCCAAAATTCTTGTTTCCCCATTCCAAACCCGACAAATAGGAAATCTGGTTTGAAAATGGATATTCTCTCTCTAATGTCATTATTGATTTTGGATGTAAAAGGATACGGTGAGAAGGCTGGTGAATAGCCTTCTATATTAAGATTCGCATATCTTTTTTTTAGTTCGATTATTGCACCTCTATTACTGTCTTCCTGTCCTCCTAAAAGAAAAACTTTAAAACTTGTTTTTTCTGCATATTCAGGAAGCGAATAGATGAGGTCACTTCCGGAAATCTTTTCTACATCAATATCTTTATATCTGTGACGGTAAAGCCAGAGGGGAATTTGTCCATCAATTGTTGATACATGGTTATTGATTATTTCTCTTAGCCTTTTGTTGGATTGTGATCTAACTATAGCTTCAGCATTCACAGTCACTACAAGTTTTGGATAATCAGAGATTTTCAGTAATTCCTGATAGTGATGGCAATTTATATTTACACCGCAGAGTTTCATATTGATATGAACAGTATATATTGGATGATCAATGTCTGGTCTGATTGAGAAGCTTTATATCTCCTTAATGTACTATAATGCGAACATATAAGGATAAGATAGTGAATATTCAATATTTGTGTTTCTTTTTTTTATTGGTGTGGCGGGATTTCCTCCTACTACTGTCCATGGATCAACATTTTTCGTTACCACACTTCCGGCTAATATGATTGCACCTTCTCCTAATGACACTCCCGGCATGATTAATGAATTAGAAAAAATAAACACATTGTCATTGATGATGACTGGTGCGCCTTTTGTCTGAAAGTGAGGATCATTGAAATCATGGCCAAGAGTATATATTTTAGTATCATGTGCAATTCCTACATTATTACCGATATATATGCCTCTACGGTTATCTAGATAGCACCCAAAGTTTATTGTACTGTTATTGCCGATTGTAACCTTTCCAACATGAAAGAAACGGCAATGACGATGTATGTATGAACTATTGCCGATTCTTATGTTGAATAATCTAAGATAGTACTTTCTTAATGGATTTGGAATGATATTATAAGAAAGATTCAGAAACGCCACAATTAGGAACTTACACTGAAGTAGTATGCAATGTATCATAAACTTTATGGTATTGCGTTAGCCTTATAGGAAGGTCTTTCTTATTTGCATATGAATTTATTGTCGGGCAAAGAAAGTAGATAGTCTCTCTTCTTCTGAGGAGTCATAGACTTACTGTCTAAATTATAAGGTAGGTTACGAGCAATATATTCATCTCTTGAACATAAGAAACGAGCTGGATTACCTCCCCAAACTTCATTTGGAGGAATGGATTTCGTTACGATTGAACCGGCAGCAATCAAGGATCCTTCTCCAATTGTTACTCCAGGCATAATTTGAGATCCAGCTCCAATATATACCCAATCTTTAATATCGATTTTTCCAAATATGTCAAAATTTGAATACTTTTTTCTTGCTACATGTGCGCCTCCATGAGTATGAAAATATACGTCTTTTGTTATCTGTACATTATTCCCTATTGATATTAAATATGGTTCGGAACTCCATTTTCTTGTGTCGATAAAGCAATTATTCCCTATTTTGACACCAATCTTACGAGCGTATACAATTGGGGATTGTAGTCTATAATATAAAGATTTAAAAAGTTTTATTAAATTCATATGTTTTATTATTTGAATAAGTTTATAAAGTCTTCTTTCTTAGCGGATTGATAGGTAGGCTTGATGTTTTGTAATTTAGATGCTGACAGCATTGCTTGAGCAAGAGATTCTGGATTTTCATTATCTGCCAAGAATCCATTAACTCCATTGGTTATTATACGAGAAATAATAGGTATACACGTTGTTGCGGCAGCCGGAACATTGAGAAATTGGGATTCAATTAATACATTTGGTAATCCCTCGTATCTGGAAGAGAGAACAAAAACGGAGGCATTCTTAATGTACTTATATGGATTATCAGTATATCCGGTAAAAATTACTTTATCTTCTAAATTAAGTGTCTCTACCAATCCTATAAGATTGCTATATACGGCCTTGCTTTCCCCGTCTATGCTCCCGATAATATATAATTCTGAATTGGGTTGTTTTGTATTTATGATTTTGAAGGCTTTGATTAGTACATCAAATCCCTTTTGATAAGCTAATCTTCCAACTGCAACAAATCTTATCATTGAATCATTTGGATATGGTGATGTTATGGATGATTTTTCAGTGATGATTTCTTCATCAATAAAGTTCTGAAGAACTTCAATTTTATCTGAATCTATACCTAAATCGTTTAACTCTCTTTTCATTTCAAGTGTTTGAGCTATTATTGAATCGGCATTTCTGTAGGAAAATCTCATCAACATCCCTTTTATCTTATTAATAGTGAAAAGATAATTATCATTTCTGATAATAAACCGTATATCTTTAAACAATGGTTTGAACAATAATAGTCTTTGATTGTAAGCCATAAAAGAGGAGAATACGATATTCGGTTTATATCTTTTTAGGGTTGTATAGATTTGTCTTAAAAAACCTAGTTGCGTATACCAGAATATATTCGTCAGTTTAAAACCACGGGGAATGAAGTCATCAATTCTTCCGTTTTGTATAATATAAGGTACATTTACCTTGCATATTATGACTTCATATTCATCTGATGGTAATAGTTTCGCTATATTAATAGTCATTCGTTCTGCCCCTCCGACTCCATTATGGAGAAAAAATAAAATTCTTTTTTTCATTTTAACGTATCAGAATAGGTTTATATTTAATTAGGCTTGACAGCATTACTATCCAGAAAATTACTGAGATTTCAGTAGGTCTGAGGAGGATTGATTCGGTCAGTCCTCCAATAAGCATAGGTATTATGATTGGAATAAATGATTTTATATTTGTAAATTTTGTTATAGTAGTTTTAGCGAAAGCTATGGTAAAGAATAGAGATAGTAAAATCCCACCGGTATGTATGATTTCTAAATATGCTGAGTCGAGGGGATCATCCGTAGTGCGCGGTGCTCCTATTATCCAATCTTTAAGGGTAAATTCTTGTGTAAGTTTCAAAATGTACCATAGCCGTCCACTTGCTACTTCATTAAGATCTTTATTGGCATTTAGATTTAATGCTAAATAAAATGTTAGAATGAAAAATATTATAGGAAGAACAGCTATGAAAAATTTACTCGATTCGGGGATTAGTTGTTTCCAATATAAAATCGATAATCCTATAATTAGAAGAGTACATATGAAAGGGGTTCTGGAGCCTGTTGTCTGGTAGGATACCAATGCCAAGGAAATAGAGATAATAACGAATAAACACCTATGATTACGACTGATCGCAAGATAAAGTAAAATTATAAGCTTGAAAAATAGCCCTGCACATCGATTTGCATTCCCTGTGCCTAGGTCATATGTGAAAGAATCTGATTTTACATATTTAACGGCTTTGTTTTCCAATACTCCTAACAGTACACCTTCAGTTTGAAAGAAAAGTTCTAAGGTAACTAATATCAATGCGACCAGAGTAAGATTCCTTAGAGGGATTTTAAAGCAATCAATTTGATAAACAAGACATAATAGAGTCCATACTATTAGTAATCGGCGTAGTATCAATGCTACCAATAAGAATACTAATAGGAAAATCTTAAACTTATCAAACTTTGATAAGTCTAGTGAAGCTATAAGACATATGGCAATTATATACCTTAAAACCTGATCAAATTCATTAAAATGCCAAGAAATAAAATTCTGAATGCAAACTAATATGTATGCGATCCAAATCAATAATAAGTGAAACTGGTGTTTCTCTGTTAAATATGGAAGTCTTATAAAATTATTCACGCGTACCAGTGCTTACAATTTTTTCTATTCTTTTAGCAATATTCTTCTCACTGAACTTTTCCAGATTAACTATTGCATTTTTTTGCAAACTTTCGCGTAATTCTTTATTTGATATAGCATCCTCGATTTTTGCTTGCAGTTCTATAGCATCATCCGGACTACATAGCAATCCATTCTTATAATCCGTAATGAATTCTGCCTGTCTTCCATGATAATCACATGCGATAGTTGCACATCCTTGGCTCATTGCCTCTACAGCTACCAGTCCCCATCCTTCGTAGCGGGATGATAGGACGAATATAGAGGCTTTTTTGTATTCTTCTATGATGTCAGATGTAAATGATTTAAAAATTACACTTTCTTTGTTATGAGTTATTAATTGTTGCAGATTATTTTTTATTTCCTTAGATCCATCTCCAACAATTATTAATTTCCAATCATTGTATTTTTCAGAAATCCTATTCCATACATTCAGTAATATATCAAAACCCTTAACATGCCATGCATCTAATCTACCTACGGCTAATATTGTTTTGTCTTTTGGAGGTATAGAAGAAAGTGGCTTTAGAAACAGAGGGTTGTGAAGTACTTCAATATTATCGAATCCTTTCTTTACAAGGATTTCTTTATCCCTATTTGTTAGTACTGTAACGATGTCAAATAGTTTATTGTCGATGAATTTGTTTTTCCATTGTTTCCATTTAAATTCAGATCCAGATGGTCTTTCATAAGCGTTGTGATCTGTCATGATAATCGGAACTTTTCTTCCGGAGAAGAAACGGGCTAATAAAAGAGCATAAGGGTTAAGATATAAAACATTAATAATAATATCAGGTTTATATTTGACAATTACATGTAATAACTGAAAAAAGGATACGGAGGAACTAAAGATTTTCCGGATAATCTTTGTATAAATGCTGTTCGATTTCTTCAAGGGAATTTGTCGCTCGATTATATTGACATTTTTCGTTTCATAGGATTGATTATCTGTATTGGTAAGTATGTATACATTATGATTTAAGTTTGCTAAGCCATTGCCCCATGATGCAGCAACTCTTTCAGCACCGCCACCGGTCAATGCATGGACCATTATCAGGACTCTCATAATAAGATGTGTGGGATATTTAGTTTCTTATTAAGAATTGAAATTTTATTCTTTATAGAGTCTTTCAAGTGTGATGATATAAATGCGAAAAATGGTTTTTTATCGTTTTTATTCCAATATTGAAATACGTCAGTTCTCCTAATATCTGCCAGCCAATCTTTCAAAGGATATTTATTGTCGATAACCCATTTGAAATCATTATACTCGCGCATCATAATGAATGATGAGGTTATGTAAAGATGCTTTTGGTTCTGCTTACCTTCATATCTGTGTAGTAGATTGACAGGTAAGTTTACTCCACCATAACCAGGAAAATATCCATTGCCGTCATTTCGGAAATTTATTTCTAAAAAATAAGGTATGTCATTATGAATAATAAACTCAACACTGAATAAACCATCATATTTATAAGATTTAATCAGGTGGTATAGTGTGCTAATATCGAAATATTTATTTACATCAGGATAGAATACACCTAATCCAGTGCCACCGAATCCATTGGGGAACTCTCGTTTTTTCTCCATTACACACGGTATGCATACTTCGTCATTATATGAATATCCTAAGTAAATGATCTCTTTTTCTTTAACTAAATATGACTGTACCTGAACCTCAGGTGTTAGCTTAAACAGTTCTTGTATGTCTCTGCTAAGAGTCTTAATATTATCGTAAATATTAAAACTCTTAGGTGCATCCTGACTATGTAGTGATTTTATAATTACAGGAAATTCTATATCGAGATTATTTATTTGAGTATCTTTTGTAATAATCCATGTTTTAGGTGTCTTAAACCCGAAGTTCTCGGCTCTAAGCCTCATTCTTTCCTTATCATTCGCTACAGCAAAGTACCCACCTCTCTTATTGAAGAGAGGAGTTAAGAATTTGGTAGATAGTCTATTTCGCGATTCATCTATGATGTTTGCAATACTGTCTCCTGATGGAAAAATAACACCTTTGCTACCAGATAAATTTATTTTATTTAAATCATCTATTAATTTTTCTTCAGTTGAGTAGTAATATTTATTAATATATTTACTTTTGGTTATAAACGATTTTTTGTCCCGTTCAGTGTGGATAATCAAAATTAAAATAGGTTCATAACCTCCTTCTCCAAAACTTCTGATTAGTCCTAACGTATTATAATGTGATTCTCCAACTACTATTGGAAGATACGTATTAATTGACATGGTACCGATTTTATGTAATGTCTATGTTCGACCTACTTAGATATCTTATATGTCCAATTTCTAATGTAGGTAATTAATTTTCCGCGTTCATTAGAGGAAAGGACTATATACCAAATACAGACTGTATTTATTAGCATACATAAGGAGCTGTTTATAATCAACCCAATAAATGATTGATTGATCGATATATTTATATAATATGCAATTGGAACCGATACAGCCACCATGAAAATATTGGGCAGAATAGACTTTTTGATGTATTGGGGTATAGATATCGGTATATAATGAGAAATCATATTTAAGGTGACAGAAACTATTAGAATTCTAACTAAAACCATAACTTGAAACACGACTATAGGACTATATCCATTCTTCAGGCATACCCATGATATTGGAAGTCCTGTGAGTGTTAGTATATTTGAGGTAATTACGAATTTTCTGATTTTTCCTACCGCTTGTATTGCAAACCATTGAGGATTTTGATATATATTTACTAATGTGTATATAATAATCCATAATAGAAATTGTGCTGAATAATCAGGAACATCTGTCAGCCATAAGTGTAGAATATAGTTACGCCTCAATAAAATAGGTAAGAATAATAACCATAATAAGGCAAATGAATATTTACCGCTATTGTTAAATAATCCTAAGAATTTAGTCATATCCTGTTTGGCATAAGACTTCATCATCTGTGGTGAGATAGCCAAAAGGAAATTACTTGAGAAATGATTTATTGATCCGCTGACTTGATTAGCTATTCCTCGAGCTGCATTAACTACAGGGCCAAAGAATATATTTAACAGGATATTTATCCCTTGCTCATTTATAGCGAATACTGCTGTCCCAACTCCATTCCATCCTATAAATCCAGTTAATTCTTTTATTTCATTTTTATCCCAGTGCAGCCTAATTCTACATTCTTGATATCTTGTGATACAAAAAAAAATCAAAAATCCCTTCACGATTAGTGTCAGAACCATAGTAGCTATGGCAAAAACAATTAATTTATGAGACATTATGAAGATGAGATATGCGATTGCAAGTTTGCCAATTACTTCAAATATACTTATATAAGCATATGTTTTCATATTCTCTCTTGCAATCAGCACTGAATCAAACATTGTTGCGGTCAAAGTGACTGATAGGGAAATTATAC
Source organism: Clostridia bacterium (assembly GCA_014805025.1). GTDB lineage: Bacteria > Bacillota > Clostridia > Christensenellales > Borkfalkiaceae > Coproplasma. The sequence goes on along the minus strand of JAAUYR010000010.1, from coordinate 6,802 downwards.
AACAGTAATAGATCCAGTATGAGGCGTTGATCATATCTTCAGGAATCTTAAGTTTAGAAATAAGGAGTGGTCCTATTATGCACCCTGCAGTGAGAGTGACGCCTCCAATAAGTAAGTATAGTATTGCCGTTGCGTTGAAGACTATCTTAACCTCATTAATATTGTCTTTACCATGTGCGAAACTGAGATATCGTTGAGTAGCGTTTGATAATGAAGAGGAGAAAAATCCGAAAGAAAAAGCCAATCCTCCCACTAAAGAATAAACACCATACCCATCTACACCTAATGCTTCTAAAACAACTCTTGAGGTAAAAAAGGTAACAAACATTACCAATAGCATACGTATATAAAGAAAGATAGTATTCTTCGCTATACGTGTATTATCAGAAGTCTGCGTCATATTTCTGATCTATCGAAATTAAGGAATATACGGAGCAGAAGTCAATTCTTTATATCATAATATTCTTTCAGAGTAATCCCTTGATATCCTAATGTCGTGACATATTTAAAAATGGATTCAATTTGGTTGAAAAGATTTTCTATATAACTTTTGGTTTTAAAGTATGGACTACCACCTGGCATTAGTTCATTCGAGTGAATCATGAATTCAAGATAATCAATATCCGAATCTTGATATACTCTTCTAATTAAAGATTTTAGCTCATGCGTTGATTGACCTGCGGGTCTTAACCATACGTTTTTCCCCTTAACCAAGGATTTTATTCGATGTTTTAAGCTTCCGATTCCGCAAGTGTGCATATGCCTTATAGTCATTGGAACTTCGAATACACCGTTGATGAAAGATATATTAGCCAATGCATTGGAATAATCAGGACCTCCCAAATAACTACCCATATTGTTGCTCCAATCAATGCCCGGAGTAACTGAACAATCTATTTTTATGTCAAAGTCTTTAAGAAGTTTAAAGTAGCGATCGTCCATAGCCCATCTGCCCGCTCGATGGCTATAAGGGATATGGCCTATTTTATTAGTTAAGAAATCATGAAGTAATTGAAATTTCGAATACATCTGATCATAATCGTATTCAATTAGATAGTCTGCTTCTAGATATTCTCGTTTAATTGATATTTGTGGTGGATTTGACCATGCATGAAGATGAATGCCAATTTCACAATTTCCGGATTTTTCCCACTCGATTGCTCTCCCAATAAATCGTGGTTCATTGGCCATCTCCCAAGTGGTCAGATATACAGGAGGAAACTTATATCTTTCACAAAGCTCTTGGAATCGTGGAATGTACAGAGAGTTTTCTGTGTAAATATGTTCTCCAGGTTTCCAGGACCAACCTCCTTCTCCTTCTGTATCTACTGTTATTATGAAATAGCGGTTCATGATAATATTTAACATTATGGGTAATTATTCTTTATAAGGAATTTTCGCTATGCTTTATATTGCAATAATTATGCTATAATAAATCCTTTAAAGTAAAATCATTCAGTGGGAAATAATCCAGATTGTTATTCTTCCAAAATGCCCATATTTTATTTTCTATTGAAGGATTGAACACTCTAACTATACCCTCTCTGATTAATTTTGCAGGAGTTCCTGCAATTATACATCCCTGTGAATAATTAGAAAAATCCTTATTTACCATACTTCGGCTCCCTATTATGGCGTAGTTTGGTATTACAGCTCCCGGCATTATAGAAGACGAATTGCAAATCCAGCAATATTCTCCAATAATAACGGGTTTAGTTCTTTTCCCAATTCGTTTCTTTTCTAAGTCAGCAGTAAAGTGAAAATTTGTATCTAAAATTTGGCATGAATGAGCAATTATGGTGTCTTGGCCAATACATATTTTCTCGTGAACTGCTATAGTGCAATTATTCATTATTCTACAATTTTTCCCGACTTGTAGTTTTTTACCGTAACTGACTATTATTTTATTTCCTGTTCCAAATTTACAAGAACCATTGAACTCAATTATTCCGAGATTTAATAATTCAGATTGTCCGGTCATATTACCGGGAGCACCGGAGTCAACTATATTGAATTTAATCATCCCTGATTTAACTTCATCATTTATGATGATTCTTCCACTTAAACAATATAGACGCGGTCGACCAAATACCCATATAGGAAATTTCATCGCCTGCTTAAGAGGAAGGGAACGGAAATTAATCCAATATGTTAGAAATGGGTTAAACCAATTATTGAATATTTTTTGTTCTAAATATCCTATACCATATCTTGAATCAACCTTTGACCGAAATATCTCATCCTTGAATTTGAGTATTATTGAAGATAATTTCATTGTTTGTTGGAAAATGCGGTGGAAGTTTTGGTGTTTGCAGTAGAGTCTATTTTAGAACCTAAATCCTCGATGTATTTACGGTATTTTTCAATCATGACATTATAATCAAATTCATGCTTAAAAAACTCTCGTCCGTGTTTGCTTAGAAGCTCATATTTATTTGAATCAATATTTGTGAGTGAATTAATCATATCAATGATTTCTGGCCATGATTTCCCAACATAGCCATTATATCCATTATGATTTATTTCTAAGGATGATGGGATATCATTTGTAAGGAGAGGTTTTCCAAACATGCAACCTTCAATGAGCGAAAGCGGAAGGCCTTCCTTTTCGGAAAATAGACATACGTAATCATAGTTATATATCTCTCTTCTTATATCGATCAATCCCAATGCGATATATTGATCCGATTCCTGTATCTTTTGTTGGAGTGCCTTGTAATCCGATCCGATTCCTGCAAAGTAAATTTTTATTCGAGGATTAATTTTTCCCTGTGTTTTATCAACAAATAGTAATTGTCTTTTAACCGGATCAACTCTTCCGATGAAGAGAATCTTAATATCGTTATTATTAGGAATTCTTGATTTTGATGAGTCAAATCTGTCCTCTATTCCATTATATATAACGGTGACATTTTGTTGAGGAATTTTAAAGAACTCAACAAGATTCCGCTTGACAGTTTTACTGACAGCAATGACGTGTTTTGGTAAAAATGTAAAGTTTTTTAGTGTATCAAAAGTGTTATGAGCTACATGTATAATTCTTAATTTATTGAAAAATAATGTATGAGAAATAATTTTTAGAATGGTGGTAGTCTTCCTATGATGACACAGAAATATCGCGCCAGAATTGTGAAAACGTCTTACATTGGATATGGTTAATTTTACAAATTCAACACCGCTATTTTGATAAACTTCGTTTATTGTAGGGTTGTCATACATTACTACGGGGGTACTGTCTGGACATAATCCTTTTGCTATAGAAATCGCCATATCCTGAGCTCCCCCTTTATTGACAAATCTGGGGTATATTGTTACGATATTATATTTCATTGGAAATAATCTTTTTAGGTAGTTGAGCGGAATGGTCTCTCTCTAAAATTTTTATGGTAGATCTCACAGCCTGTCTAATATCGTACTTTCCGATCCAACCTATAGATTTTAGCTTNGTGTTGTCTAAAATAGCATTTTTTATTTGAGATCCTCCCGGTTCTNCNGCTAAGTCATACACTACTTTCACACCTAATTCTGAAGCAATGAGTTGGGCTAAGTCTTTNAGCATTATATTGCACGACTCGTTGGCAACATTGTAGGCATCACTGACTCTTCCTTTTAATAGTATTGTCAATAATGCGCTTACTGCATCGGCNGAATAGATATAAGAAAATTGTTGAGTTCCGTCACTTTTTAAAATTATATCTGTCCTGTTTATGGCTCTTTTTAGAAACTGCGCGGTNGCTTTATTGTCTTCNTCTGTCATNGTTGGACCAAATATGCGGCATGGTCTAGCAATTTTAACTTTAACACCATANTGTGTAGCATATGATTGACAGAGGGCTTCAACAGCACGTTTACCTTCAGAATAACAAGACCGAGCGTTGGATAAGTCTATACCTCCTGAAAATGATTCTTGAATAGCNGTAGCAGNTTGCTGATTTTCTCCATAGATTTCNCCTGAAGAAATCAATAAAACAGATGCTCCTNCTCTATTGGCATATTTGAGTACGGATTCCGCTCCTAATATATTACCCATGANTGTACCTACAGGATCTTCTGCAAAAAGTTTAGGATGAGAATTCCCGGCACAGTGAATTACATATTCTGCTTTGATGTCCGGGAATGGCTCAAATAAATTGTATTGTACAATTTTAAAATTTTTTGAGCTTACATGATTTGCAAATCTATTTTGAGCCTTTTCAACATTCCTNGCTAGCCCATATATAGTTATATTNGCCTCTCTTAAACTATTTAAGTATTGTAAAAAATCAACGATAAGAGAACCTAACAGCCCTGTTGCTCCAGTTATGGCTATACTTTTCCCTTTTAATTTCTCCCAGTTTACAGTGTGAGCTATATTTTNTAAATCTTCGATATANGTAGGATTTTCTATGTTGAAAGTCATTTTAACCANGATTCTTTTGATGTATGTAGAAGAGACTTATATAATTCGATATCTTCTGTATTNGTTAATTTTATATTTCGTTCTTCTCCTGGAGAGATATAAAGTTCTCCAAAGTTCAGTTCTACCATTAATGTACAGGTGGCAACCGAGTNTGTAATACCCACTTCAATAGCCTTTTCATGTGCCTGAATAAGCTTATTGAGAGGAAAAGTCTGAGGAGTCTGAGTGCGGAATAATTTATCTCTCGGTATACTTGAATTAGACGAATGATGATCGTTNCTTTCCAGGATTGCCTCAGTACAACGTATTGCGGTAATTGCATTTCCGTATCGTATACAAGTNGCAATATTACCAGATATAATTTCGTGNGAAACTAAGGGTCTAACTGCATCNTGTATTAAAATAAGATCNGTATCTCTGTATCCATCATTCCTTAGTCCAAATATTCCATTACGTATGGAGCTTTGTCCATTCTCTCCTCCNGGATAGATATGCTTTAGTTTTTTTATACCATACTGGTTGGCATAGGATTGTAGAATCGTTTCCCATCCTCGTAAACATACTACGGCAATCCCATCAATTTGAGGATGCTTTTCAAACGTCTGAAGTGTCCGGATTACGACAGGNCAATCTTCTATATACATAAATTGTTTTGGAATATCTTGTCCCATTCTATTTCCAGTACCTCCTGCGATAATTAATGCAATATTACTCATATAGGCTGTTTGATTTTTCAAATATAAANGTTCTAATTAATACTNANATANCTATTTATGGAAATTTGAGTTTGAAAACACCATGTCTTTCTCTTTTGCTTTCAGGTGGNATTTGCATAAAGTCATTTCCATATATTTGAATTAAATATTTTTCTACATTATCGAATGTGAAAAATTCTTGGTCTTCAAATTTTACAAGTTTTGGAGGCAATGTTTCTGATATACGCAATGCTTCACCTAAGTAACCCTTACGTCCTGCAGGGATTGTAAAGTATTTGGTGTTTTGATGTCTTGATTGATAATGATCAAGAAAATTACATAACTTTTGATGTGAAATCCATGAAAATAGGAATCCTAAAGTTCGTCTACNCAAGTAATACAGTTTTGTTGAAACGTTTTTAGAATAGAAGTCCTTGATATATTTATTAGGATATTTATAATATAATTGAGAACTTGCAACACCGTTTAGAAAAGTAATTATTTTNGCATCAATAGTTCGGATAAAACTATTATCAGAAATATTTTCCTGAATAAAAATATCAACATAANTACANCCTTCANTGAAGGGTGTAGTTATGTGTTGAATTTCTATTAATTCGGAATTTTTTAGATATACTTTGCCAAACATTGCCTTACTATCATTATTGTTGTAATTAGGTCCCTCAAGAATATATTTATCGCCAAGTGATTTTTTAAATATTTCTTTGAATTTTTCCCAATCTTTCCGAGGCATTGCTATATCAACATCATCGTCCCAAGGAATGAATCCATTGTGTCTAATCGCTCCTAAGGCAGTACCGCCAACTAAAAAATATTGTATGTTATTTGCTATACAAGTATAGTGAATATCATTTAAAATATATAGTAATGTTTGCTGTAAATGTTTTAGCTCTTCACCCTCTATGTGATGAAGTATAGGTGATGATTGTCCAATTTCGTTTAATATTGTTCTTGCATTTTTCATTTTTATTCAATTATAGTTTATGTTTAGATTAGGGGTATTGTGTGACGATACCATATTATGTAAAGCTTTGACAGGCCGGAGGCAGAATATGTGTGGTGTGAGGAATATGAAGAGCCTCCGGCGTTGTCAAGGCTTTGTTTCTTTAGGATGGGAGGTGAAACGTAGAAATCCTTGATTACCATTGGAGCAGCGTGTGATGTAGCCGATGGATCGTCGCTCGTAACAGTTTGCGGCTTTCTGAAAATTGAGATCCTGAAGAATCTGAGTCTTTTGCCTTGCCGACGCGTTGGATTTAACTTCAATAATGGGATATGATGTTCCCGAGTCAGAAACCTTGTATCGGATGGTGGAGCCGTTTGGGTGTGTGAAGACGGTGTAGTCCTGATTGGGCTGCTGACGCTCGTAGCCATAGTATTCGCAGGCTTCGGCTATGGAGGCTGTGTCGGGTTGCTCCGTAAGGATGGCTGCGACGTTTATGGGATTCGCTTCGATATTCTTGACTGGATGGATGTCGATCTTCTTGACGGCGCTCGCGGGGAGGATGGCGAGGAGGAGGAGGGTTAGTATTAGTAGGGGATGTTTCATTTTTTGTCGTTTCACCCTAAGACAAACCTGCTTACGCGGGGAGGGGTTGGGGATGGGGAGTATTAAGTATCGGCTTCGCGGTATCGGCGCTTTGCGCGGTATGGGGGGATAGGGAGTATTGAGTATCGGCTTCGCAGT
>JAAUYR010000009.1 GCA_014805025.1 Clostridia bacterium | reverse complement strand
AAATAAAAATATAATCGAAAAAGCATTTAGTCAAATAGAAGGCGACTACTCCTGTTTGTTAAAAGAGCTTATATCTTTGAATTTAGATTTTGTGCATAGGAAAAGCAAAACTCTGCTATTACCAATTGATAAAAAGGAAAGATTGGCTTTTCATTTTGCATTGCAGATTGAGAGAACAAAAGAATTTAGAAAAGTATTTGAAAATGCATATTACACTCTTACATCGCATTTTTCAAACATTAATTTTCCGAAATATGGAAAAAAGGATTATAAAAGAATTCATAATTCTGTTATAATGGAGGGTAGAATGGCAAATTTTTATGCTAATTTATTAACCGATAGAAAGTGGATATTTTTGGTTAATCATACCAATACTCCTTTTATTACTTCCGACAATCCCTGCATACAAATTTATCACGTAAATGAAATAAAGGAGCCTATCTCGCCAGTCTCAGATAAAGTTACATTTTATATTCCTATTTCACCAATTCTTGCTATTGAAATATATGATAAAAAAATTAAGTGTGATGATTTATCATATTTTGATGTATTTAAAAAAGATAACATTAAATGGTATAATTTGAATATAAAATGTCAATGTACAATGTTCTTGTTTTCAAATGAAAAAATTTCTGACTATTTAACGGAGAATTTGTTATGACTAAACTTGAAGGATTGATTGAAGAATTTTGCCCAAATGGAGTTGAGCACCGAAAAGTTAAAGATGTTTACCAGCGGCTTAGAGGTACACCTATAACTGCTGCAAAAATGAAAGAAATATCTAATGAAAACGGTGAAATAAAAGTTTTCGCTGGTGGTAAAACACTTATTAATGCAAAGGAAAGGGATATTCCCAACGCCAATATAACCAGAGTTCCTGCGGTTTTAGTCCAATCTCGCGGCATAATTGATGTTGTCTATTATGATAAGCCTTTCACATTTAAAAATGAAATGTGGGCATATACATCTCCTGATACGATTTCAGTTAAATACCTGTATTATGTACTAAAAAACAATATAAACTATTTTCGTGATTCCGCTTCTGGAATGGGTTCGTTACCACAAATATCTTTACCTGTAACCGAGGAGTTTAAAATCCCTGCACCTCCTCTTCCGGTCCAAGCCGAAATAGTACGCATTTTAGACAGCTTTACAGAGCTTGAGGCAGAGCTTGAGGCAGAGCTTGAGGCAAGAAAAAAACAATATGAATATTATAGAGATAATTTATTAAATTTGGATAACAAATATCATATGGAATCTTTGGAAAAAATATCAAATAGCATTTCATCTGGGAAAAACAAAGAAAAAGATGAAACTGGATTATATCCCGTGTATGGTTCTACTGGAATTATAGCTAAATCCAACAGTTACTCATATAATAATGAACAAATTCTCGTTGCGAGGGTAGGAGCGAACGCAGGATATGTACATATAGCAGATGGTAAATATGATGTATCTGATAATACAATTATTATTAACTTGAAAAAAGAGTACAATTTACGATTTATATATTATATTCTACAAAAAATGAAATTAAATAGGTTTGCAAAGGGAGGAGGTCAACCTCTTATCACAGCAAGTCAATTAAAAAAAATGATGATACCGATACCGCCGATAGAAGAACAGATGAAAATTGTATCAATCCTTGATCGTTTTGATAAACTTTGCAATGACATATCCGAAGGCTTACCCGCCGAAATAACCGCACGTCAAAAACAGTATGAATATTATCGGAACAAGCTGCTCTCTTTTAAGGAGAAAACATAATAATGAGTAATAAAAGCCAAAAAATTCAAAAGAAAAAAAGTGTTTCAAACAATATACGTCCAATTAATATCATACCCCCTGAAAATATGACATCAGATGAATTACAGCATATTATTGCTAACGCTATTCTCGATGCAGAATACATAAAAGAACAAAGAATAATCGAACAAAAGGAGAAAGAGAAATCCGACTGGCGGGAAAAAATCGGAGCAAAAAAGAACAAGAATAAAATAAAAGACATATTTAATGGACTTAAAGTTCTTTTTAAAGTATCTTTTATGCCCAAAAAGAATATTAAAGGTGATAGTATAACCATTGGATTATTGAAATTCTTTTTATCATTATTTTTTGATATTGTAAGCGTTCTTTTACTGTTAACAGGTTTATATTTAATATTTATAATTCATTTTCAACATTTAATTATTAACACCCCAAAACTGGCTATATCTACTAATATCATATCAATTGCATATGGATTTCTAATTCTTGTTTTGTCTCGTTTGTTTAGAATAGCAAGTATTGAGACAGAGCAAATTGAAGACAGAAATCATGTCTTTGGTATTTTTACCTCTGTGACTTCTTTGATATCGATTATTATTGCAGTTGTAGCTCTTGTAAAAGGAGGTTAACCATGCCATTTTTTAACATAGTCGCCGAAGCCACCGAATCCACCGTAGTAACCGAATACACCCCCGACTCTAACCGATCCGAAAACTACCAAAGCGAAGCGGCGCTTGAAAAAGAATTTATAAACCTTCTCTGCGGACAAGGCTACACCTATCTCCCCATTCACCACGAATCGGAGCTGATAGAAAACCTCAGAAAGCAGCTTGAAGTACTAAACAACTACACCTTTTCCGATGACGAATGGCAGCGTTTTTTCTCCGAATCTATCGCAAATTCCAACGAACACGAGTTAGAAAAAACAAGAAAGCTTCAGGAGGATCATATTCAGGTACTGCGCCGTGATGACGGCACATCAAAAAATATTATCCTTATAGATAAAAAAGATATACACAATAATAATTTACAGGTAATAAATCAATATGTTATCGGAAAGGACGANGGGGCAAAGCACGATAACCGCTANGATGTGACGGTGCTTGTAAACGGCTTTNCNATGGTACATATTGAATTAAAGCGCCGCGGNGTAGCTATCCGTGAAGCNTTTAACCAGATNGACCGCTATTTGAGGGACTCTTTTTGGGCAGGCAGCGGNCTTTACGAGTATGTACAGATTTTTGTTATATCCAACGGNACCAATACAAAATATTATTCCAACAGCACCCGCAGAAATGCTATAAAAGAGCATGANNGCGGCAGGCTNGGNAAGGGNAAAACAAGCAACAGCTTTGAATTTACCTCCTTTTGGGCGGACGCAAAAAACCGNATTATNCCCGACCTTATAGATTTTACAAAAACATTTTTTGCCCGTCATACNATTTTNAATATTTTAACACGGTACTGTATTTTCACCTCGGAAAATCTTCTGCTGGTAATGCGCCCTTATCAGATAACNGCAACGGAACGAATATTGAANCGNATTGAGATAGCNAANAATTACAAAAAATACGGCAGCATAGAGGGCGGCGGATATATNTGGCACACTACGGGTTCNGGNAAGACCTTGANNTCGTTTAAAACCGCNCGGCTNGCTTCGCAGCTTAAATATATNGACAAGGTGCTGTTTGTGGTTGACCGAAAGGATCTTGACTATCAGACGATGAAGGAATACGACCGCTTTGAAAAAGGAGCGGCNAACAGCAATACATCTACATCGGTATTAAAAAAGCAGCTTGAAAANGATAACGCTCATATTATAATAACTACCATTCAGAAGTTAGCGACNTTTATTAAGAAAAATCCNGAGCATGAGGTTTACAATAAGCATATTGTCATAATATTTGACGAATGTCACCGCAGTCANTTCGGCGATATGCATGGGGCTATTGTCAAAAAATTTAAAAAATATCATATTTTCGGNTTTACNGGCACACCGATTTTCCCGAAAAACACCGANTCCCTTAAAAANATAAAAACNCCTACNACAGAGCAGACCTTTGGTGACAGGCTTCATTCGTATACGATAGTAAACGCTATCAATGATAAAAACGTGCTTCCTTTCCGTGTGGATTACATCAAAACAATGGATATGGAAGAGGATATTGACGATGAACAGGTGTGGGATATTGACAGGGAAAAGGCGTACCAAGCTCCGCAGAGAATTTCGCTTATCGTTAAATACATATTGGATCAGTTTGATCGAAAAACCTACCGAGGCGATAAAACCTATTATTACAATACATTGACCAATATTTCACAGGTTGCCTCCGCTGACAGGGGCAAGGTGGAGGAAATAAAGCAAAAGCAGCGTTTAAGCGGATTTAATTCAATATTTGCGGTTTCTTCGGTTGATATGGCTAAGCTGTATTATCGTGAATTTAAAAAGCAAATGGCAGCTGATCCCACAAAAAAGCTGCGTGTTGCAACGATTTACAGCTACGGCGCAAATGAAGCTGATCCCGACGGGTTGTTGGACGAGGAAAACCCCGAAGATACAAGCGCATTGGATCAAACTTCAAGAGATTTTCTCGACTCCGCAATCAATGATTACAACGAAATGTTTCAAACCAATTACAGCACTGACGGGGACAAGTTTCAGAACTACTACAAAGACGTTTCCCTGCGAATGAAGAACAAGGAAATTGACCTGTTGATAGTTGTAAATATGTTTCTGACAGGCTTTGACGCTACCACCTTAAACACTCTTTGGGTGGACAAGAATCTGAAAATGCACGGACTTATCCAAGCTTTTTCACGCACCAACCGAATACTTAATTCAATTAAAACCTTTGGAAATATAGTTTGTTTCAGAAATTTGCAAAAGCGTGTTGACGCGGCGATTTCCGTATTTGGTGATGAAAATTCGGGCGGGGTTATTTTGCTGAAAAGCTACAAGGATTATTATGAGGGCTACGATTCCGACAAAGGTCATGTGCAGGGTTATGCGGAGATGATAGAGGAGCTTTGTGAAAGCTTTCCGCTGACCGAGCCCGAAATAGTGGGAGAAAAAAGCCAAAAGGAGTTTATAGCTCTTTTCGGTGCAATACTGCGTATGCAAAATCTTTTGTCTGCCTTTGATGAATTTAAGGGAGCGGAAATACTTACGGAAAGAGATATGCAGGACTATCTCGGAAGGTATCAGGATTTGCGGGACGAATGGAAGCGCAGACGTGAAAACGGAGATGCCGCGGATATTGTTGACGATATTGTTTTTGAGATAGAGCTGATAAAGCAGATTGAAATAAATATTGATTATATTCTTTTGTTGGTGGCGAAATATCACGGTACCAACTGCGAGGATAAGGAGCTGCTTATCAGTATAAGGAAAGCCGTTGATTCAAGTCCCGAGCTTAGGAGCAAGAAACAGCTTATAGAGAACTTTATCGAAAATATCAACGAGGTTGAGGACGTCCTTGATGAATGGCACAGCTTTGTTGCGGAGCAAAAGGAAAAAGAGCTGTTGGAGATTATAAAGGAGGAAAACCTCAAGGAAAAGGAAACAAGGGCGTTTATTGAAAGCTCTTTTCGTAATGGCGGGATTAAGACTACGGGGACGGATATTGATAAGATTATGCCTGCGGTGTCACGGTTTGGGGGTGGGAATAGGGAGAGTAAGAAGATGGGGATAATTGAGAAACTGAAGGGTTTTTTTGAGAAATTTTTTGGGGTGTAGTAGAATTACATCCTATTTCAGAAATCATCTTAAAATGCTGAACTATGGTGATAAATACGAGCGTTTTACACAACAAAGAGCTGTGGAGTTGAATATACTTTTTTCAATAATCCCAAAAGCAGGAATATATTTATTTGAATATGATAAATTAAGGAAGTGTATATATGGAAAATCCAGGAATGCCAAAGATTCTTTTTAAGTATTTACCTATAACTACAAGAGAACAACTTTCGTTTAGACTTGATACATTAAAGAATAATCACATATTCTTTCCGAATTATAATCAGCTTAATGACCCGTTAGAAGGGTCCGGTTATGATGTTGAACCGTCTGGATATGCCGGAATTAGCATTTTTAAAAATGTAGACGATGAGGATCATGAGATAGCAAGAATTCGTAGACAACACAAAATACTTTCATTATCAGGCACTTGCTTTTCTCCAAGTATGTGGGCGCATTATACAGATAATTTTCACGGAATATGTATTGGTTATTGGACAGATGGAGCTTTTTCAGAAGCAAAAAAAATTGATTATATTTCAGAACGCAAAGTATCTGAATATACTAATGAACGCGGTTATGTAGATGAAGAAAATATAAAGTCAGAAGTGTATAAAAGCTTTTTTTATAAGCATACTGATTGGATATATGAAAACGAATACAGAATCGTTCAAGAAACTGAAAAGATATTTTTTGAATATAAATCTGAAGATCTGGCTTGCATTATACTTGGTACGAATTTAGAAGAGATTATTTGCTCATTCCTTGTTCAGGATCTCCCTTCAAACTCCCGTGTGTATCGAGCCAAAATCGGATATCGTTCTTTTAAGATTGACCTTTATCCATTTGAAGAAAGTATTAGGCGTGACGGTTCTACAATTCAATATATTCAAGATACTACCACATTAACCAATAAGCTCTTAGAACAAAAAAAGAGCCTTGCTGCTTGCGTGTAATATAAACAATAATGGGACTGTAAAAAACTCCTCCGAAAAAGAACTGCAAACCACACAAAAATAGGTGGCTTGCGGTCTTTTTGTAATATAATTTAGTTAACATGAAAAATCTATCACAAATTCATTATGCCACATATCAACTGAAATTCCTAATAATAACAGCTTAATTTTTTGAAAAAGCAAATCCAAGACAGCTTAGATTTGAGTGTCTCAGATTCGGGAGGGGAGTCTTTTACAGCCACATATTTTTTTCAAAAATTGAGTCACTGTAAACAAAGAATAGGTACAGCAAATCAAAGGGGTGGTGTTTTGGTGCTGTTGACAAACTCCAAAATTCTGGACAATTATGCCATGATATGGTATAATTAAAGAAAGGAAAGAGGGGTGGAGAAAGTGCTGAGCAGGAAAG
>JAAUYR010000008.1 GCA_014805025.1 Clostridia bacterium | reverse complement strand
CCTCGGCGTGATTCTGGTACTTTTGTATACCCTTTTCACGGCTATGGGTGTTATTGCGCTTATCCCCGCGCTCATCAGCAAAAAGGGTAACACCGCTATCCGCGCGGCTTCTTTTATCGAAGCTCTCGCGCTTATCCCCGTTACCGCTCTTGCGATAATTCACCTCGAAGCTAAGGTCGGCTTTGCGCTTGAACAGGCTTTGACCTTCAAATGGTGCTATGCGCTTTTGATAGCTTTCGGCGGAACTCTGCTTATTCTTATTATCCAGAGCTTTATTTTCAAGAAAGGCTCGGGCGTAGTTAAGTTCATACTCCTTCTCCTTTCCGCAATCGGCGTACTCGTTATGTTCCCCTTGGGTCTTCTTATTCCCAAGCTTTCGACTGCGTTCGGCGGCAAGCTTGCGGTAGGTCTTTACACCGATGCAGGCGGCGAAGGTCTTGCTTCTATTCTTGCGGCGTTCCTTAGCAACCCGTTCAAGAGCACTGCATTTACCGACGGCGACGTTAAGTCCAAGGTAATGATTATTGCAATGCTTGTGCTTTCCTTCCTCGTATTTATCAACTTCGTTCTCGATATGATAGGTCTTGCGAAGAAAACCAACAAGGCTATGCTTATTGCAAACCTTGTAAGATACGCACTTGAAGTTATCTGCGTAATCGTTGTTATAGTAATGGCTTTCGTTATCGAGGGCTACTCGGCAAAACTTCTTGCATACGTTCTTGCGGTTGTAGCAGTACTTGCGCTTGTAATTAACGTTATACGCCTCGTTGCTTATATCAAGAAAAAGAAGAAGGCTGCTAAGAAAGCTAAGCAGCAACAGCAGGCTCAGTCGTCCGTTATAGCTTACACCTCTCCCGTTACTACCGAAGTAACCGAAGAAAAGAAAGTTGACAAAAAGGCTGAAAAGAAAGCGGCTAAGCAGGCTGCAAAAGACGCTAAGGAAGCTGAAAAGGCCGCTGCTCGCGACGCTAAGGAAGCAGAAGCCGCAGCCAAGAAAGCTGAAAAGGAAGAAGCCGAAAAGGCCGCTGCGTTTGCTCCCCTTGCTGACCGTAAGGAAAAGGAAGAAACCGTTTACACCGTTGAAAAGATGTACGACGGCCCTGTTGACGACTTCATTAAGAAGCTTTCCAACGCTGAAAAAATCGAGTTCGCTCAGGTGTTCTTAGAGCGCAACAAGGTTTCTTTGAATAACGTTCCCGACTACGTAGTAGGCGGCAACAACTCCAAGTTCTTCTCGCAGGTATTCATCTATTACGGAAGAGTACGCGATTACGTTTCCGACGGGCTTATGAACAGGCTCTACGAAGAAGCAAGAATGATGGATTAACGTAAAACTTAAAAGCGCTTCGGCAAATGCCGAAGCGCTTTTTTTAATGTCTTTTAATACAAACTTTAAGTCCGCCCGTTTCGCTCCGCTCAATTTCGCCGAAGCACTTAACTATATACAGCCCCCTACCACTCTCTGCAAACACGTCCGGCATTTCCGCAGAAAGCGGCACGTTTTGCAGACTTTTTGCGGTAACCGTAATAGTAATACTGTCCGAAAAAAGTTCGCCCGTGAAAGTCGCCGCCTCGCCGCTGTGCCGTATCACGTTTGTAATCAGCTCGCACGAAACAAGCCTGCTTGCAAAGATATCCTCGTCGGCAATACTCTGCGCGCGCAGAAACTCGGCAAATTCGCGAAGCTCGGCGTTCATATTATTTAAGTTGTCAACTTTGAATGTAATCATACTTATAACAACGCGTCTTTCAGCTTTTCGACTATCTTTCTTTCCGCACGGGAAACGAACATCTGGCTAACTCCCAGAATTTTACCGACTTCCGCCTGCGACTTACCCTGTAAAAACCTGAGCGCCACCACCTGCTGTTCGGTAGCGTCCAGCTTTTTAATTTCCGTCTTTAACGATTCGCTGTCCTCGAAGTCCTCGAACGTCTTTGAATCGTCGGCAATAATATCGTAAAGCGGCGCGTCGGACTCGCCGTCGTCGCCGCGCACTCGCATATCAAGGCTTACGGGCGTACGGCACTCCAACGCTTCCATAATAAGTTCTTCGGAGTACCCAAGGCTTTTTGAAAGCTGTTTTACGGTAGGCTTAACGCCGTGCGCTTTAAAGTACTCGTTGGTTTCCTCGCGCACTCTTGCCGCAACCGAGTAAACCCTGCGCGGCAGCCTTACCGCGCGCGAGTAGTCGCGGAAATAATTTTTTATAATACCCGTAACCGTCGGAGTTATGTACGTAGTGAACTGGTTGCCCAAATCGGGGTCGAATTTTTCGACCCCGGCAATAAGAGCTTCCGAAGCAACCTGGTACAGGTCGTCGTACTCCACTCCTCTGCCGGAAAACTTTTTTGCAAGAATTTCGGCAATATACAGGTAGTTTTCAACAAGCTTGTTCCTTATATCTATATCGCCCGTATCGCGGTATTTTTTGAACAGCTCGTTCGCCTCGCTATTTGAAATCATATCTTCAACGTAACGCCTTCAATTATCTCGCCGCGGCGCGAAATATCGCACTCGCCCACAAGCGCGGAAATAAGCGCAAGCGAAAGCTCGTTTTCGCCGGCCCTGGGGCTTCCGCCCTCTCCGCAGATTTCGCAGCAGACCTTATCGCAGCTGTAAAACTTAACCAAAGCTCGCTCAAAGCCGCAGTTTTTCAAAATTATGGCGCTTTCGGTAACGCAGACTTTAAAGTCTTCAAGCGTATCCAAATCAATATCATGCGCCGAGCAGACCGCGCCGGTTACAAGCCGCAGTGCCGTTAAATACTCGCTGTCGGCAAGGTGAAATTCAACCTTAAATTCCTTCATACGCGTATCTCCATAATGGTGTTGAGTGCGCAGATATCGAAAAGCTTTTTAACGTTGGGGCGAACGTGCTCCAAAACCATATTGTAGCCCTCCGCCTTTACCTTCTTTAAAATTTTAACGAACGTGCCCAAAGTGGTGCTGTCTATAAACGTCAGCGCCGAGCAATCGAAGGTAACGTCCTTTTTATCGTGCTCGAACGCGCACGAAACCTGCGCGTAAAAATCGTCGCTGGTTGCGGAATCGATTTCGCCCGAAAGCGAAAATACCAATTTTTCGTCTGCTTCTATCAACTTAACCTGCTGCATATAATACCTCTTATTTTATTTATAACCCGCAAACCTGCGTAAAAAACATTTTATAACGGTTTTTCGCCGTTGTCAACCCCGATTTGACAAAACCGCCGTATTATGTTATTATTGTTTCATAATGGATTTCAACGAAGCAAACCTCATAATTAAATACTCGCATAAGATTTCTTCGCTTGCAAAAATTTCCGCCTCGAATAACAATATCGAAAGCGAGATGTACGAAAAGTTCGACGTTAAGCGCGGTTTGAGAGACAAAAACGGCAAGGGCGTGCTTTGCGGTCTTACGGAAATTTCCGAAGTGACCTCGTGGGAAACTAAAAACGGAGTGCGCACTCCCGTGCCCGGCGTTCTGTGCTACCGCGGTTACGACGTTAAAGACCTCGTGCGCCACTGCGTGGAAGAAAACCGTTTCGGGTTCGAGGAAACGGCTTACCTGCTGCTTTTCGGCAAGCTTCCCGACAAGACCGAGCTTACTGAATTTAGCGAAATGCTTTCAGAGTTTCGGCAGCTTCCGCGCAATTTCGTAAGAGACGTAATAATGAAATCGCCCAGCCGCGATATGATGAATATGCTTGCGCGGTGCGTACTTAACCTTTACAGTTACGACCCCGACCCCGACAACGTTTCGCTTTCAAACGTTTTAAGGCAGTGCCTGCAACTCATTGCAGAGCTGCCCATGATGGCGGCGTACTCGTACAGGGCTTACCGCTACTACAACACCAACGACGGCTCGCTTGTCATACATAAGCCCGTTGCGGAATACTCCACTGCGGAAAACATTTTGCACGTTTTAAGAAAGGACAACGCGTTTACCGATTTGGAAGCGAAGGTCCTGGATATCTGCCTTGTACTGCACGCCGACCACGGCGGCGGCAACGCTTCGACCTTCACCACACACCTTGCAACCTCGACGGGCACGGATACCTACTCCTCCACCGCGGCTTCGCTCGGCTCGCTGAAAGGCCCTCTGCACGGCGGCGCGAATATCAAGGTTATGCAGATGTTCGAAAACATCCGCGAGAACGTAAAGAACCCGACCGAAAAGAACGTTTACGACTACGTTTCAAAGATTATAAACAAGAACGCGTTTGATAAGAGCGGACTTGTTTACGGTATCGGGCACGCGGTTTACACCGTTTCCGACCCACGCGCCGAGGTTTTAAAAATTTACGCCGGCAAGCTTGCGGAAGCCAAGGGGCGCGTTGAGGAATTCAACCTTTACAACACCGTTGCCAAGGCCGCCTCGGAGATAATCTGCAACCGCAAAAACCTTGATAAGCCCGTAAACCCCAACGTTGACTTTTACTCCGGCTTTGTGTATTCAATGCTGAACTTGCCCGAAGCGCTGTATACTCCGCTTTTCGCCATTGCGCGTATCGCCGGTTGGAGCGCTCACCGTATGGAAGAGCTGGTCTGCGGCGGTAAAATTATCCGCCCGGCTTACGAGTGCGTAATAGACAGACGCAAATACGTACCCATTGAAAAAAGATAAATTATAAGCCCCGTCGCTCAATCAGCGACGGGGCGTTTGCTTTCGAAAGTTTTGTCGTTTAAATAACTTAAATTTCCGCTTAAATTGAATTTAAGGCTTGAAGCAACAAGCCGCTGGCGCTTTGCCGAGTATTTTTTATTCAGCTTATTGTCGCCGTATTTTTCGTCGCCGAGCACGGGGCAGCCGATATGCGCCGAGTGCGCGCGTATCTGGTGGGTTTTGCCCGTATGCAGGGTAATTTCCGTAAGCGCCAAATCTCCGCGCCGCTCTAAAACGCAGAACTCCGTTATAATTTTTACGCTGCCCTTTACCTCTTTATCGTAAATTTTAACGGTTGAAGTTTTTTCGTCCTTTACAAGATAGGCTTCGAGCGTTGCCGAGCTGAATTTAAAATTGTTTTTGCAAAGTGCAAGATACTTCTTTTCAACTGTGCGCTCCTTAAAAGCCGCCAAAAGCTCGGCTTCCGCCTCTTTGGTCTTCGCAAAAACCAACAGCCCCTGGGTGTTTCTGTCAAGTCTGTGCACCGGGTAAAGCCCAAGCTCGCTTGCCAAAGCCTCGCTCGTCACGCCCGAAAGCTTGTCTGCAATGTAGATATTTTCGTCCTCGTATACGGCGTAGTGGCTGGGCATTGCCTCCTGCTTGGGCGAGGTGTAATAAACCACGGTATCGCCCGGGCAAAGCTCAACGTTATTACCTACTCGCTCGCCGTTGACCTTTATATCGCGTTCTTTCAAGAGCCTTGTAAGGCAGAACGAGCCTTGCGGATACACGGAATCGGTAAAATCTTTTAAATTGCAGTTTTCGTAAACTTTAAAACTTTTCATAAAAAACAGAAAATAAGGTGCACGACGTACGCGCCGAGAAATGCAAGCAGAGTTTGGAAAGCCACGCATTTAAGCGTAAATTTCAGCCCGACCTCTTTAACCGAAGCGGAAATTGCCGAAACGCACGCAGGGCACAAAAGCACGAACGTACACATGGCCAGGCTTGAAGCAATATCCAGTCCAGTGCCGAGCGGCATCAAAAGCCCGATAGTCGCGGCAACGTTTTCCTTGGCGATAAAGCCGCAAAGCGCCGCATAGGCAAGCCGCCAGTCGCTGACTCCCATCGGGTAAAACAGCGGAACAATGCCCCGGCTGATTGCCGCAAGCATGCTTTCGTCCGCACTGACGTAGGCAAACCCGAACGAAAAATGCGAAAAAAACCAGGATACAATACAAAACAGCGTAACAACGCCTGCCACTTTTATTATAAAGCCTTTTAAGTGAAAACACAACTTAATTGCAACGGCTTTGAACTGCGGAATGATTACGGGAGTAACCTCGGAGAGCATACCCTCGCCGCCGCCCTTTATCAGCATGGAAATGCCCAGGGATACCGCAAGCCCCGCAAAATAAAAGCAGGTTATAACGGGAAACGGATTTGAAAACAGCGGCGCAAGAAACGTCAAAAACACGGGCAGCTTAGCTCCGCAGGGCACGAACGGCAAAATTGCAACCGTGCGCTTTTGCGCACTTGTAGTAGCGTAACCGCGAGTTGTGAGTATTGCCGCCGCCGTACAGCCGAAGCCCGAAACAAGCGAAAAAGCCGCGCGGCCGGAAAGCCGCACTTTTTCAAACAGCCCGTCGGTCGCGAAAGCCAAAGTTGAAGTAATTCCGCTTTCGTCCAAGAGAGTAAGCACCAGATACAACACGAAAAGCTGTGGTATGAACGACAGAACGCTGCCTGCTCCGCCCAATATGCCTTCGGTAACTAGCGAAATTGCCGCCTCGTTCTGCATAACCGAAGTTAAAGCCGAAGCCAAATCCTCGCAGATTAGTTTTTCCACCAAATCTTTTAAAAGCGCTCCCGGCATTAACGGGTGAAAGGCAAGGAAAAACATCAGTGTAATCGAAACAATAAAGAACGCAAGCGCGAAAAAGCGGTTATAAAACAGCTTATCCGCCTTAGATACTTTCATGTTTCCGCCGCTGTAACAGTCGGAAAGTTTTATTCCCTCCGCCTTGTCCGCAGTGGACAGCTCGCCGCTTTCTATCAGCTTTTTAAGCTGCCGCGGCGAGCAGTTTAAAACGGGCGCGCCGAGGTATGCGGAAAGCTTTTCTAAATCAACGCTTCCGCCGCGGCGCTTCAAATACGAACACTTGGTCAGATATACAACCGTTTTAACGCCCGTTGCAAGCAGCGAGCGCGTCAGATTAAGGCTGTTTTCCAGCGTTACCGCGTCCACGACGTTAATTATAAGGTCGGCGGACTTCACCTCGTCAATTGCCGACTGCTCCTCCATAGAGTACGGAGTAAACGCATACGCGCCGGGCACGTCCACAAAGGTAACGCCGCGCACGGTCTTAAACGCCGGCGAGGTCGTGACCCCGTGAAAGTTGCCCGTGCGCAGACTGCTTTTGGTCAGCGCGTTGAAAAGCGTGGTTTTGCCTGCGTTGGGGTTGCCTGCAAGCACGACCTTTCTATTTACGGTCGCGGATACGGCGGCCGTCTTTACGGCGGCTTTCACGCTTCCACCTCTATTTTGCGCGCAAGCGACTTTCTTACCCCGACTCGCACGGCGGCGCAGGATATCAGCACGCTGCTTTTAAACAGCGAAAAACTTAAAACCTCAACCCTCTGACCCTCTTTAATGCCGAGCGAGGTCAGCCTTGCCTTTGCCGCGCCCGTCAGATTTATCCTTGAAATTTTGCCGCTTTCGCCCATCTTTAAATCAAAAACGCTCATAGAATAACCTATGAGCGTCTTTTAAAAATAATGTCGAATTTATTGTTTTACAAGAGTGATAACGACTTTTTCGCCGTTGACGTTCTGTTCCTTGGTGAAGCCGTTTGCCGAGCCCTCGCAGACCTTGTTTGCAAGCACGTCCGCGGCAAAACCGCCTTTTTTGAGAACCTCTGCCGCGCGACCGGAAGCCTTGTAGTAAACCTCTATTCTGTCGGTAACCTCAAAGCCGGCCTCTTTGCGCATATTCTGAATTTTGGAAACCAGCTCGCGCTCGATACCCTCCAAAATAAGCTCGTCGGTCAAAACGGTATTCAAGGCTACGGTTACGCCCCTATCCTCTGCCGCTACGAAACCGCCGGCACTCTCGGAAAAGACCTGTAAATCTTCAAGCTTTAATACAACGTCCTCGCCGGGGATTTCGTAAGTTCCGCCGTTTTTGACTGCGTTTACAACCTCTTTTGCGTTGCAGGTTGCAAGGAACTGAGAAATTGCGCCGAGCTTTTTGCCGTACTTAGGCCCGAGCGTTTTAAGCTGAGGCTTCAATTTATAGCTTAAATATTTTTCCGCGTCGTCCGCAACTTTAAAGGTTTTAACGTTAAGCTCGTCTAAAACAATCGACTTTTCATCGTCGGAAAGCACAACGTTTTTATCGGAAACAACGAACATTTCCGAAAGCGGTTGTCTGTTTTTAAGGTTGCCGCTGTTGCGCGCCGCTCTGCCAAGAATTACAATTTGCAGTACCTGCTCCATACCGTCTTCAAGCTTTTTATCAATAAGCTTTTCGTTGCAGACAGGGAAAGAACAAAGGTGCACGGATTTCGGCGCGTCCTTGTAAAACTCGGGAACGAGGTTCTGATACATCATTTCGGCAATGAACGGAGTATACGGCGCGGTAAGCTTTGCAAGCGTTACCAAAACGGTATAAAGCGTCGTATAAGCCGCGGACTTATCGTCCGTCATTTCCGCGCCCCAGTACCTGTCGCGACCGCGGCGAACGTACCAGTTGGATAAAACGTCGCCAAAGTCCTGCAACGCGCGCGAGCTTTCGAAAATCTCGTAATTTTTCAGGCTTTCGTCCACGAACTTGACAAGCGAGTTCAGTTTGGAAAGTATCCACTTATCCATAAGCGAAAGCTTGCATTTCTTTAATTCGTACTTGGACGGGTCGTACTTGTCGATTTCGGCGTACAGCGTAAAGAACGCGTAAGTGTTCCAGAGCGTGCCTATATACTTGCGCTGAGCTTCGGAAACGGTTTCCTCTGCAAAGCGCGAGGGCAGCCACGGCGCTGACGAGGTATAAAAATACCAACGAACCGCGTCCGCGCCCTGCTTATCCAGAACGCTCCACGGGTCAACTACGTTGCCCTTGTGCTTGGACATTTTTATGCCGTTTTTATCGTTGACGTGCCCCAAAACTATGCAGTTTTTAAAGGGCGCTTTGCCGAATAAAATGGTGTTTATTACAAGCAGAGTATAGAACCAACCGCGGGTCTGGTCGACTGCTTCGGATATGAAGTCCGCGGGGAAAGTTTCCTTGAACAGCTTTTCGTTTTCGAACGGATAATGATACTGCGCGAACGGCATCGAACCGGAATCGAACCAGCAGTCAATAACCTCGTGAGTACGGCTCATTTTACCGCCGCACTTAGGGCACTTGCAGGTTAAGTTATCGAGATACGGGCGGTGCAGCTCGATATTCTCGTTTTCGGGCAGTCCGCACTTTTCTTTGAGTTCCTTTTTGCTACCTATAACCTCTATCTCGCCGCAGTCGGGGCAGACCCAAACGGGAAGCGGAGTTCCCCAGTATCTGTCGCGCGAAAGCCCCCAGTCGATAACGTTTTCAAGGAAGTTACCCATTCTGCCCTCTTTGATGTTGTCGGGCATCCAGTTGACCGAGCGGTTAGCTGCGATAATTTCGTCCTTGACCTTGGTAACCTGAATAAACCAGCTTGACTTGGCGTAGTATAAAAGCGGCGTGTCGCACCGCCAGCAGTGCGGATAGTCGTGCTCGAAGGGCACAACCTTAAAGAGCAGCCCCTTGCTTTCAAGCATATCAAGAACGTGCTTGTCGGCCTTTTTAGCGAACAAGCCTTCAAGCTTTTTAAAGCGCTCGTCAAAACAGCCGCGCTCGTTTATAAGCTGAACTACGGGCAGATTATAGCGCTTGCCGACCTTATAGTCGTCCTCGCCGAAAGCCGGAGCAATGTGAACAACGCCCGTGCCGTCACCCATAGTAACGTAGGTATCGCATACTATAAAGTGCGCTTTTACATCTGCGTTTGCAGGGGAGATACGCTTGATTTCCGCCTTTGTTTCGTCAAACAGCGGCTCGTATTCCAGCCCCTCCCATTCTCGGCCGAGCTTTTTATCAACTACCGTAAACGCCTCGAAAAACCTCGGCGCAAGCGTTTCCGCTAAAATATAGCGCTCGCCGTTTGATTCAACTTCTACGTAAGGCTCGTCGGGGTTCATACAGAGCGCAACGTTTGATGGAAGCGTCCAGGGCGTCGTAGTCCAGGCAAGTATATAGCGGTTTTCGCTGCCCTTTACTTTAAAGCGCGCAACGGCAGAATTTTCCTTGACGAGCTTGTAGCCCTGCGCAACCTCGTGCGAGGACAAGGCCGTGCCGCACCTCGGGCAATAGGGCACAATTTTATGACCTTTATATAAAAGGCCCTTTTTGTGCATTTCTTTAAGCGCCCACCACTCGGACTCGATATAGTTATCGTCGTAAGTTACGTAAGGGTTATCCATATCAACCCAGTAACCTACGCGGTCGCTCATTTTTTCCCACTCGCTCTTGTACTTCCAGACGGATTCCTTACAGCTTTTAATGAACGGCTCTATGCCGTAGCTTTCTATTTGCTGTTTGCCGTCGAGGCCGAGCGATTTTTCAACTTCGAGTTCAACGGGAAGCCCGTGCGTATCCCAGCCGGCCTTGCGCAAAACGTGCTTGCCTTTCATGGTCTGATAGCGCGGAATTATATCCTTCATTACTCGCGTTAAAATATGCCCTATGTGCGGCTTGCCGTTAGCCGTGGGAGGGCCGTCGTAAAACGAAAACTCTTCTCCGCCTTCGTTTTCTTTAACGCTTTCATCGAATACCCCGTTCTTTTTCCAGAAGTCGATAACTTCCTTTTCTCTTTCGACGAAGTTTAAAGACGTGTCAACTTTCTTATACATAGCTATCTCCTATAAAAAAAGGTATCCGATTTTGTTCGGACACCTTAAAAAAGCGTTTTTATATACCACCAAAACAAACTGACATTTGCCGTAACTAGTAACGGGTTACGAAACCGTACTCTCTTAATTGCTTGAACGCTTTCTGAAAGTAAGCTGGAAGGTGATATCCTGCGCGGTGAGTTTACTTTCTTACACCAACCGAAAGCTCTCTTAAAAACTCTGTCCGCACGGCGTTGTCCTTCGTTATCGCCTTTGATAAAGTTGTAAATAGATTATATTAAATTTAATTGCAAAAGTAAAGCAAATTTAAGCTAATCGTCTTTTAATAATTGAGCTATCTCATTAAGCTTATCGTAAATGTTGCAAAGTTGTCTTTGAACGCTCTGCTTTCTTTTATCTGAAACTTGTATGCATTGTTGCCAATGCTTGCAAACATTAAAAAATGGTAAGTTAATAAAACTTTTGCTATAATGTACATAAGTGCAATTGCACACACCTGTACCTGTCGAAATAAACTGTTCGTCACACTTAAAATAATATTTTTTAAAAAATTGACAATTTCTACAAGACTTTTCCGGAATTTCTTTCATAATATGCTATACACATATGTTATATAAAATTTGGACAAAAATCTTTATTTGGCGGAAAATTCGCTAAAAAGCCGCCGCGCAACTTACCGTTGCGCGGCGGCTTTGAATTTACTTTAAAGGTATTTGCGCTTTTGCGTTTATGTTCAACTGAGCAAAATTGCAAGCGTTATACTGAATAAGTCCCTCGGCGGCTATCATTGCGGCGTTATCGGTGCAAAAGCCTTTTTCGGGCAAAACAAGTTTTAAGTTTGCGGCTTTGCAGGCCTCGGATAAAGCCGAGCGCAAGTAGCCGTTTGCAATAACTCCGCCGCCTGCGGTAACGGTGCTTACGCCGAGTTTTTTAGCGCACTCGACCGTCTTTTTCACGAGCGGGTCAACCGCCGCATGCTGAAAGGAGCAGGCAACATCGGCAGGGTTGAATTTTTCGCCCTTTTGCTCTGCGTTGTGGCAATGGTTTATAACCGCCGTCTTTAAGCCGCTGTACGAAAACTGCATTCTATCTGAATTTTTTACGAGCGCCTGCGGAAGCTTAATTTTATTTTCTCCGCCCAAGGCAAGTCTTTCTACGTTTACTCCGCCGGGGTAGGGCAGAGACAAAACCCTGGCAACCTTATCGAATGCCTCGCCTGCGGCGTCGTCGCAAGTGCCGCCCAGAACGGAAAACTCGGTATAGCTTTCAGTATGCAGAATTGCGGTGTGTCCGCCGCTTGCAAGCAAGGTTACAAAGGGCGGTTTCAAGTTTTTGTCTACAAGGTAAGCCGCGGCAAGGTGTCCGCGGATATGATTTACTGCGACAAGCGGAATATTCAACGAATACGCAAGCGATTTCGCAAACGACAGCCCCACAAGAAGCGCGCCCAAAAGACCGGCACCGTAAGTGACCGCAACCGCGTCAAGCTCGTTTACGGTTACGTTCGCACTTTTCAACGCGCGTAAAACGACCTCGTCAACGGCCTCGGTGTGCGCGCGCGAGGCTATCTCGGGAACGACTCCGCCGTATTTCGACTGCTCGGTGGCGGAAGAGATGATTTCGCTGGATAAAAGCTTTCTGCCGCGGATAACTGCCGCGGCGGTTTCGTCGCAGCTGGATTCAAGCCCTAAAATTACGGGGTCTTTTTTAATTTTGAAAGATGCGATGTCGTACATATGTTTCCGCAAAAAAATGCGCGAGCGCGCACGCGCTCGCGCTAAATTTTTAAATAAAGTCCGATTAACCGTTTAAAATACAGAGAAGCGAGTTAGGCTAGGAAAGCAAGCAACGACCGCAAGGAGTGTACAATGAAGTACACGACTAAGGCGGAGCGCTGCTTGACAACGCATAACGAAGCTTATATGCATTTTAATTAAACCGTTTTCTTTAAATAATCGATAATAAATCCCTGAATATCTCCGTCCATAACCGCCTGAACGTTGGTGTTCTCATAACCAGTGCGGTGGTCTTTAACCAAAGTGTACGGGCAGAAAACGTAAGAACGTATCTGGCTGCCCCACTCTATCTTTTTGATTTCGCCCTTGATTTCCGCGTCCGCCGCCTCGCGCTCGGCAATTTGCCGCTCGACGAGCTTTGCGCGCAGATATTCGAAAGCCATAGCTTTATTTTGAAGCTGGCTTCTTTCGTTCTGACAGGTTACCACTATGCCCGTGGGGAAGTGCGTAATTCGTATTGCGGTTTCGGTTTTGTTGACCTTTTGTCCGCCCGCGCCGCTCGAACGGTATACGTCGATACGGATATCCTCGTCCTTAATTTCGACCTCGTTATCGTCGTCAACCTCGGGCATAACTTCCAGAGACGCAAACGAGGTATGGCGGCGCTTGTTTGCGTCGAAAGGCGATATGCGCACAAGCCTGTGCACGCCCTTTTCCGCCTTTAAAAATCCGTAAGCGTTTTCGCCGTCTACCTTAAAGCTGACCGACTTCAAACCGGCCTCGTCGCCGTCCTCGAAGTCAAGCTCGGTAACTTTAAGCCCCTGCTTTTCGCAATAACGGCAATACATTCTGTAAAGCATCTGCGTCCAGTCGCAAGCTTCGGTACCACCTGCGCCGGCGTGCAAGTTTAAAATTGCGTTGTTAGCGTCGTACTTTCCGCGCAAAAGTGCACGGATACGCATATTTTCGATATCCTCTTCCGCGGCGGAAATCATTGCTTCAAGCTCGGGAATGAGGCTTTCGTCGTCGGCCTCTTCGATTAAATCGATAAACGCGTTTGCGTCGGCAATTGCGTTTTCGCCCGTCTTGTACGAACTGATTTTGCCCTCTACGGAAGAAATTTCGCGGCCGATTTTTTTGGACTTTTCCAAGTCCTGCCAAACCTCCGGCTTTTCCTGCTCGGCTTTGAGCTCGGCAAGGCGCGCGTCAAGATTATCTATATCCAGCGCGTATTTTGCCTCCGAAAGCGTAACTTCCAAAGCTTTAAGTTTTAAACGATAGTCATCAGCTTTAAACATAAATGTTCCGTTTAATCAAAAATTTAATAAAGCGCACCAAAGTATTATAAAGCTTATTGCGTTATTTATTGTCTTTCCAGTAACAGCAGTCCTTATACTTTTTGCCGCTTCCGCAAGGGCAGGGGTCGTTTCTGCCGACTTTTGCCGACTTAGGCGCAACGCGCGGCTGCTGCTTGCCGCCTATGTTTGCCATTAAATCCTTGGGGGGCTGAGGCGCGTCGCCTATAACGGGTGCGCCTGCCGAAGGCGTTGCCGCCGCCGGAGGAGTCTGCGCCGCGGTTTCTTGCTGCTGCTTTTTAGCCGCTTCTTCAAGCTCCTTTATGCGCTGTTCCATAATCTCGCGAGCGCGTGCCGCAACGTCCGGGTTCACGGGCGAAACTTCCTGGGGGGCGCCCATTCTCTGTACGGGCACGGGGCGGTTGTTCTGCACGCGTACTATCCTGCCCTTTAAAAGTCGGGAAATGGTCGTCGTCTGAACGCGGTCTATCATTTCCTCGAACATATCGTAACCTTCCTGCTTGTAGGCGATTACGGGGTCTTGCTGCGCATAACCGCGAAGCCCGATACCCTTTCTGAGCTGGTCCATTGCGTCGATATGGTCTATCCAGTTGCGGTCAACGCTGCGTAAAAGCTCGTTGCGCTCCACCTGGTGATAGTCAACCTGACCAAACGTATCCTCGCTGATGTTTATTATTTTCTGCTCGTAAGACTTAATTACTTCTTTTGAAATCTTCTTTATAGCGTGCTCGTAATCCCAACGCTCCAACATTTCGCGCGTGATTTCAAACTCGCACTCGTCGGGGTAAACCTTTTGTTTGAGCGCCGCATTAAGCGCAACCTCGTCCCATTTTTCGGGCATTTCGTCGGTATTTACCGCCTCGGCAACGATTTTTTCGATATAGTCGGGGATGTATTTGAGCATCTGCTCGTGAACGTCCTCGCCCTTCAAAACCTTCATACGCTCGCCGTAGATGGTCTTACGCTGTTCGTTCATAACCTCGTCATACTGCAAAGTATGCTTTCTTATGCCGAAGTTTCTGCCCTCAATGGCTTTCTGAGCGTTCTCAATACTGCGCGTAAGCATCTTCGACTGCAAACACTGGTCGTCGTCGATTTTGAATACGTTGTAAAGCTTTTTCATGCTTTCGCCGCCGAACCTCTTTGCAAGGTCGTCTTCCAGCGAAATAAAGAATACCGAGTCGCCCGGGTCGCCCTGACGGCCGCTTCGACCGCGGAGCTGGTTATCGATACGGCGCGATTCGTGGCGCTCCGTACCCAGTATGCAAAGTCCGCCTGCCGCGATAACTTCCTGCTTTTCCGCGTCCGTTTCCTTTTTGTAGCCTGCGTAAAGCTCGGCATACCTATCGCGCGCCTTTTGCTCCTCTTCGGTAAACTCTCTGTCAGCGTAGGAAATTGCAACTTCAACCATATCGTGGTCGTAGCCTTCCTCGCGCATACGCTTCTTTGCGAGGTACTCGGGGTTACCGCCCAAAAGAATATCCGTACCACGTCCGGCCATGTTGGTTGCAATGGTAACCGCGTTAAGCCTGCCGGCCTGCGCTACTATCTCGGCCTCGCGCTCGTGGTTTTTAGCGTTCAATATGTTGTGCTTAACGCCGTTGCGGCGAAGAAGCCTTGAAATCTCTTCCGATTTATCTACCGTAACCGTACCGATAAGTATCGGCTGACCCTTTGCGTGGCGCTCGACCACCTCGTTTACGATAGCTTTCTTTTTGCCCTCTTCCGTG
Source organism: Clostridia bacterium (assembly GCA_014805025.1). Taxonomy (GTDB): domain Bacteria; phylum Bacillota; class Clostridia; order Christensenellales; family Borkfalkiaceae; genus Coproplasma. The sequence goes on along the minus strand of JAAUYR010000008.1, from coordinate 880 downwards.
GAGTAAATCATATCCGCGTAATCGACCCTCTGCACGGGGCGGTTGGTGGGAATGGGCACGACGTCCAAAGAGTAAATCGTTCTGAATTCGTCCTCTTCGGTCATTGCGGTACCGGTCATGCCGGCAAGCTTGTTGTAAAGACGGAAATAATTTTGGAAGGTAACCGTTGCGTGGGTCTTGTTCTCTTCCTTGACCTTAACTTTTTCCTTTGCCTCGATAGCCTGATGCAGGCCGTCGGAATAGCGTCTGCCGTTCAGGACACGGCCAGTGAACTCGTCGACAATAAGAATTTCGCCGTCGGGGGATACGATATATTCCTCGCCGTTATGGAACAGCTCGTGAGCTTTCAAAGCCTGCTGTATATGATGGTTTAAATCTGCGTTTTCGATATCGCCGAGGTTCTTTATGCCGAAAAATCTTTCCGCCTTTTCCGCGCCCTTTTCGGTTATGGTTACCGACTTTTCCTTTCTGTCGATAACGTAGTCCCAGTTTTCCATTTCTTCAAGGATTTGCGCAAGCTTTTCCTGTGCAGCCTTGTCCTCTTCGGAAAGTTCCTTTTTGCGGCGCGTGGGCGCTTTCTTTTCCGCGTCCTTTTTGTCGTCGTCAAAACCGCCCGATAACGTGCGGACGAACTTGTCCACGTCCTCGTACAGCTTGGAGCTTTCGCCGCCGCGTCCGGAAATTATAAGCGGAGTTCTTGCTTCGTCTATTAAAATGGAGTCGACCTCGTCGATAATGCAATAATTGAGCTCGCGCTGAACCATTGCCGGTATGCTCGTTTTAAGGTTGTCCCTCAGATAATCGAAGCCGAGCTCGTTATTGGTTGCGTAGATAATATCGCAAGCGTAGGACTTTTTCTTTTCGGCGTCCTCCATACCGG
>JAAUYR010000007.1 GCA_014805025.1 Clostridia bacterium | reverse complement strand
ACCGGAGTTTCCACATAAGACTCGCCCACCTTTTTGGGATAATATCCCATATCCATGAAAGGAATATCATCATAAGCCGTAATCTTCCTTCCAAACGCATCTTCCGTATGTGTCAGGTATCCGGAACGTCTCGCCGCTGCCTTTAACTTGGTAATCATAAATGTATTTGCCATGATACAGCTTGGCCTGCCGTTCAGACTGGACAGGAACTCATCCAGTGCATCCAGCAGCTGCTTATAGTTTGCATCCATGGCAGCCGATGTTGACAGATCAATACAACCGCCGACATTAATCTCTGTATTAGAACCTCTAAGGGCTTTATCCAGACCGTCAAAAGTCGTGGTGTCAGCGTCTGCATCGCCGTCAATGACTGCTTTCTGGAATGCGGTACATGTCGCCTTAATCTTTGCCTCGGTCTGTCTTGCCACCTCTGATGCCCTGCCGGAAGCTCCCTCGATTACACGGTCAACCTGATAAGCGCCGCCAAACACCTTGACATCAACCTGCATCTTTTCCCTTGTGGTCTCCTGCGGCGTATATTCTGTATTAATCCCTCTGGTGCCCGCAATCGAAGGGATCTTTTCCCTCATATATCCATAAGTAAGCGTGGATCCGCTCCCGCCTGCTTCCAGTGCATCATCAAAGACCAGCTGATCCAGCAGCAGCGAATTTCTTCTGAAGCTGTCAATGACCTGCTGATCCACATAATCTGATCTACCTTCCTTGAATTGTGCTAATGTAACCATACCGACTCCCTCCTATTCTTCATCCCCAGAAAACTTCTGGGCAATTGCTTCCTCAAGTGTCTGGGGCACGTCATCTACCGGAGTCGTTTTTTCCAGTTTCTTGACACCCGTTCTTACACCGGACGGCGTTACCGTTTCAAACTGGCTGGCATAACTCTTCTTCAAATTCTCCACCAGCTCTGTCACTCCGGTCATTTTGCCGTCATCATCAATCTTAATGTCTTTCCTTGCGCCTGATTTCTCAATCTGGTACATCAGATAATCTACATCAATAGCGCGTGCCTTCGTCAGCTCCACAATCAGCTGGGTGTCGATCTTACCCTTCTGGATTGTCTCCTGCAGCTTTCTGATCTCCTCTGCTGTTGTTGTATCCGGCGGATCTGTCTTTTTCCCTGCGGCCTTTTTCTGTTCTGCATTTTCAGCCTCCAGCTTCGCCTTTTCATCCTGAAGCTGTTTGATTGTTTCTTCCGGATTCTCCACGGATGATACATGCAGCTTGTTTTCTGCCATGGCATCAATAACTGCCTTGATCTGTTCGTCCGTATAGCCCAGATTTTTGAGAATTGCTTTTAAATCCATCTTTTTGCCCTCCTGTTTTTTTGTACTAAAAAAAGACCCGAAGGTCTTCTTTTATTTATAAAATCCTGCTTCGCAGGAAGTTACCTGTTTTAGTCTGGTTTACAATAAATCTTTTTGCCATCAACATTTTTGTAAAATACATACGGTTCTTCATGGGAATCACCCCATCTGCTATAACTATACCATTCTTCTTTTGTATATGAGTGAATGATCTTACATTTCTCATATTTTCCGGATTGGAAATATTCGTCAGACTCCATAAAATCCACGCCATCTGCATGCAATTCCATCATTTCATCTAAGATCGGAATTTCACCAACAAGAATCGGATAGTCAACATGCCATCCGTCTTTCGGTAATGGATTCTTAGGTCTTCCGAAAACAACATCCATATGCTTTCCGATTTCATCATCTAACGGCATACCGCGGAACTCTTCCCTGCGCTTATCAAATTCCTCATAACAGGTCAGTTCCAGAAACTTCTCTTTCTGTGTTTTCTGCTTCATTCCACATTCCTCCTGATAAACCTGTATAATTCAGCGTCAAACCTTTTCAGTCTCTCAGGATCAGTATAATATATCTCTATCGGAACTGACAAGAACTCTTGTAAATATTGGCTATCAATACTGCCATCCGGATTACACGCCTGATACAATGCCTCTATGTACAGCCTTCCCTGATACTTTTGTATGAATCTATTACTCCGGACAACATAGACATCTTTCTTATAATCCCCCATAAAAGCCTTAGCTTTCATTGTCACAACATCAGATATCTCCAAACCTTCCAAATATCTCCGTTTAAATGCCTCTACTTCCTTTTCCTTGAACAATCCGGCTTCAAGTGCATGCCCGATCTCATGATATACCGATTCAATGAGCACATTCTGTTCCAGCTCCATAATCTTTCTTGCCGGATTCGTCTGGCTGCACCTCGTACCAAATACAACTTTATACTGGTTGATGACCTCCTGTGCCTTCCGGGAAAGGTTTTCATAGCATTCGAGAAATTTCACCTTGTCCTTTGCTGTGTCATAAGTGGTTTTCCCTTCAGCATTTTCCAATATAACGTTGCAGCATAACCTGTATCCTTCTTTCCAGCGCCTGTAATTTTCCGACTTAATGCTCACAACCTCTCCGGCTGATCTGCTGTACCGGTACTCTTCACTCTGCAGGTTCCATCGCGCCCTCTGGTTCATGCAGCAGCGGCAGTTAATGTCTTCACAGGCTATCCCGAAACCTCCGGGATACATCGCTTTCGCCCCGGAAGACGGGATCTCAAAATACTCTTCCAGTTCCCTGATCTGCCCATCCAGCTCCACATGTGTCTTTCTCGTAACACTGTCCAGCGTGGATATCCATTCTTTGACCACGTCGGCACCTTTGGCCTTCGCTGCACGCATACACTCCATTTCAGACTCGCTGGTGACTCTGTGCCCTTCCGTCCTTGCGATCGTATACATCCTCGTAAGGCTCGTGCCCGCACGCAGGGATATCTGTCTGGCAATCGCTGCATAATCCTTCCCGCTTGAAAATCCTCTCGATATCTCCGCTTTGACCGTATCTTTCAGCTGATCAACATTGTCATAGATTCTGGCTGAAAATTTCAATTCTTTGGTGTCCTTATTAATACACCTTAGCACTTTATCTTCATCGACCTGCAGGATCAGGTCAACTCCGTCACCATGCATACCGTAAAGACATCCCAGATAGGCTTCCCTATATACCGTATCAAGATACGCTGTCATGTCTGAAGCATTTTCGTCACCCAGTTTATGCAGAATCGTCTCAAGCTGTGCTTCAAGCATCCTCTGGTATTTTGCGTGCCGGATCTGCTTCCCCTTAAAATCCGGATCCGCTTCCATACGCTGGATCCGCGCCCTGATGTCCTTCAGTGCTGCCCTGTAATTATCTTTTAACTGCTCAAGAACCTTTTCCTCATGACCAAGCAGCTCCCGCTGCACTTCCTTCTGTCTCCTGTCCATCCAGCATCTCCCTGATCAGTTCTATTTCCGAGGACATGGTTTCTTTATCCTTTGCCTCGTCATAATCAAGTCCCAGCACCTTACACAATTCCTTCAGTAAAGCATCTGTCCCTATAACCGCCTCCGCATCCAGCAGCGCTCCTGCACGTTCACGGACCGTCTCTGCTTCCAGTTTCCTGATCTCAGCATCTTCCTTTTCATCCGTGGGTACCACCGGATCTATCGCGACAGTAACATCCTCCACGGAATACATCGTTTCGTATGCAGCATTTATCTCATCAATGACTATCTGCAGAAGCACACGGAGAAACTCCTTTATGCTCCAGATCAGCTTCCTGCTCTTCATGTCAAGCAGCGTGTACCTGCTCTTTAAGATAATATTGGTAATATTCCCGTCGCCGGTCTGGGATGCGTTAAAGGCAAGCGCAGTCCTGTAGATGTTCTTTTCATCTTCCTGCATCTTTGCCATGCGCGCCTCATACGGAATATCAATCGTCTTGATATCGACATCGCCTTTTTCCCCGACACCGACAACTTTTCTCGACTTGACATTCATCAGAAGTTCATCATAGTCCTGCCCTTTAAAACCTCTTACCACATAAATCCCTTCGTTTATGTCCTGCAGATTGTTGGACAGTCCGCAGTCCATCAGATCATAATCGTCGATGATCGGCTTGATCTGCTTTACCCCGGACTGCTGTTTCCTGTTATTATCCAGCCGCAGGAAAGGAATCCTGTCGCACTCCTCATAGTAATAGTCCTCTCCGTCTCTGTATAAGATATGGGGACAAGGATTAATCCTCACATTCGGATCGGGTACCAGCGTCCCGCCTGACTGTATATAATACCATGTCATATCTTTATCCCAGACTTCCACCCGGACGGCTGTCTTGCCGTCTTTTACCGCTACCGGATAATATCTGATAATGTAATCGTTCACGGTATCCGTCAGTTCCCCGTCCTTGACCTCCACGATCCCCATGCTGTCCGCATGGCAGAAACGGGTAATCCCTTTCAGATCCCTATACCAGTACACATACCCGAATCCCCTGACCACCGTATCCGTAATGACTTCCTTGATCTGCCCGATGAACGTATCGCCGAAATAGGGTTTTAAGTATTCCTGAAGCTCTTCTGAATCCGCCTTGAACTGTATGCCGTTTGACAGGATATATGCCACCTCCTGCTCCGCGATCTCATGGAAGAACGGGTGCGGCGTCCTTATATTGCTCTTGGTAAGGTCCTCCACCAGATTTCCTTCTTTATTAATATAGAAGATCCTGCTCTGTAAAATATCATGCTCGCCGTCATAGTATTTCTGCCCTACTCTGGCCTGTCTCTTGCGCCTGCTGTATTTATCCGCAGCTATGGCCGAAGCGATCCTGCCCGGTTCCAACATATGCTTTCCTCCTGTTAATACAGCCAGTCATCTGCTGACTGCCCCATCTTTTCACAGATGCCCGTGGTACAGTCCGGTGCATCATCATGCTTGTTATTTCCTTTCGCCTGATAAGATTTCATTGCCATGTAGTAGTCATTCCATCTGTTCTTCCAGTTCCTTGGATAATAGATGTGCTCCTGCACCCATGTGGCATTGCTTTTGATCCTTGCTTCCTTGTTCGCGCTCTGGAAGAAAGTCTCTATATGCGTAAAATTGGAACCAAACTCCTCCATCAGGATCCTCGCCACCGCACGGGCAAAACCGAGACCGCCGTTATTGCTCTCGATATCCGCCCACGAAACCCTGTTATGATAAAGGGAAGCTGCCACCTTGTGCTCTGTGACACTCATGTCCTCATCCGTATAGATGATGTCAAGGACATATGCCTCCATGTTATAGACCCCGTAAACAATATGGCACAGGAAATCTGAACCGGTATCTGCGGTATCACAGTAGCTCTTTACAGCTTCCAGCAGCAGATTCCCTTCCCCATCCATCGGCAGGGAATCATATTCCTTGAAATCCTTGTATAATGCATTAACCAGATCCACAGGATCCTGCTGGTAGTTTGCCATGAAGATTGCCAGAGACATCTTCACTTTCTTCTTTATATAAGAATTCCAACTGAATAGCTCCGGGCACAGCATTTCTTTTGTCTGCTCATCAATACATGCTTTCATCTTAAGGACATACCAGTCGCCGCCGTCCTCATCAGAAAGCACCCGTCCAACAAGATCACGGCTGTTCCATCTGGTCATGTTGATGATCTGTATGGCATCCTCTTCCAGTCTGGAAAGGAAGGTGTCCGTGTACCACTGGTACTGCGCATCCAGAAAGTCATCATTGAATGCCTCGATATGGTTCTTTACCGGATCGTCAATGATCCCGATGGAACACCCGACTCCGGTGATGGTGCCGCCGAACCCGGTTCCCAGATAGTTGAAGAACTGTCCTTCCAGTGACCACATCTGCTTTGCACTGTCGCCATATTTGATATGTACATCCGGAAAGATATCATTGAACACCGTAAAGCTCTTATCAGCCTTCGTTGCTTCTATGCCATCCCTGACATTTACAGAAAACCTTCCTGCCAGTATCTCATTGTAGGTGACCGCAATGATCCTCTGATTCTGATCCTTGCCATATACCCAGTCGCAGAACTGTGAGAGATTGTAACTTTTCCCGTGTCTGGGCGGTATGTCGATCGCAAGGCACCTGCAGGCTGTATATTCCGTTTCGCTCCGATCCAGCCCATCCTTTGTCTCAGCTGCGATGATCCTCCACTCATTATCCCCGGGAAACTTAATGATCCGGTGCTCAAATATTGCCTGCAGCACAGTAGCTATTACTTTCAGATGCGGCCGGGATTCTTTAAAAAACTTCGGATTAATCAGCTTGTTATAACTCCACAGGCTGTTTTCTGCCTCTTTGTACTCTGCCGGCCTTCCCTCTTTATTTACTTTTGCCTTATACTCAGAAGCAAGACTTCCCATCCAATCAGTCCCCTGTAAAATGCACATTGAAAAAGGATCCAACATCTGTTGAACCCCGCTTAATGATATTTCTCCCTCGAAAGAATCAGTGCTGCCACGTCATGTTCCCTGCGCAGCGTCTCGCCGGTGACCTCCATGCAGCTCCTGTATTCCCTGTTCTTCTGTTTCTTATATTCCTTTCGCCGTTCCCTGCCTGCTGCTTTACGGCGTTCCCGTTCCGCCTCATATCCGGACAGCTTCTTCAGATATCCCGACACCGACTGCCTTGAAATACTAAGGTACTCTGCGATATCTCCAATTCCCATGCCCGATTCAAAGAACAGGCTTCCTGCTTTTTCTTTCCAGTCCATTTCTGCCATACTTTACATTTTTGTCCTCATATTTTTGGGCGCACTGGTGGCACTGCTGTTTTGATACCATCAGAACACGTTCAACTCCGTTCAATTTGGCTTCAACTGATTTTCCTGTCCGATTCTCCGTTCAGAACCGGAAATCGCTTAAAATCGATTGTACGGCGTCACTGCACTTTTTCCATCCTCTCCATCTCTTCCTCAGTATTTTCTGCCAGAAGGAGAAGCTTCGCTGCAATATCAGGATAGGATTCTCCGAGTTCTTCCCAGACCTTATCCTTAAGCAGCTCCATCGCAGTATGCACCGCACCGCGCTCTTTTCTTGCCTTCAGCTTAAGGTTCTCATTACTGACCTGCGCCCGCTGCAGGCTGGCAATGCTGCGGATCAGGTCGGAACGCTCCTTCGGATCCATGTCATCATCCACCAGCGCCTGCATGATCAGCTGGCTGGCAAGAAGATTATTGGCTTCGTGAATCTCCGTTGCCGGGCGGTCTACATTATCCTTTGCCAGCATACTCGCATATTCCGTGGCTATCCGTACTGACTGGAACTTATTCAGGAACTTCCGCCCATACCGTCCGACACTCGAAAAATGTACATCCTCACCATTCTCCTGCAGGAAGGAGGCTATGTCCTCGTAAGTTTCCCCTGACATCAGCTTCTCCTCCACCTGCTTTTTCAGGTGGTCCGGAAGCGCGTCTATCTTTCCATGGCTCCTGTTGTCTGCCATCTTAGCCCCCGATCCCTGCAAACTGATCCGTATTGCCCTCTATGTAGTCAATACCATCTGCAGTCAGCTTAACGATCTTCCGCGAAATGCGCAGCCTTGCATTCCTCGTATTCTCTACAGTTACAAGTTTTTTTGCCTCAAGATAATCCACCTGCCTTGCGATCTCATCCTTGTCGCATGTTCCGGTATGCGCAAAAGCCGCCGCGAGAACATCTATGCTGCATCCCACGGGTGCCGCCTGATAGCACAGATTCAGAATTTCTTTCCTTAAGATCTCTTTTTCCGCTGTCTGTAATAAATTACTCATCGTCAAATATCACTCCCACGTCTTCTATGTCTTTCTCTGCAAGGTTTACTCCCGCAGGCGTCAGCCAGATCAGGCTGTCTCTCCATTCATCTTTGTCAACTTCCACATGGATGTACTTCTTCCCATCGCCGCCCAGATAAAAGATCGTCTTCTTCAGGTCTTCATCCTGAATAAATCCTTTTGACCGCAACAGGTTCTTCAGACCACTGATCCGGATGTCCGTACCATATGTCATATACAGTTTTGATATAACTGCCCCACGGAGCAGCTTAGCTTCCGCTACCTTTAATTGATCCATTCCTTATCTCCTGCTCAATTGCATCCAGCCGCTGATCCTGTTTTGCTACGCTGCGCTCCACATTATTTAAGGATGCTGCTATATTGTCCAGAGTATCTAACATGCGGTCCTGGCTTGCCATCAGGATGCTCTCCCGTTTCTCTGCCTCAGCCCTGATCAGCTTCTCCCTGCGTTCCGCTTCCGTACGGATGATCTCTTCCCGCTTCGCACTTTCCGCAAGCAGATAATCCTCACGTTCCCGCACTGCCTTGTTCTGCTCTTCCATGTTCTTCTGTGATGTCTCGTATGCTTCCTTCACCTTGTTATCATCGTTTCTTGACCGGCGGAGGAAATAACCGACAAATATGATCAGCAGGATCGCAGTGATCCCTTTGTCAACTATACTGTCCGCCCATGACGGCGGCAGCGTTTCTATACTCATCAAGACTCCATACATACCCATGACAATCCTCCTTCCCTGTCACAGCAGTGCAGACCATGTCTTTGGTCCTGCGATGCCGTCTGCCGTCAGTCCGTGGGTCTGCTGGAACACCCTGACCGCCTCTTCTGTTTTCGCGCCGAAGATGCCGTCCGGATTCAAACCAAGTTCCTGCTGCAGGAGCTGTACATATTCGTTCCGGTCATTATACCGTACCGTTGCAACTGTCTGCCCTTTGACTGTATACACCATCACATAGAATGTACTGACACTATAATATTTGCTGTTCCGGGAATCCTGCTGCCAGAAATATTTCTTCTCCCTCGTATCCACATGGACGAACCCGCCGGTATAGTCATAGAGCCCGATCCCTTTTGCCCCGATGTCCTGCAGATACTTCGCCACATCCCTGTTTGACACGCCTGTGACGGTAAAATCTGCCGCCTGCCCCTTGACATGGTAGGAGGATGTTGCCCCGCCAACACTTTTATTGTGGGACGGTGTCCGGTATGCGCTGGTGATCGAAACAGCCTTGCCAAAATGACTTCTTACCTTCTGCAGTATCTCCACTAGCCCGTAATCAAGAATGATCTCATCGCTTCCATCCTTGCAGCGGAATTCACGCAGGAGAAAATTGCTCCTCACTCCGCCGGCTACGATCTGTTTTGATCCGGATTCCTTAAGGCTGTAGCTATGTATCCCATCCAGCAATAACAGTGTGTCCGCAGTGCCGCCTTCTGTTACAGCGCTGAACTCCTTATAACGGTACGATTTATCGAAGGTCGTATTTAATCCGGGAACTTTATAGCTGCTCGTATGCTGCCACATGTCATATCCCGTTTCCTTATAGCCACAGGATGTATTGTACTGCGCAACCCATATACTGTACTTTTCCAGCTCAGCTGCATACAGACGTGTCTCAAACCAGCTCTTTGAAGCATAAACGCCTGCCCTTCTGCCAAGTTCTTCCATCCGTCTGCAGAACGCCTTTGTAATATCCGTCCGGAGCCGTCTTGATAAATTATCTGCCCTTCCGTCTCCTTTCTGGTTGGACAGCTCACTGTCATAGTAGGTCGGGAATGACGGGCTGTACCCTTTTGTCATCTCATAGCAGAATTCCGCTTCCGCAATCGCCTCCGATTCTGTGACTGCCTGCCCCATGAAATAGAACCCATATGGCATCCCTTCCCCGATAATGCCTTTCATGTGTTCCTTAAACAGCAGATCTTCCTTGATCACGCCTGCACTGTATCCACGGTATCCCACCCTGATGATCATGCCGTCAAAATGGTTCTTTAAGGGCGCATAGTTACGTATAACGTTGTATTTGGATATATCCCCAACATTTCTTATTGCTGCCATCGCATCCTCCCTATTTTTTCCCAACTGCCTCTAACTGTTCGAGCATCTGCTTTACTTTATCATAGCCAATCATTGCACCCATGCAGTTCATGATGCACATAATTGCCAGATACACGCTTGTAAGTGCATTCAGCGGGATCTGATAATTCACATAGTAGAGCAGCGTGCCTCCGGCCCCGACAACAGCCGCAACAACCATCACAACGATGTTGGATGCGTAACTTACCTTAAGCGTATCCAGAAACATCTTTACAAACTGTGTTGCCAATGACGTGACAATTGAAAATACCGTGACCAGTGCCAGCATAACCTCCAATGAAAATGTCATAATTCTTTCCTCCGTTTTCTTAAATTTGCATATAGAAATAGCCACATACAGTTTCCTGTACATGGCTATCATATCAATCATCCTGCTTATTAGATATTGTATAATACAGTTTATTTTGGAATCTTGGCTGGATTTATATGCCAATATCCGCAAAGGTCATCTGCCCTTCTATCTGCCTTCTGGCACTCCCTTTCACGATCTTATCCCGGACAATGTTGTAAACCGTACTCTCACAGACATTATACCTGACCGCCAGTTCCTTAATGTTCGTGCCGTCATACTCTGCAAGGATCATGCCGTAAACCCTGTTCTTGACAAGCTCCTTCTTCTGCGGGATATAGATGCTGCTTCCGCCGAATACATCCGTAAGGCTTATCAGCCCGCCAACACCGACAGCTTCAGCAATCTCCTTGTGCTGCTCCTGAAGGTCATCGATCGTCAGGGATTCCAGTATCTGCTTGTCTGACTTTATCATTATATGCCACCTTCCTTCATTCTGCAACTTTCTTTTCCTGCTCTCTGGCGATCATAGCCTTAAGTGCCTCGATCAGGTTACTGGCTGTACCGATGTTGAGCCATCTGTAATCTTCCAGATTGAACCCGGCTTTATCTGACCTTAAAAAACGGTTTAATCTGTCCAGATCCGGCTTCCCTTCTCCAGTCGTCCAGCCAAGCTCATTCATCAGCCCGTATATATAATACATCTGCTTGGCCGTTGCCCTGTCCTTCACATTCCTGTTCCCTGCCTTTCCTTCCAGCGAATCAATCAATGTGATGGCTTCCTGCTTTGTAAGCACCCGTATGCTCGATTTACCCACAAGCATTTCCATATGTTCATGGAGAAGGTCATTGTCCATTCCCCTCTCCTTTGCCAGCACATGTATCTTTTTGATCTGCTCATATGTTACTGCTTTTTTCGTTCTTCCCATATCCGTCCCTTTCTACTGCACCGCTTCCGCCAGCGAATCCTTATCCGTCTCATACCAGAAACTGTCTGTCCTCTGCAGATAGCCGCCGATCTTTAAGATTTCTTCCTCCGGATAGGATTTGACCGTATCCTTGTTGATCGTTTCCTTGACGGTAATGCAGTCCACCATGCCATTCTCGCGCAGTTTCAGGATCACCTCTGCCGTATCCTGCGGAAGCAGCAGCTTCGTGCTCTGGCGGAATCCCACCGTACCGAAAGTGAGCTGCCGGCTCTTGCCTTTGAGTTCATCCTTATTGATCGTAGTGAATTCCTTGATCTTGCCCTCATTCTGCTTGATCAGTTCCCTATACTCCGCAGCCTTTTCTGCCGCTTCCTTTTTTGCCTCCGCGATGGCTGCGTTCATTTCTGCCTCGATGACGCTGATCTGGTTCTCTGCGTCGCTCATCAGCTTAAGGCATTCATCCACCTGTTCCCAATTTTTAAGCTGCGGTTCTGTTACACGTCTTCTTGCCATATCTTTTTCTCCTCCTAATTTGCAAGCAGCTCTTTTTCCAGCTGCTCAAAGTCATATTGGTTCTGCTCCATCCGCCCAAACGGATTGTCTGTCTTTACCCGGCCTGTCGTGTCCTTGCGTTTCTGCAGGTTACGCATGATACCCACCGTATAAGTCTCCTTGTACATCGGGTATCGCTGCATGTGGATCTGCAGGGATTCCATGATCACATCCTCGTCAAACCGCGCCCATGTTCCCTCTGTGCGGGTTCTGACTGACTCCGCAATCCTGCCGGATTTCCTTGTCCGGGCTATGACCTTCCAGTATTCCGCCTTCTTTTCTTCTAGTTTTGTCATTGCCATCACCTACCCTATGTTCATTTCCCGCATCATCTTTGTCAGCCCGGTGCAGGAGATCTCTTCAAAGACTGCTGCCGTGTTAATGAAGACATTGACTGCACCGCGCATCCCATAATTTGTCCTGCATATCCTGTAGAGCAGCTCCATGGCTTCCTCCTCCACTGCGCTTTTTCCAAATACTGCTTTCACATCCTGCTTGGTGATGCTGCTCACCAGAACCTGCTTCCTCATCCCGATCCGCGAGAACAACTGTGCAAAGTCAGCCCTGCCACTCCCTTTCAGCTTACTGTATACCTCATCGTTCCCGATAAAACATATCCCCACGCCGCTCTCATCCGATATACAACGCAGATGGTTCAGTGCCCGCACTGTCAAATGCTGTGCCTCATCGATCACCACCACTCTTCCGGATCCCCTGAGTTTATTTATGATCTCCATGGTCTGTCTCCTTGAAACACGTTCCCTTACACCCAGCTGATCTGCCAGCTTCTCATTCACGCCGGTGATGGATGCATAAGTGGGTGATATCGTAATCCCGATGGCAAGACTGTTCTGTTCAAGATAATTCCTAAATGCCATTGTCTTTCCAATGCCCGCATCCCCGTATACGACCGATATCTTGCCCTGCAGATGGGAATATTTGATCGCATTTGTGACATCCCTGCTGATACTGGTCTCAACATATGCCGGTTCCCTCGGTGCCACTTTCTTCTGTGTGCTGATCTCAGCCAGCTCCTCGATCTTAGAAATAATCGTGTGAGGTGTTTTATACGTTCCGGAAAGAAACCCGGATAATGCGGATGCCGATACATCCAGTTCCTTTGCCACCTGTGACTGTGTCTTTTTCGTGGAATTCATATATTGTTTGATAAAACTGCAGGCCTCCACGTAGCCCATTGATGTCTTTTCTTCCATACTCTCTTCCTCCTAGCCTTCTTTTACTTTTTCCAGTCTTTCCAGCGCCGCTGACCAGTCGATTGGTTCTGCACCCACCGCTCTGGCCATAATATCTGTATCATCATCGATCGCCCTGATCGGTGTAATGATCTTCGGGTCAAGCCTTTCGCCTGCTGCCATCCGCTCCTCTGCTTCACGCAGGATAAGCTCCAGCGCATCGTCAGCCTCAATCGCTTTCTGTTTCTTATATCCTTTGACGGCTTTTTCCAGAGTCCGCTGCTCGCGCACCGCCTCGGCAACCTCATCCTTGGATGCAAAATAACTTAATGTCTTTACCTGCTGTGCCGTACATAGGAATCGGTCTTTCTCGTCATAAACCCTGACCTCCGCAAGATCGTCCGGATTGTAGCGGACATAGACCTTTTCCCTGTCGTGCCCCATGATCAGTTCGTCTGAATAGAAACGGAGTGTCTGCTCATAGAATTTAATCCTTACACCGCGGTTGACGGTCTGCATTCGGCTGGTACGCAGCATCATCAGGTTCAGTTCATCCTGTGTCGCCACCCTCTGTTCATACAGACAGGCTGCATATACCTCGTCGCGCGTCCTGCCATTCATCCCACTGCCGGAATGAGGCTGTTTGTTGAACCATCCACGGATGAAGGTATCCACATATTCCCGGAACTCATCTATGATGATGAAATTCTCTGCATGTTTTCCCGTAGTCTTGAGCCGTTCTGGCCGCTCCGCAATGGTGCCGCCCGTATAACCCTCAAAGAGCTTTGAAAAACAGTTTTTGACATCCACAAACGCCCGCTCCACGATCTTTGCCCTTGCATTCCTGACAAGAGCTGTCCTGAACTCGATCTGCAGATGCTGCAGGATGGTCATCGGTTCATGCTCATCCGTCTTTGCACTCTTCCGGAAGCCTCGCCCGCCGATATCATGTGTCAGGAACTCACGCCCGTTATCGGAATAGATCCGTTTCGGTATACCATAGACAGTGATTCCTCTCCTAAGCGCCTGCAGCGTTGCATCCGATGACGGCGCATCCGTCACATACCATCCCACCATCTTCCGGCTCCTCACATCAAGGAATGCCGTCAGGTACACCCGGACCGGCTTTTCACTATCACCGCCGTTCACGAAGATATCAAAGGTGTGGTTGTCGCAGACCCAGATATCATTGCTGTGCAAATCGTCATATGTACGCTCGATATAGTTCGCGCATTCATCATGGCACGCCTTTTCACCCAGACGGTAATATTTTAGCACCGGTACCGGAATGCTGCGCTCGATCTCCCTTGCAAACGATGCACTTGATGCCAGCGGCAGGAGTTTCTGGTCATATTTATCCGGATGCTGACTGATCTCCAACCTTGTCAGATCAATACAC
>JAAUYR010000006.1 GCA_014805025.1 Clostridia bacterium | reverse complement strand
TCCCACTTCACCCCCTGACTGCGTGTCAGAAAAGCTATTGCCTTCCAACACACTTGCCGGCGGGTCGGGAAATTCTTTAGATTTTCCGCATCCGGACAGCGCCATTGCCGACACAGGGATCATACATAATATCACAAAAATTTTTTTAATCATTACCCATCTCTCCTTATCTTCGACTTGTGGAATCCTTCTTCTCTTAGTTGTCTTTCATTATATAGATTTTTTCGTTCAATAACAAATGCTTATATTTTATTCATATGTATAGCTAAAACCTATAGCAAACGTGCTATGTTGTATTCGGCAAAATATAACACGAAAGAATAAAGTAACAGCGCAGGTATCTGAACCGTTACCGGATGCGAAAATATGGAATTGCGTGTGCAAGAGAAACAAAATAACAAATTGTTAAAATCATTGAAAAACGACATACCGCTCAAACACCAAAAACGATGCAGATTTTAACCTGCATCGTTTTCGGTTATATGGATTCGGCTTAGGCGTAATATGCTATCAGTCAAGCGCTTCCATCATGAGTGCTGTGATCTCTGTGACCACATTTCTAAACTCTTCTGCAAGATTGGTTTCCATTCCTCTTGCGTTGATTGTGAATGTAACTTTCTTAGTTCCGCCATACTGACCTTTACCGGCAAGAACCAGAGTCGCTTTGCCCTTCTTATCATTCTTGCTGTAAGAAACAATATCGTATTCATCGTCTCCTACCGGATTGCCCTTGTATGTCACGGTCAAAGCAGTCTTATCCGGTTTGGTTCCGTATTGGCTAAAGAACTGCTTTTTCTCAGGATTGAGCTGTACCTTGGCTTCACTAATCAGCTTGCCGGTGATTCTGAACTTAAATTCCTTCGCCTCACCTGCTTCTCCTACAACATAATCAGTACCACTCAGAGTGATAATAGCCTTCGCTTCATGGCTTTGCCATTCGTCTGTTATTTCTCCGATATCCTCTTTCGTATTGTATTCATACGCTACCGTATAATCCTTGTTCTTCGTAAGCTTCTTTCCGTTGTCATATACGACCGGATTAGGCGTGTATTGAGCCTTCTTGCTGCTGTACTTCATATCCGGAACTTCTACGGTAATCTCACCGCTGTCCCATGATTTCGGCTCGATCTTTAATTCTACCGCTTTCTTCAGGCTGCCTTTGAAATTACCTTTACCTGCAATATTGATCCACGCCTGCTTCGTCTCGCTGGTAGTATTTTTGTTGCCTGTATAAGTCAGCTTATAATCCCAATCTTTTATAAGCGTCCTGCCCTCATAGACAAGCTCTACATCCGGCGTAGCGCCCGCACGATTCTGCTTTACGGTAATCGTCTTACCCTGCAGCATATTTTCAGTCAGCGCAACCTTATCAATCGTAAAGTTCTTCTTGATCGTACCGCTGTATTTGCCCAGACCGGTGATTGTCATTGTTGCCTTACCAGCATTCACATTTTTTACATATGCAATTCTGTAATCTACATTCTTCTCCAAAGGAACGTCGGATTCGGATGTCTTATCCTTCAATACCGGATTCTGGTATACGGCTTTACCCGTATAAGGACGTTTCGTCTCAAAACCTGTTATATCAATTGTCTTTGTAGAGAACGTTTTGCCCTTAATAGTAAAAGTCTTACGTACGCTTCCCACATACTTGCTGTCTGTCCCTGCAGTGATTACTACGCTGGCAGTTCCGACCTGCTTGTTATTATCATAGGAAACCACATAATTATCAGTGCCATTCTCTTCCTTCTGTGGAATAACCTTACCTTTCAGCTTCACGACGATCTGTGACTCCTCAAACATGACCTCTTTTCCATCGTTATAATCCAGAGATTTCGGAATCGTCACTGTCGCTTTGCTTAAAAGGTCCTTATCCTTCACAACCTTGCACGTTAATTCTGTCTCACCTGTATAGTTACCTTTCATGGTAATCTTGATTTTGTAAGTACCTTCTTCTTTCGCTTTCTGTACTTCTGCAGCCTGCCCTGATCCATCGTCAAAAGTGATCACCTGTGTGTAATCGTTCTTTGTACCCAGTTTCTTCTTACCATCTTTCACGGTCACAGCGATGTTCTGCTCTTTTCCGTTATAGATGATATATTCAGGAGCTGTGATCGTCAGTTCACCAATCTCTTTCTTAAGAATCGTGAAATGCCCTGTAATCGTCTCGCTGTAGTTTCCTTTACCTTTGATGATAACATCCGCCTCTCCGGCTTTCGTATTATTCTTATAGCTTACCGTATAATCCTTCTTCGGTGTCAGCAGCTTCGCATCATCATATACCTGTACATCCGGTTTGATTGCTTTACCTGTGTATGTCTGTGCAGGGATCTCCTTAAACCAGATACCCTTATAAGCCGTAGGCGCAAAGTCAACCGCCGTCTTATCGGTAGTCACTACCTTGAATTCATCGTAGTAGAGTGTTGTACTCAACGGGAACTCTACACCCGCTTTTGCAATTGCATTGCACCAGAGTCCGATGCTCTCGATTTTGCTCGGATCTAATTTTGCATCCTTGCTGTCTCTTCCCACAAACGCGCTGAAAGGAATCGTTACCTTTACAGGGAATCCGTTTGCCGCATTGTCCGTGTAACTGTCAAATTCCTGCAAATAAACCTCAAACACCTGATTGCCCGCCGTAACCTGTACTACAATTTTCTGCCCGTTTGTCTCGGGAATCGTGTAGAACTCAAGTGCATTACCATCACTCCAATCGGCCACGAAGCTCTTCGTAGCTCCTGCCCATGCATCAGATGCTGCCAGCGTAATATCCATCTGTAAGCCATAATCTCCGCCAAAGACTTTTTCTGAATCATTTGTCAGAGAAAGATTAATCTCACTGCCGGAAGCCTTATTGGTCGCCCATGTAAGTCCCAGCTGCTGGCTGTTACCATTGTAACCCTCGAAATCCTCGGGTACCATATCATCCTGCTCTGCCTCAACCATATTGAATCTGGCTGAGATTTCTGATATCTTTTTATCATTTACAAGCAAAGTGATTGTTCCCATTGCTTCGCCCATACCGACAAGCGCACTGTCTTTCAGCTCTGCTTCCCAGACAGCTTCCTGAGCATTGTAATTTGCCCGGAGAACCACCTCATCAAACTCTGTTGCAACTACAAACTGCACGCTGAGATCTGCCGCCTCAGGATCAACACCTGATACCTTGGCTGCTATGCGAGTTTTCGGATTATTTTCATCAGGAAGAATCCTGTCACCTGACTGAGGCGCTATAAAATAACCGGACACATCACCGGGCTGCGTCGTATTGGTAACACCACTGACCTTCTTAAACTCGCTGTTCATATCCGTTGCGAAAACACTTCTTTCATCATTATAGAACCTGATGAATTCATCCATCATCTCATGTCCGTGCAGATAACCGTCTTCCTTCTTCTCTACTGCATAAGGAAGATAGAAGCTGCCGTTTTCGCTGAAATTCGCCCATACGAGGAAATAACTTACGCCATCGCCACTGATCTCATCAAGCAGCTGCATGTACCAATCCATAACCGTATTGCCGGTACGCTGCAACGCTATATCTTTACCCGCTGCATCCTTATCAGCCACACCGGTTTCTGTGATGGCGTATAATTTATTGTGTGCCTTTGCGAAATCTCTTAAAATTGTATTCTGCTTTTTGATGCTCTGCAGATACCCTGCTTCATTCTCCTGCGAAGGATTCTGATGATACAAGTCATATCCGATCATATCAACATAGGCATCGCCCGGATATCTTGCGCTGTACTCACTGACGTTTGCCGCCTCACTGCCGGGTCCGTATACATATATTATGTTGTGTACACCCTTGGTCTCTTTCAGATAATCTACCGTATAACGGTACAGATTAATATATGCCTGCTCGTTACAGAACGCAGCGCCCCACCAGAACCAGCTTCCCGTGTTCTCATGAAGCGGTCTGAACAGGATGGTAATACCATCGCCTTCCACTGCCCTCGCATAATCTGCAATCAGATCCAGATAATCCGTATAGAGATAATTCAAGTCCTGACCGGGCATGATCCTCGGCACTATATCTCCACTTGTGGTACCCGGTGTATAACCGGAGAAGTTGTACTGTTTCTCCCCGTTTACTACCCAATAACCCACTTTTTCATTATCATCTTCGTTTCCCTCCGCTTTTCCGTAGACCTTAACTCTCTGATCGATCACCGCAAAGTTCGGCATATGCGCTGATAAGGTGATGATAGCGCCTTCTGCCGCCGCTTCTTTTGTAATCTCTGCCACTTTGGCAATTCTATCCTTTTCCGGCGTATCCCATGTAGATGCCTCATTACCTGTAAGAGACAACGTATCAATACCGACAACACCCGCTATACTGCCTGTCAGATCCTTGGTATCGGAATTGGTGAACTCATCGCCCTTACTTCCTGCCTTATGGTGCGTATCATTCTGATGCCCGAAGATCACACTGTCAGACTCTCCTACAGCCTTCAAATATGCATACAGATTCTTGGTTGCATCATTAGCATTGGCATCCACCATCGCCACTTCTTCGGCAATGGCAACAGTCTCTCCGCTCGCCGTCTGAATATTTCTTCCGCCATCAACTACCTGGATTCCGGGACCTTTCTTAGGAAGGATCGTGGAGTCCACATAAACATCCTCTGCGGTAACCTTCGTAAATCTCATATTGTCGAGATATACATCTCCTACAAAGTCTGTGTTCTGACCTACAAAACCAAATGTCAGATTTGTGAAAGCTCCAGCCGGGAATCTGTAATTCAGTACAAACTCCGCCTTATAATAGTCTTCTAATCCCGGAATATTTGCCGGTTCACCTGCCGGTAATGCAGCATCACCCTCAATTGCCGGATCATTGGCAAACAATTTAATGCCAAAGCTGCCTGCCGTCTTATTAGATGGATTATAATATACATCCGCCTTAAAAGCGTTATATCCCTGTAGCGTATCCACCTTTTCCGGATGGGTATATTCAAACTTCGCCTCGCTCCAGGACTGACTCTTATCATTAGAATAGTCCATTGAAGCAACTAAAAACTTCTCGCCGTCAACCGTCTCATTTTTGATGCTACTCTTCCCTGTATGCTGATAAGGAGCAGATACTGACCACGCCGATGCATCCAGCTCCAAGAACAGATCTTCTGTAGGCTCGGGAATGTCGCTGCCGGATTCGTTCACAGCCCAGACTGCAAGGTTGTCCAGATACAAGTCGCCTTCATAAGTGCTGCCTGATCCTGCAAAACACGGGATAACTGCCTGAA
Source organism: Clostridia bacterium (assembly GCA_014805025.1). Lineage (GTDB taxonomy): Bacteria > Bacillota > Clostridia > Christensenellales > Borkfalkiaceae > Coproplasma. The sequence continues at coordinate 4,142 of JAAUYR010000006.1, read as the reverse complement.
TAGGTGTGATATCCTCAAACGCATACGGTTTATTAGCTCCTGCCTCTTTATCCCATGTCTCAAAGTCGGTCATGTTGATTTCTACATGGACTTTTTTATAACCCGGTACACTTTCATCTTCTACCAAATCAGTTGTCCTATACTCAGGAATTGATTTCGCAGAAGCCCATGTCCAACTACTCCCACAAGATAATGCTGCCTGTGCCTTCATGGAATCGAAGCCTGTTTCCACTTTATCTGCCGGGAAATATACATCATAGCTCATGACTACTTTTTCAGCAATCTTTTTTGCATAAGGCGTTGTTAAATTAAACTGCGCCTTAAAAATATCGTCCCAGTTGCTTGCACTTGCGGGTAATTTGACAGAATACTTCACTGCCTTATTGTCTGCCGCAAGCTCTGCAAGCGTGGGATTCGCTCCACTTACATTTTCACTGAGAACACCTGTAATATCTGACAAAGAATTAAAGTTATTCTCATAAATCAGTTCTTTGCTTGCCGCCGGCGGATCCTCTTCTTCGGATTTGCTTACCGCTATTACTTCGAGGTTATCCAGATATAAGTCGCCTTCATAAGTGTTGTTTGTTCCCAAACATGGGATGACTGCTTGAATAGGTATGATCTCCTCAAACGGATACGGTTTATTAGCTCCTGCCTCATTATCCCATGTCTCAAACTCATTCATATCGATTTTTACATGGACTTTCTTATAACCCTGTACACTTTCATCCGATACCAAATCTGTCGTCTTAAACTCAACATTTGATTTCGCNGAAGCCCATGTCCAACTTCCACAAGATAATGCCGCCTGTGCCTGCATGGACTCAAAGGCTGCTTCCGCTGTATCTGCCGGGAAGTATACGTCATAGCTCATGACTACTTTTTCGGTAATCTTTTCTTCATAAGGCGACGTTAAATTAAACTGCGCCTTAAAAATATCTTTCCACTTCGTTCCGGATANGTTGACAGAATACTTCACTGCCTTATTGNCTGTCGCAAGTTCTACAAGCGTGGGATTCGCTCCATCTACATTCTCCGNCAAAACATCTTNAAGGNTTTCCAGAGAATCAAAATCATTCTTATAGATCAANTCTCCTTCTATCGGATCTTCTTTACCGGGGTCGTCCGGATTATCATCGCCATCTGNGACACCTACCGCCTTAACCTTCAAGTTATCAAGGTAGATATCTCCNTTGTATNTGCTTGTATTCCCTGCAAGACACGGAATGACTGCTTTNATTGGTGTGATANNCNCAAATGGANAATCTTCATCATGCCCTTNCNCCGCNTCCGCATNATCAACAATCCATGTCTTAAAATNATTCATATNNATTTCAACATGAAATACTTTATAACNNTCTACATCCGAATTTNCGNCCCATTNCGNTGTTGNANAATNAGAACCCTGNTTCTCTGTAANCCAAGTCCCANCTNTCTCCGCTNTTCAATGCGCCCATAGCTGTCATTGTTCCNAAATNNTCCCCAACACTATCCTNAGGGAAATACAGNTCNTANCTCATGACAACCTTNTCACTGATTGTTTTNGNANATNCNTCTTNAAGGTCAATCTCNATTTTAAAGATATCCGNCCANNCANNGGNTNCGGATAAATCAGCAGTTATCTTGATTGCCTTATTGCCNTCTGCAAGTTGTGCAANTTCTNCAAGCNCNTTNNCGTCNNCATCTTTAGNCACATCACCGAATTCACTGNCTGNCANATTCACAACNTCTNCAAGTNNNTNCACNTCGTNGAAATTATTCTCATAGAAAACNTCCTCAACNGCAGGTTNNTCAGGNTCCTCANTNCCGGAATCAGAAGAAGTATCCTTTAAAACTACGTTNTCAATATACAGCTTACCATTATAGGTACTTGTNNCTCCTACAACNTTTAATGAAACCGCTNTTAATGACGTAAGCTCTTCAANTTTCCAAGNCTCACTCNCATTACCTCTGTTACCTGTTATANCAACNGAAATATGAATCNTGCTATACCCGTCAATATCACTGNGNNNCANATCNNNCGCTGTAATAGCAAAGTCCTCATCTGCTACAAGCCAGTCCCAGTTATCCCCATTATTAAGTGCAGTCTGTACTTTCATGGTTCCAAAATCACTTATACTGCCCTCTTCTACAGCCTCAACGTCTTCATCTCCGTCAATTGTACTGTTCGGGAAATAGATGTCGTAACTCATTGTCATCTTTTCTTTGACCGGCGTTTCATATGGCTGACCCAAAGAATAAGATGTCGTGAAAGCTTCTTCCCAGCCATTGCTTCCTGTTAAAGCCACATCATATTNCATGGCATAATTATCGTCGGCTAATTTTGCCACAGTACCCGATTGCTCTTTGTCATTCGATTTGTCACCTACTGTTGCAGTATCAAAGTTATTCTCATAAATAATCTTACCTTCTACGTCTTTCTCCGTATCAGACGAAGCANCCGCGTACACTTTACGAGCCTTCTTNACTACCGAAGGCTTGTCNTCTTTCTNATCCTTCTCATCATCAGCCTTGACATCGGAGTCATCTTCCTGATCCGNGCNATCNTNCTCCGTCTTTGAGTCNTCATCAGGAGCATNTACGTCTTCTCCCTCTGTCTCGTCAAGGTCATTTGTACCTTCCTCCGCTTCATTTCCGGCATTTTCGTCTGNCGGNNTTCCGCCNGNCGAANTGTCCTGTGAGGAATCATCATCTTTGGAATTCACATCCTCAAAATCTTNGTCTTGNTTTTTTCCGCCTTCCGTCTCGTCCGGTTCCGCCACTTCCGTAGAATNTTGTTCAGTTGTATTCTCCTGAACATCCATTCCCACTTCCTGTGCCATAGCCGTGACAGAAAGCTGAGGAACCGAAGTTGCCATAATAGATGCCGCCATCGCAATGGACAGGCTTCTATTAAAGATTCTTCTCATCTTTCCTATCACCATATTCTACTCTCTCCCTTCTTAAAAATAAAATGACACTACACAAAATGTATAACTTTAAAATAACATAATATNCNCTTAATTTATATTGATTTTTTAGCTAAATAAAAAAGTTATTTTTGTTTATATCTCACAAATATATTTTTGCATATTATTAACNGANCAAATATATNNTTTTTGCTTNAATAGATTTTCNGATATCCATAGATATATAAAAATCGTGTATANATTGCAATTTTCATATATTCTAACATGTAACATTTCTTATAAATTTAAATCTGCTCAAAAGTTNTATATATTATATATCGNTACTTAATATAAGCTAACTACGAATATTTATCCNCTTAAANCAATTGCTCATCAGAGCGTTCCCATAATGCGTAAACTAAAAAAAGCGAGACCTCATAAGAAGTCTCGTTCTATTCGCCGGCTTACGCCTAAAGATTATAACTATTATACAAATACTGNCGCCGCACGAAAACGGCCGGCCATGGATATCATTATTTAATGTTCAGCTTCGCAAACAAATCCCCAAGGCTGGTTCCCACACTTTCGGAAGAGCCGTACTGCTTCACGTCTATGTTCTCCATTTCCTCTGCCTGCTGTTCTTCGATCGCCTTCATGCTCAATGAAATCTTACCGTCGTTGGTGTTCAATACCTTTACTTTAACCTTATCGCCAACCTTAAGTACTTCAGACGGTTTCTTGATCCTCCTCTGGCAAATCTGGGAAATATGCACCAGACCGCTTAAGCCGTCTTTTAAATCCACGAACGCGCCATAAGTCTGCAGACTCTCTACCATGCCTTCCAAAATCGTGCCCGGAACGATCATTGCAACCTTGTGGTCATGTTCTTCCTTCGCTTTTTCTCTCAAGATATCTCTCGCAGAGAGCACCAGTTTTTCCTTGTCACGATCAACCGTTATGACTCTGACATCCAGCGTTTTTCCTTTATACTCTTCCAGATTCTCTACATAAGAAATATCCAGATGGGAAGCCGGTATAAATCCTCTGATTCCTTCCAGATAAGCAACCACACCGGCATTTACGACCTCGCTTATCTTTACGCTGACATCCTTCTTTTCCTCCATATAACCCTCAAGCACATCCCACGCCAGCACAGAGTTGGCTTCTTTGCGTGACAGAAGAATATTTCCCTGTCCGTCGTCTGTCCTTACTACAGTTGCCTCAATCACGTCTCCTTCATGTACATCTGACATC
>JAAUYR010000005.1 GCA_014805025.1 Clostridia bacterium | reverse complement strand
CACAAACATTACTGTGCCGTAAACGCTTACTATAAGGCTTACAAGCGCACAAAGCACAGGCGATATTATCGCAAGCGACGAAAGCGAGCTGATAGCCAGAAGCACGAACAGCACCGCCGCTATCACTGCAAGGCAAGCCGGAACATATACGTTAACCTTAAAGCATTCGCTTGCGGAAAGGTCAACCTGTTCGAATGCGGTAAGCTTGCTTAAATCCTCGTTTTTGAAGTTTTTGCGCATTCTGTCGAACAGGAAGCAAGTTCCGATAACAGTTACCAGCAACGTGAGCACCGCAAAAGCAAATACGGAAGTTCCTACGGGTATGCGCGTCAACGACAACAGCGAAACGTAAAGCGCCAGGTTATGCACGTCGGCAAGCAGCGCCGCAAACGCCATTGAAAGTTTATAGCGGATTATAAAGTATACGAAATGGAAAGCTATTATCGCGGCAATCGCAATTGCGCTCATTGTAAGCGCTTTGCTGCTGTCGATTTTAGCTACGCCGTTATGAACGGATACGCTGCTGAGCGTTATGCCCGAGCCGCACTTTTCGTCGATAGCCGCTTTAATAATAATCTCTGCATTTTGAAGCTTTTTAAGGTCGGTAGAAGTTGTAAACTTGTAAGTTATCGTCTCTCCCGTGGAAGTTGTACCGTGCTGTTCGGTGTACTGTTTTACTCCGGCTTCCGAAAAGCCCTTCTGGCACATTTCGTCTACTTCTTCACGGCTAGAAAAGTCAACGTATTCGTAGGAAACGGTTACGCTGTAATAGTTTGACCAGTCGTCGCCGTAATTGAAATATCCGTTCGCAACGAACTGGCAGATAGTGCCGACCATTGCGCCGATAGCAACGATTACAACCGAAATAATTATGAACAGATGCATTTTGGAGGAAAGCTTGAAATTAGTCTTCATCGTCTAACACCTCCCTTTTATAACCGCAGAACTTGAACTTGTCCTTCACGGGCGAGGAGATTACAAACCACATAAGCCTCGTGAACCAGTACAGAACGTACGAACAAATCGTTGCGATAAAGAATATAAAGCCGCAAGCGGATACTTCGCCGACGCCGATAAGCGTAAGCATTAATGCCGCAACCAAAAGCACTACGTGCAGGTCAAGAATTGTGAACAGAGTCTTTTTATAGCCGAGCTTTACGGAAGCCTGAATTGTTCTGCCCGTTGCCGTTTCCGCCCTAACCGCTTCGAAAACGCGGAAGTTCGTAAAGCACATAAGCGCAAGCCCCAAAGCCGCGACAAACGCGCCGGCTATCGTAAGCTGAATTCCGATAAGCATCGTAGCGGTTACAATTACGAGAGCGTAGATAAGCACCATAATTGCGTTTACTAAGCCGAGCTTTTTATATTTGATAACAGAGCCTGCAATAGCGCCTGCTATTACAAGAAGCATTGCCACGAGCAGGTAAATTGCCGCGTACTCACCGAACACAGGCGTAAGTGCTAATGGCTCATCTGTGTTGCTGTCGTATGAATACGAGTTAACAAGCTTATTACCGTTTACGACCGATTTAAGAAGAATTGCGAAATCTTCAGCATAGCTCTTATCCGCGGAGTAGAGCATAGTTTTTTCGGTCAAGGCTTTATCCGAGCCGAGAGACATCGTCAGGTTAAGGTTTGTTTCGCCGATATAGAAGTAAGCCGTACCGCCGGACTCGCCTGCGGTAATTACCGCGTTAAGCTTGTCAAAGCCTTCGTTAGTCAAATTCATACGGACTGCGTACTGACCTGCCATCGAGTAAAACGAAATACTCTTGAAATAAGTGCTGATATCTTCCCTTATCGAAAGCAGGGATTTTGACGAATCGTACTCGGTGCCGTCCCTTAAACTCAGACCGCCGTCAAGCATAAGGTATTTAACTGTATGGCTGATTTCCGAAAGCGCGTTCGAGCGCGCCGTAGCATCCTTGCCGGAAAACGCAGCGTAATTGAAGTTTGTGGGAACGGATACCTTTATGGAATAATCGTCCTCAACGCTAACCGTGTAACCCTTTTTACCGAACCTGTCGGCAATTATACGGGCGTCGGATGCAACGCTGTTTTTAAAGTCGTCGGACTCGCCGAGTTTGTCTTTTTCAACGTATAAACCGCCGCAAGACGTGTACTTGTCGGGGTATTTAGCGCTGTCGGCATTTTCGCTGTCGTTTACTACGAGGTCGTAGTCAGCCGACGAAATTACCCCCTCGGGATAAAGCAAAGCGTAAGCTTCGCCCGTAAGAGAACTGCCAAGGCGGATATTGCTTATAAACGAATTATATCTTTTAACGCCGTTAGTGCCGGGCACGTTGCATGATATCGTTGCAAACAGCGCTAAAACTATAATCGCGGCGACGAGAAACGCCGTTATTATCGCCGATTTTATTTTGCCCATTTCTACTCCTAGCACCGCGCGATACGCACGGTATTGCCGTAATGCGAATTTTAACTACTATATTATATAAAAAAAATTTAAAGCCGTCAATTAATTATCGTTATTCTGAGAAAATTTAAAAGCTTATTTAAGCTCTTTTTTGCGCGCGAGAACGTGCATTCCGCACTCTATGCGCTTTTTCATCATTGCGCAGGTCGATTTGTAGGGCTTGTTTATGTCACCCTCGTAATGATAGTTGTTCGCCGCACAGCCGCCGCTGCATATGAATTTTGCAAAGCAGTCGCCGCAGTCTTCACGCGTGAACAGACAGGAAGATGCAAACTTGTCCCTTATGTTTTTATCGAGCTTGCCCTCGTAAACGTTGCCCATTAAAAAGTCTTTATCGCCGGCAAACTGGTGGCAGGGATAAATATCGCCGTTGGGCACAACCGAAAAATACTCGTTTCCTGCGCCGCAGGCGGAAACTTTTTTTTGAAGGCACACTCCGCCGTCCAAATCGACGTTGAAGTGGAAAAAGTTGAAGCCCTCGCCCTTTTCGTACTTTTCAAGGTACTTGTCGCAAAGGTTTTCGTACTCTTTGCAGACCGTGGGCAGATGCTCTTCCTTAATTGCAAGGTCGTCAATTTCCGTTACTACCGGCTCCATAGAGATACTGTCAAAGCCGTTTTCCGCAAGGAAAATTACGTCCTTTGAAAAATCGAGGTTCTTTGCGGTAAACGTGCCGCGAACGTAATAGCTTTTATCACCGCGCGACCGCACGAACTTTTTGATATTTTCGATTACGAAATCAAAGCTGCCCTTGCCGTTTTTGGTTTTGCGGATAGCGTCGTGCACTTCCTTTCTGCCGTCGAGGCTCAAAACGACGTTTTCCATTTCGCGGTTGAAAAAGTCAATTGCGTCGTCGTCGAGAAGCAGCGCGTTGGTCGTAGTCGTAAAAAGAAATTTTTTGCCGGCCTTGTCCGCTTCCTTACGGGCGTAGGCTACTACGTTTTTAATTGTTTGCAGGCACATTAACGGCTCGCCGCCGAAAAAGTCGACTTCGAGTACCTTTCTTTTGCCGCTGTTCGCAATTAAAAAGTCTATTGCCTTTTTTGCCGTTTGCTCGCTCATAAACTCGCGCTCGGAATGGTATGCGCCCTCGTCTGCAAAGCAATAGCGGCACCTTAAATTACAATCGTGGCATATGTGCAAGCAAAGCGCTTTAACCTCGTTCGATTTTAAAGGATAGGTCTTTACTTCGTCCTTTAAAAACAGACCTTCGGCTTTAAGAGCTTCAAGGCTTTCCTCTATTTCCTTTATTTTTTCGGCGGAAAGCCCGGGGGCTTTTTCAAGGTTTTCGTATTTTGCCTTTACGTAGTCCGCGGTTTCCGTGTCGCACTCGTGCAGACTGCCGCTGCCCGAATCGTATATGTAATTTTTATCTTTATAGTTGAAAACGTGTATCATTTTTTAACGAAATTTAAGGAGCAGAGAATTTCTGCTCCTTATATGGGCGTACCATTGGGGTTGACTACCCGTACCTACCCTTTAATTTAAATTTTACTTGCCCTGTTTTTCGGGGTTCTGTTCTCTTGAAATTCTTTCGCAGCTCTGGTTGCCTACCGTGCAGCTGGTTTTGCACGCGGACTGGCAAGTGCTTCTGCATTCGCCGCAACCGGTAACTTTTCTGTCCTGAGGCTTAGCTATGGTTTTAATCATTGTAAAATCTCCTAACATCAAATTTACTTTATTATAAAATACACGCTAAGAAAAATCAAGTAATTTTACGCGCCTTTTTTGATGTTGACGGCGATTATTCCCGATACTCCGCCCGCAATCGCGCCGAGAACTATCTCTAAAATGAACTTCCAGCTGAACGAAATCGACCAGGAAATAAGCGCGAATAAAAAGAAAGTTACAATAACTGCGATAACTCCGTAAATAAGACCCTTTATAAGTCCCTTGTCGCCGCGGATAAAAATAAGTCCGCCGAGGGCGATAGCAAGAATTTTAAAAACCTGGTTTACGGGCTTGACCGCGCCCATCGGAATTGAAAAAAGCTGAATTATAACGGTAAAAATAAGTACGAACGCAAGCGAAATCAGCACTGCCGCAAGCACCGACTTTACAATCTGAAATATATTTGTGCGCATAAAATGACCTCCGCTATAATCTATGCGGAGGCCGTTCAAATTATATTGAATTTTTTTAGAATTTTACTTGTTTTTCTTCGTCTTCGGGCTTCTTTTTGGTAGTGCGCTTTTTGGGAGCGGGCTTTTCCGCCTCTTCAACCTTTACTTCTTCGGCTACGGGAGCTGCCGCTTCTTCAACAGGAGTAGCAACGGGCTCTTCCGCTACGGGCTCGGCTTCCTTAACCTCTTCGGTTACGGGCTTTTCCTCGTTTGCAGCAACAACCGCGTCGGTCTGATATATAGCTTGTCTGTCGAACTTGATATAGCTTTTGCCGGAAAGTTCGGTACCCGTTTCAAGCACGAAGGTATTTTCCTCGTTATCTACTTCAACAACTATTCCGCAGATACCGCCAATGGTCTTAACCTTGTTGCCGGGCTTAACCGCGTTAATTAAATCCTGAGCGTCCTTTTCCTGCTTTTTGCGCTTTTTAGAGCCGAGTACGTAGAACACGATAACTACGACTATTAAAACCGCAAGTATTACAAGCATTATTATGTTGCTGGGCATTCCGTTGCCGGCGTTTTCGCCATCTGCAAGTAAAGATTGAATCATTATTTTCTCCGTTAATGTCTTTTTTATTTATTTTAAAGGTTTTATGCCTATTTTGCAAGCGATTTTTAACCTTTATATAATTTTTGCACAAAACTTTCACGCAATATGCACCGAAATGCATATTTTTTACTCTTCTTTTCCGTATACCGAGTAAAAACTTTCGGCAAAATCGTTTAAGCTGTCCGCGAAAATGGCTTCGCGCATATCCGACATAAGCTTATGCAAGAACGTTATATTGTGCAGACTAAGCAGCATTGAACCGAGCATTTCGTTTACGTTTATAAGATGCCTTAAATATGCCTTGGTATAGTTTTTACAGCAATAACAATTGCAGTTTTCGTCAAGCGGAGTAAAATCTTCGGTATACACCGCATTACGCGCAACTACCTTGCCCTTTGAAGTAAACGCCGTGCCGTTCCTTGCCACGCGCGTTGCAAGCACGCAGTCGAACATATCCACTCCGCGCTTAACGCCCTCGATAAGACAGTCGGGACTGCCTACGCCCATAAGATAACGGGGCACGCCCTCCGGCATTGCCGGACGCATAAGCTCTAAAATTTCGTACATTCTTTGCTTAGGCTCTCCTACCGAAAGTCCGCCTATTGCAATTCCTTCGGTTGCGAACGGCTTTGCGCGCTTTAAGCTTTCCATACGCAAATCGTCGAAGATGTTGCCCTGAACTATCGGGAACAGCGCCTGGTCGTCGCGCGTTTTCGAGTTCAAACAGCGTTTAAGCCAACCGTCGGTGCGCTCCATTGCCTCTTGCGCCTGAGCATGAGTAAAGCCGATTTCGCTGCACTGGTCGAACTGCATTATAATGTCCGCGCCGAGGTTTTCCTCTATGGACATAACCTTTTCGGGTGTGAACAGATGCTTAGAGCCGTCTATATGCGAATTGAAATATACCCCTTCGTCGCGAATTTTATTCAGTTTCGTCAAAGAAAAAACCTGAAAACCGCCGCTATCTGTAAGAATGGGTCTGTCCCAGTTCATAAATTTATGAAGTCCGCCGGCTTTTTTTACGAGCTCGTCGCCCGGGCGCAGATATAAATGATAGGTATTGGAAAGTATTATCTGCGAGCCCGCCTCTTTCAAGTCGCGCGGATACACGCCCTTTACCGTCGCCTGAGTGCCGACGGGCATATAAACGGGCGTTAAAATATCGCCGTGCGGAGTATGAAAAACTCCTGCCCGAGCGCCCGTGTATTTATCGATATGCTGTATTTCGTAAGAAAAAAATTTACTCATAAATCATCATAGCGTCGCCGAAAGAGAAAAAGCGGTACCGCTCCTTTACAGCCGTATTATACAAACTTAAAATTTCCTCTCTGCCCGTCATTGCCGCAACAAGCATAATAAGCGTACTTTCGGGCAGGTGAAAGTTGGTTATAAGTGCGTCAACGCACTTGAATTTATAGGGCGGATAAATAAATATCTGGGTGTTTCCGCTGCAAGGCTTAATATATCCGCTTTCGTCCGCCGCGCTTTCCAGCGTTCTTACGGAGGTCGTGCCGACCGCAATAACCCTTCTGCCCTCGCGCTTTGCGGAATTGATTTTTTCAGCCGCTTCCGCCGAAACCTCGAAGTACTCCGAGTGCATTTTATGGTCGGTTATAACGTCCTCTTTAACGGGCCTGAAAGTACCTAAGCCAACGTGCAAAAGCACCTCGACTACTTCCACGCCCATTTTCTTTATTTGTTCGAGAAGTTCCGGCGTAAAATGCAGTCCCGCCGTAGGTGCGGCCGCCGAGCCGTCGCGCTTTGCATAAACCGTCTGATACCTGTCTTTATTTTTGAGTTTGGTCTTAATATACGGAGGCAGCGGCATAGAGCCGAGCTTTTCCAAAATATTTTCGAACACTCCGTCATAATAAAACTTAACTATTCTTTCACCGCTTTCGGTTACGCCCTGTACTGTAAGCGAAAGCTCGTCCGATACTATAAGTTTTTTACCGACCGTACATTTTTTACCCGGCTTGACTAAAACTTCCCAGGTGTCGGCCGTCATGCGCTTTAAAAGCAGAACTTCTACCGCACCGCCGTTTTCGGTATGCGCGTAAAGGCGCGCAGGCAGAACCTTGGTATTGTTTATAACAAGCACGTCGCCTGCGCGCAGATAATCTACTATATCTTTAAAAATTTTGTGTTCTGTTTTGCCCGTCTTTTTGTTATAAACGAGAAGCCGCGAACTGTCGCGCGGCTCCGCAGGGGTCTGCGCTATAAGTTCCTCGGGCAAATCGTAGTAAAAATCAGATTTTTTCAACATTGTTAATCTTTGTCGAACATACTAACCTGTTCGCGCTGTCTTTCCGTCATTTTATAGCCGAGGTGCTCGTAACCGCCGCGGAGTATCATTCTGCCGCGCGGAGTACGCGAGATAAAGCCGAGCTGCAAAAGATACGGCTCGTAAACGTCCTCGATAGTTCCAGCGTCCTCGTTGATGGTTGCCGCAAGCGTTTCAAGTCCTACCGGTCTGCCGTCAAACTTTTCTATCATTGCCCGAAGCAGCGCTCTGTCCACCTCGTCAAGTCCAAGTTCGTCCACTTCCATTTTTGAGAGCGCGTATTTCGCGTCGTTCACAGTAACGGTAGTGTTGCCGTTCATTGTAGCAAAGTCGCGCACACGCTTTAAAAGCCTGTTTGCAATACGCGGAGTTCCGCGCGAACGCCCCGCAATTTCCATAGCCGCGGCGTCGTCAATTTCGATATTCAGCATTTTAGCGCTGCGGACAACGATTTGTTTAAGCTCTTCGGGGGTATACATTTCCAGGCGGCAGATTATTCCGAACCTGTCGCGCAGGGGATTTGCTATCATTCCGGCACGGGTGGTCGCGCCGATAAGCGTGAATTTTTTAAGCGAAAAACGGATATTGCGCGCACTCGGGCCTTTCCCGACGATAATATCCAGCGCGTAGTCTTCCATTGCGGAATACAAAATTTCCTCTACACTGTGGTTAAGGCGGTGAATTTCGTCTATGAAAAGAACGTCGCCGTCGTTAAGGTTTGTAAGTATCGCCGCCAAATCGCCGCTGCGCTCGATAGCCGGCGCACTCGTAAGTTTAAGCTGTCCGCCCATTTCGTTTGCAATTATATGCGCAAGCGTGGTCTTGCCGAGGCCGGGCGCACCGTAAAGCAATACGTGCTCCAAAACTTCTCCACGCGTCTTTGCGGCGGTCATATATACTTTTAAGTTTTCCTTTACCTTGCTCTGACCTACGTAAGTTTCAAGCGATTTCGGGCGGAGTACGTTTTCCTCGTAATCCAACTCGCCCTTGGTACTCTGCACAAGCCGGTCTTCGGTATTGAATTCTTCCTCGTCGTTGTCGAAAAACATAATTTACATTCCCTGTAATGCGACTTTTATTATATCCTCAATGGACTCGGCGCCGTTTTCCTTGGCCCTTGCAATAGCCCTTTGACTTTCCGAGCGCGTAAACCCGAGGGTCATAAGTGCGACAACCGCGTCTTCGTCCGCGCCCGTTACGGGAACGGCTTTGACGGGAGTTTCCGCAGGCATTTCGCTGAAAGTAATCTTTTCGCGAAGCTCTAAAATTATACGCTCCGCCGTCTTTTTGCCCATGCCCTTGACTGCCGAAAGCCGCTTAATATCGTTAGTGGCTATCGCCGCGGCAATATCGCCGACGTTAAGCCCCGAAAGCACCGCTATTCCGAGCTTAGGGCCTACTCCTGAAACGGAAATCAGCTTTAAGAACATTTCCTTTTCGGAAACTGACGAAAACCCGAAAAGACTTACTCCGTCTTCGCGAACCTGCAAATACGTATACAGTTCACCCTCGGTTTTGCCGTAAAGTGCCGAAAAAGCCGTGCCCGTCAAAAGCACTTCGAACCCTACGCCCGAAGCCGTTTCCAGAAGCACACTTTCCCTGGAAAGCGAAAGAATTTTACCTTTTAAATATCCTATCATAATTTACCTTATTCCGAACAGTTTCCCAAAGCGCGAGGTGTGCGCGTGACAAAGCGCTACCGCAAGCGCGTCGGCCGCGTCGTCGGGTCGGGGAATTTTTTTAAGATGCAAAAGCGAGGTTACAACCTGCTGCATCTGAATCTTATCGGCCTTTCCGTAACCCGTAAGCGACTGTTTTATCTGGTTGGGAGTATACTCGTAAAGCTTGCCGCAGTACTTAATACAAGTCAACAGCATAACCCCCCTTGCGTGCGCAACGGGAATACCAGTGGTTATGTTCTTTGAAAAGAACAGTTCCTCCACCGCGATTTCGTCGGGCTTGAACTTGTTCAATATTTTGTTTACGCCCTCTTCGAGCATTGCAAGGCGTACGGGCAGGCTTTCGTCTTTTGGCGTCAGCACCACTCCGTAATCGATGGCAACGGTGTTATCGTTTTGCTGTTTTTCAACTATTCCGTAGCCCATAGTCGCAAGACCGGGGTCAAGTCCGAGAATTATCATAATTAATATATCCTTGAAATATTATAACATAAAGGTCGGAAAAGTCAAATCAATACGTTAAACAATTAAAACGCGTAAAATAATAAAAAAATTTTTACGCATTTTGTTGATTTTTGTATATAAATGTTGTATATTGTAAATGTCGGGCGGCGCGGTGCGTTCGGTGCAAACCGTTTGCAAAACTTTTGTCTGCGTGCAACGTTTTAAAAATCGCTTAATGCGCCCGTATCCGCTTCGGCAAACAAATAAAAATTTTTCGGAGAGAAAAAAATGAATATTAAGAAACGCAACGTAGGTCTTGCAATCCTGTTCACGATTATAACCCTCGGCATCTACGGTATTTACTGGTATGTTTGCCTTACCAACGACAGCAATAAAATTGCTCCCGATAAGAAAACCGCAAGCGGTGGTCTTGCTATTCTGTTCACGATTATAAGCTTCGGTATCTACGGTTACTACTGGAACTACAAGCTTGGCGACAAGCTTACCGGCAGCGGCACGTTATATCTCGTACTCTTCATTTTCGGTTTCGGCTGGGTTAACTACATTCTCGGTCAGTCCGAAATCAATAAGCACGCTGATACCAACAACGACTAATTAATTAAATCACGCAGACTTAATTAAGACCGCCCACAAGCAACGCTTGTGGGCGGTGTTCTCATTTTTTATAACTTTCGTAAAGCCGCTTAAACGACGGTAATGCTCGCTCTATGGTTTCGGGCGCAACGCAGTAGGCAATTCTTACGTACCCCTTACAGCCGAAATCGTCGCCTGCTACTATTAAAAGCTCGTACTCCTTGGCTCGCTCTGCAAAAGCTTTTGCGTCCGGCTCCAAGGCCTTGACGAACATATAAAAAGCTCCGTCGGGTTTTACAACGGTATAGCCGTATTCGGTAAGCGCGGAATACAGTCTGTCGCGGTTGCGCTTATAAACGGATATATCCGAAGTTTTGTCGTACACCTTTTTTATAAGCTGCTGAAACAGATTAGGCGCGCAAACGAAGCCTAACGCTCTGCCTGCGCCGCAGACCCCTGCATATACGTCGTTGAAGCACGGCATTTTATTATTGACCGCTATATATCCTATTCTTTCGCCGGGTAAAGACAGGCTTTTGGAATACGAGTAGCAAACTATGCTATAATCGTAAAAGTCCATGATATATGGCACTGTAACGTCTTTTTCGAAGGTCAATTCCCTGTACGGCTCGTCGGAAATAAGAAACACGGGAGTTTTATACTTTTCAGAGTGCTTTTTAAGCAATTGCCCCAGGAATATCATTGACTTTTCGCTATAAACGACCCCACTGGGGTTGTTGGGAGAGTTGACAATTACGGCCTTGGTTTTGGGACTTAACGCGCGTTCGAACTTTTCAAAATCTATCTGAAAAGTACCATCCTCGCAGCCAGCCGTTATAAGCTTTCCGCCCGCATTCTCGCAGAACACCTTGTACTCGGGAAAGTACGGAGCAAAGGTTATAACCTCGTCACCGGGGTTTAAAAGCGCGTTTAAAGTAATCGTTAAAGAAGCCGCCGCGCCGCAGGTCATATAAATGCAGTCGGCGTCAAGCGAAGTTTTAAAGCGCGCGTTTATATGGTCCGCAACCGTCTTGCGAACTCCGTAATCGCCCTGCGCAGAAGTATAGCCGTGCAATACCACAGGGTCGCAGGTATCGATAATTTCTTTAAGCGCGGCGTTGACCTCGGGGGGCGCCGGCACGCTCGGGTTGCCCAAAGAAAAATCGAATACGTTTTCCGCGCCGATTTCGGCTTTGCGTTTTTTACCGTACTCGAAAAGCTCCCTTATGGACGAGCGAACTTTGCCGAGTTGTACATTCTTTTCGTTAATCATACCTATACTATACCACGCTTTTTTAAAAAAAACAATAAATAAACGGTGCGGCGGAGCGCTTTTTGCGCTCCGCCGCAATATTTCAGCCCGTTAAGGACCTTCTGAAATTTTCCATTATTCGGTTTTCTATTCGCGAAACCTGTACCTGGGATACTCCAAGCATGTTTGCAACCTCACTTTGGGTCATATCCCTGAAATACCTTAAAATAATAACTTTCTTGTCGCGTTCGGGCAACCCTTCAATTGCCGTCTTTAACTGTAACGCTTCTATAATATCCTCTTGTTTGTCCTCAACTGGCAGCTTTTCCAAAAGCTCCTGCCCCTTTTCGTCCTTGTACTCGCCCTGGTTGAAGATTGAAACGGGCATTCTCGTTGAGCCCATTGTGAACACTACTTCGCTTTCCGGCATATTGAACTCGTCGGCAATTGCCTTTACGGACGGCTGCGAGCCGTGCTCTGCGGAGTATTTTTCTATAAACCGGTTAATTTCCTTTGCGCAGGCCTTTATCGCGCGCGAAACCTTTATGCTTCCGTCGTCGCGCATAAACCTCTTAATTTCTCCGGCTATCATTGGCACGGCGTAAGTTGAAAACCGTACCCCGAACGCTTCATCGAAGCCGTTTATAGCTTTTAAAAGCCCCATACTCGCAAGCTGATATAAATCGTCGTACTCAACACCTTTGTTGAGATAGCGGCGAACTATGCTCTTTATTAAGTTGTTGTTTTCGACTATAAGCTTTTCCTTAGCGCACGCGTCTCCCGCCTTTGCTTTTCTGATTAAGTCGTTCGTCTCTTCGACGTCAAGCATTCTCCACTTCCGCTTTAAAACTTTTTGACATATAAACGACCGTGCCTTCGCCCTGTATGGAATTTACCTTGAATTCGTCCATAAACGTCTGCATAATGGTAAAGCCCATGCCCGAACGCTCGTCCGACGGCGCGGAGGTATAAAACGGCTGTATTGCCTGACTGATGTCCGGTATGCCGCGCCCCGTGTCGCTGACTTTTATATGTAGTTCTTCATCCTCAATTTCGCACTCTACCGTAACTAAGCCCAAATTGCCCTTGTATGCGTGAACGGTGCAGTTTGTTACGGCCTCCGAAACCGCGGTTTTTACGTCCGACAGGTCGGATAGCGACGGGTTAAGTTCCAGACAGAATGCGGCAACGGCGTCTCTTGCGAACGCCTGGTTGCGCGGAAGTGAATAAAATTGAAGTTTTAAATAGTTTTTAGTCATTTTATTTTCCTTTATTCGGCTTTGGGAATGAGTGAATATATACCGCTTAAATTCAGAATTTTATCTGCGGCAAAGTTGGGTTTTTCAATGTACAACGGCAATGAAAGCTTTGCGGCTTTTTTGTATCTGCCTATTAAAAACCCGATGCCGGTTGAGTCCATAAACGCTACGTCGGACAAATTGATTACTATCTTTTTCGCGCTTAAATTGTCCTCGATAAGCTTATCGCATTTGTCGCGCGCTTCCCGGGCAGAGCACTCGTCCATCTCGCCCGAAAGATTTATGTACAAAACTTTGTCCCGTGAATATCCGGTAACTACCATACGCCCTTTCTCCGTGGTTTTTTAAAAATATTACTATTTCGGCAATTGAAAAATTTGCTTTTTTTTAAAGAATTGTGCCGAGTTTTGGGCTTTTGGGAAAATTTAAAAATTAAAAAATTCTGTTGAAATTGCTTTAAAAATTACTTGACAAAAATTTACGGGTATATTATTATATGAAAGCATTGTGCAAAGAACGCAAGCACCCTTTAAGGGCCTTTAGCTCAGTTGGTTAGAGCGGTCGGCTCATAACCGATTGGTCCGCGGTTCGAGTCCGTGAAGGCCCACCACTTAATTTGCTATAACCGCGCAGTCGGCTCACAACCGATGACGCGACTTCGGGTCCATAAAGGCCCACCACTAACTTGTTAATAATTATTTGGCCCGATAGCTCAGTTGGTTAGAGCGCCAGCCTGTCACGCTGGAGGTCGACGGTTCGAGCCCGTTTCGGGTCGCCATATTTTTTTAAGCGGTTTTTCCGCTTACGCCTTGGTAGCTCAGTTGGTAGAGCGCCGGACTGAAAATCCGTATGTCGGCGGTTCGATTCCACCCCAAGGCACCACCCCAAGTGGGCGAGCATGCTGGTGTAGCTCAACTGGCAGAGCAGCTGATTTGTAATCAGCAGGTTGTGGGTTCGATTCCAATCACCAGCTCCAATTCCTTACCCCGTAGACCGCGGGGTAAAAAACTAAATACGGGCGGATTGCAGAGTGGCCAAATGCATCAGACTGTAAATCTGACGTCTCCGACTTCGGTGGTTCGAATCCACCTCCTCCCACCAGAATAACAGCACCTCNTNCGAGGTGCTGTTATTCTGNNTNGGNNGTNGGNGGCGCACGCACCCCGATTATTAATCGGTGGTTCGTGCGAGGAGGCAAAAATGCAAAATCATTTTTATGCGGTTTGCCGTCTTTGCCGACGACACTCTGCGCGTACGCGCAGAACACACCTCCTCCCACCACAATAAGACCTTGACTTTTGTCAAGGTCTTATTGTGTACGTGGGGGGAAGTGGACGAACCACGCAATAGAATAGAGTTTAAACCAATGAAATAATTATGCAATATTACGGTTGACGTAAGAATAATAATATTACAAAGATTGAAAAATACTTGAAAAAGCTAAACAAATGGATTATTATAGAAAAGGAAGGTGAACTTATGAAAGAAAAAAATAACAAACTTATAAACGTTATAAAACTTGCAATTGCATTAATTTTTATTTGTTTTACAATATTATCTTGTATATTTTTATCTATGCCCATAGAGCACAAAGATTATATTGCGAAAAATAACGATCAAAATGCATCATATAGCGGAACGGCAGATTCCGAAGATAAAAAAGTTAGTAAAGCTTCTTATCAAAGCGTAACCAAATCGCAAGATAATCAAGTTTGCTATTTGTCGGATATCCAGTATATGCAAGGATCTTACGCCGGCTGGGGAAATATAACGTTAGATCAAAATATGGATTCCAATGCCAATGGCGGAATTATTACTTTAATAATAAATGGTAAAAAAACAAGATTTTTAAAAGGAATTATTGCACACGCTAATTCAACGCTTTTATATGATATTAGCGAATATGACTATGATTATTTTACGTCATATATAGGAGTTGATGAAAGTAAAGGCGCTAATGGAGATGGCGTAAGATTTAAAATATACACTTCGTTAGATGGCGAGAACTGGGATTTACAATTAACGTCGTCAATTCTCAAAGGCAATAGTAATGCAGAGTCGGTAAAAATAGATATAACAAACGCAAATTATTTAAAACTGGATGCCGATATAAACGGGAATGATGGCTATGACCATGCTACTTACGCTGATGCTAAACTGATAAAAGAAGGTTATGAAGAAAATAATGAACCTGTTAGTTTTATAAAAACACTTGAAGAATACGACGCCATTATTACTAGTCATTACGGTGAAGAAATAACAGGGGAGTATGAACTGAATTTATTACAAAGAGAATTTGTAAAAAATATCGGTTACGATATACTGCAAGCCTATGTCAGATTGAATAATGATAATATGAATGTAGTATCTTGGTTAATGAGTGATGCAACTAACCTTAGATTATATCTGGTAGGCGGTGCTCCCGTAGGCGGAAAGTATTTGGCAGCATTGGACGTGTTGAAAAATCTGTATTCCGCCTATAGCCCGGATTTAACTAATACAACGGTAACCGAGAATGGAGTAGTTTTAGGCGATTTATATAGAAAAATGATGTTTGCATTATCGTTAACTCATTCGGCTGACGTAGGATTTTGGGCTAATCCAAGCGGCGAAAATATAGCAAATCCGGTAACCAGATATCAAATATATAAAGATTTGCATCAAAATAAATTACTGGATAACAAAGTATTTGAAACGTTAGAAATTGAAGAAATGAGATGGGTAATGGATAACATCATCTCGGACGATCAAATTAAATGGTTAAACTATTACGTAAGGAAGTGCAATAATAATAGAGATCCGTATAACTACATAAATTACACATTCGACTATAATTACAATAAAAGTATTTATTATACGGAAGAAAACTATAATAAATGGAACGAAAAATACAATTTAAGCGAATATGACGTGGCATATAAACAGGGCTTGCAAAAATTATGGATAGTATTTGAAGAAGGCGCTGTTTGCGGCGGAATTTCAAAAACAGGGTCTAACATAAACGGCGCTTACGGCGTTCCTTCGACAGTAATCGGTCAACCGGGGCATGCCGCATATTTACAATATTCCCAAAATGCAAACGGCGACGGATTTTGGTATATTTATAACGACGTGTCGGGATGGGTAGGATCTGAAAAAGGCGAACGTATGATGCTCGGTTGGGGAACGTGTAATTGGGATAGCCAATTCCAAGTATCCTACGTTCAACTGGCGCAAGCGGCGTTAAATAATTATACCGCTTACGAAAAAGCTGCGGAAGTTTTATTGCTGCAAAACGTATATGCGGATGATTTAGAAAAGCTGGAAAGTATTTACCGTAAAGCATTGGATGAACAAAAAATCAACTTAGATGCTTGGTATGGGTTAATAACAACTTTTAATGCTAATTCCTCTAAAACCGAAGAAGAGTACTATGAATTAGCCGAAGATTTATCGGAAACTTTAAAATATTATCCGTTACCAATGTGGGATTTATGGAATTTAATAAAATCCAAATTTACCAGTCCCGAGTATATAATGAAGTTTAATCTGTTACAAAACAGAATATTAACGGAAGCGGCAAGAATAACAAGCGGAACTTACCAACCGGATATTACAAGGGTAATGGCTGCCCACTTATTAGGAAAAAGTAATTACTCTGTTACGTCTTTTTCATTTGACGGAGAAAATGCCGAGTGTATTGTATTATCAGACAAATTTGCTAATACACGGGTACAATGGGATTATAGTTTGGAT
>JAAUYR010000004.1 GCA_014805025.1 Clostridia bacterium | reverse complement strand
TCTAACGCCTGCCGGAGTGCTGATATTTCGTTTGTCGTACTCAATGTGTTTTGTTCTTTAGACCGCATAAGTAACATGTTCTCACCCTTTTCTTGATATGACTGCCTGTACCGGACAATGCTCCATACAACTTCCGCAATGCAGGCAATGGTTTTGTTCTATATAATATGGCTGCCCTTCTTTGATACATTTCTGCGGACAATTTTTTTGACAGGTTCCGCAACCGATACATCGTTCTGTTATATGATAACCTTTTTCTGACCTTTGTGCATTACCCATCGTATAGGTTTCTCTGAAAATAGGATTTACACCAAGATTAAAATATTCGATCGTCGCATCTTTGACAGCAAACACAATACCGATTTTTCTTGTATCATCGGGATATACATTTTCAAGATAAGGCTGCTCCGCAAATATGGTATCGATCCATTTTTTCTGCATGTCAGCTTCCACAGGATAAGCCTTGCCGGACAATCGGATCATCTCTTTATATTTGGTATATCCAAGTACCTGAATCCGCCCGTCACCGAGCAATTGTTTACAAAAATCTTTTCCCCTTGCAGTGAAAAAATAGAATCCGTCCTCCTCATAATGTATGGCACTGATATTACGGATCTGCGGCGATCCGTCTTCACCCACGGTTGCAAAATTTAATACTCCTACATACTGCAGCTTTTGCAGACAAGTCCTTAAATCCATTTTCCATCCTCCTTCCGTTCTGTCAATTCACCCTGATAATCCGCCCGTCTTTCCGCGCCTTCGCCTTTGGCGCCTGCTCGTCTTTTGGATAGCCTAGCAGGACGTGGAGAGCCGCAAAATAATCCGTTCTGATATTCCACTCCCGCAAAACATCCTGTCCGTACGGATCTGCAAACGATTCCCACGCAGACCCGATATAACACCCGCCTAAACCTATGGAATGCGCGGCAAGCAGCATATTTTCTGCTGCAGCACTGGCATCATAGGGCGCGAACAGAAAATTCTTAGGTACAAACAATGTAACGACCGTGGGCGCGTCATAAAAAGCATTGAAAATATTAGGATCATCGGCGATACTTGGCTGTTCCTTTGAAATGTATACGGTGTCCGTTGACATCTTTACTGTAGAATTGTTCCGTTTAATCCTTCCTAATTTTTCATTCATTTCCCTATTCTGCGATACCACAAACAGCACGCCCTGCCTTCCGCCTGCACTTGGAGCATACATACCCGCGTCCAATACAGCCTGCAATTCCTCTTCACTGATCTGCTCCTCCTTGAAACGGCGGATGGTTCTTCTCGTCATCATATTCTCTAACACTCCATTCGTCATTGCAACCCCTCCCGTTTATTCTGTAACAGTTCAGCTTTGCTTCACTGTTACTGCATCCGACCATCCTAAATCGCTTCGCGATAGGTTGCTAAGCGCCAGTGGCGCTTGTTTAGCAACGACCGAAACGGAGTGCAGACCGGCTGCTTACACCCCACTCTTTTGCACGGTCAGCGCAGTAAATGCGCAGACCTGATTAAACTGCTACCTTAACTCTACTTCTTTCCAACACTGCGGGTCCGCCCCGTAAAAGTTTCCCGTAGTTCCGTAGGTTACGGCAGGACAGCCGCGGCAAAATCCCCTCAGTTCACACTTGCTGCATTTCTCAAATTTATCATAATCCCGATAGATTTCTTCTTTTGTAATAAAAATATCATAGAGTGTATCCCAAAAAATATTCCCGACTTTACTTTCAAATCTCCGGCATGCATACACGTCGCCGTTCGGCAGGATCGTCATGTGGCAGATGCCGCAATGACATCCCTCGTAAACCATATCCTTCCCGGCATACTCCGGAATCCGGAAAAGTCCTTTTTCATAAAAGTAAAGCGTCCACAAATGATCTTTCAAATTGAAATAGGTATTCACTCCCTGCTCTTTGTATGCCTCATATTTATGCCACAGCTTATCCAGAAAATCCCTATATACAAGCGGCTGAATTCCCGTGTCCTTCTCCTCGCTTGTGGGACAATATCTTCCGAAAGCAAAAATATCTGCTTTGTGCTCTACAACCAGATCAACCACATCGGGCATTTCCTCTATATTTGTTCCCGATACCGTAGACATGATCGCACACTTAATGCCTGCATTGCGGATAACTGCTATCTTTTCCACCGTACAATCAAAAGAGCCGGGCTTTCGGAAGAAATCATGTGTTTCCCGCATGCCGTCAATGGACATCTGATATTTCTCGCAACCACATTCTTTCAGCCTGCGGCACACCTCATCTGTTAAATGAAACGGATTTCCCATAATAGTAAACTTATAGCCTTTCTGTTTCATCAATTCCATAAGTTCCCAGAAATCAGGGTGCAGAATGGGATCTCCGCCTGTGATATAAAAATAGGGGGTGCGGTTTAGGCGTTCACACATATCTTCTATATTGGAAATAACCCTTTTCATGTTATCAAAACTCATGGACAGAAGTTCGCTGCATTTTCCTTCTGAAAAAATATAACAATGTTTACATCTCTGGTCACAATAATCTGTTATATGCCATTGAAAAGCAAAATAAGGTTTCATGAATATTACAGTCCTTTCAAATGTCTCGTCATATATCTGCCCATATATCCGGTCATGATTCAGAGCCGGACACCTGTTCTGACCGACTCTGAATCATTCCTTAGCCGATATTAAGCTGATAATCTACTTATCTCCGGCACCGCATGCGCTCCCACATGCACTCGGTTTTTCCTCCGGTGACGCCGCGCCGCATGCACTCGGCTTGTCACTTGCTCCGCACGCGCTTCCGCATGCACTCGGTTTCTCTTCCGGTGACGCTGCACCACATGCAGACGGCTTGTCGCTTGCTCCGCACGCGCTTGCATTTCCTGCAAACTCCGCAACATTTGATAATGCCATAACCAATCCTCCTGTATGTTTTATATTCTGCCTTTCGACAAGTTCATCTTAACAAGAGCCGCCAGAATAAAAAAGTACGCACAATTATATTACATAGTTACAAAAAAGTAACCTATGTCTTGCTTCGTACGAAATAGAGCGCATAGACTAACTTCTATGCGCTCAGACTACTTAATTATTCTATGGAATCATTCTGTACAGCTTGTAGGCAAATGTTCTTTGCACTACTTTGAATTTACGGATTGACTCTTAATGTCAAACTTTATGGTCACACTACCGCCATACAGACCGGTTCCACTGATTGTGACACTGCCTTTCTTTTTACCTGCGGTGATATTTGTGCCATAAGTAAGCGTATAATCTCTTCCTTCAGTCAACACCTTTCCATCTGTGAGTGTTACCTTTATTTCCGGTTTCACTTGTTTTCCAGTATACACATCACCGCTGACAATCTCAGCTTTTACGCTATTCTTTGCAAGCTTTTTCCTATAGACGGTCAGGTAAACCTTCATCGTTCCCGTGTAACCACTGTTCTCCGTAGCTGTTATCTCCACATATGGCCTCATAGACTCCAGTGCCTCCGCTGTAACAGTCCCATTCTCAAGTGCATCCAGATAAGCCTTTACCTCGTTCTGTGTACAGTTTTTGTAGAATGCATTGGTGGGCGTCTTATAGTCTTTCTTAGCTGCCAGCTTTTTGTTCCCGTCCATCACTTGAAACTTTGGTTTGTACAAATAATTATCTGCTTTTGTGGCACTGTACGCCATCGGTGTACAGGATTGTGTCAGGTTTACATTTCCTTCAAAAAGAGCTTTCCCAACCGCATATTTCACTGTAATTTTTCCTGTATAATTTCCCTTTCCCTTGATGGTCATGACTGCGTCCACATCCACTGATTTGTTATTCGCATAGCTTACCGTGTAATCCGTGCCAGCCTGCAAGATGTTGCCTTCCGTACCTGTCATCTGGAAGCTTCCAGCCGGTTTTGCCCCTGCCTTGGAATAAGGCACATTCTGATCCAGCGTTATATCCGTACCAGTACCTGTTGTTGTATAATTCGAAAACGTGATTGCCGTCACTGATAAATCTGCCGCTTTAATTTTGAAGGTCTTTTTGAAATTTCCACTGTAACCGAACTCCGGATTTGCCGTGAATATCACGGTGGCTGTGCCTTGCTTTACATTATTTTTGTAGGCGACTGTATAGCCTGTTTCATAATCCATGGTTATTCCGCCTATTGTCATACCGGACTTGCCCTGCTCTATAGCTTTGCCTGTATAAACCACTTCGTTTGCAAAGTCTTTGATTACAGCGTCCTTTGCTTTAAACGGTGTTCCTGTGATTTTAAAAGTCACGGACTTTGTTCCTATATACTGCCCCTTTCCTTTGACAGTAATTGTGGCTGTTCCAACTGCTTTGTTATTGCTATAGCTGACGGTATAGTCTGTGTCCGGCGTGAGGTACTTACCTCCAAGTTTTACTGTAAAGACATCTGTACCATTCTCTGTCGATGCTTTCGGTTCTATATTGGTGCCTGTAAACTTAACGCTCCTGATACCCTTCCCAAGCGTAATTTTAACATTTTTCATCAGGCTGTCCTTACCGCCTACATAGATCTCTTTCTCAATGGTACCGCTATAGTTGCCTTTTCCCCTGACCACAAGTTTAAACACACCTGTATCATTGGCGGAAATTGCCGGGATGGAGCTACTTGCCGTAATTACCTGTAAGCTGCCGTCCGCAGCGTATTTTGACAATTCCACATCGTAGTCTTTTCCTACGGTCATTGCCTTTTTATACTTAATAGAAGTAAATGGTTTCTGTTCCTTATTGGCCGCTACGAACTGCTCCGTGTATTTCAAGGTAAAGCCCGCTGCCGGCGTCTCGCCATCCGCTGATATAGATACCGGGTCGATATGGAAGTTCTTATATATACTCCCCTGATAATTTCCCTTCCCTGTAATAACAATATAGGGAAGTTCCTTGTTAAATCCGGATGTTGTATCCTCTTCTGCGCTTCCTGTACCGCCTGCCGCTGCCACCTTGTCGGCATCGGTGTTATTTTTATATGTAACAATGTAATGTACACCCTGCTTTAGTATCATACCATCAGAAGCATAAACAGTAACAGCAGGTTTTATGGCATTTCCGGTATAAACTGCCGTTGGAATCTCATCGATCCGCCAGAATGCACCCTCCTCAATGCCTTCCCCTGACTGTTGTGAAACCTTCACTATACAATACCCATGTTTTTCACCTACCCTGGCAAAAATTCTGGTGGTTCCTTCTCCCACTGCTGTCACGATTCCATTTTGCACAGTGGCTATTTCCTCATCTTCTGTTCCCCATATTATTTCTGCATATTCCGCATTCAATGGCTGAACGACCGCGGTTACAACTGCGGTTTTCCCCAGATAAAGCGACAGTTCCTTTGGCTCTACCGTAACCTCTTTCACTGCCGCCTGATCGGTAATCAGCTTCTTCCAGCAAGGATCGGGGATGAATGTATAATTGGAAATGGGCTGCGTCAATTGCAAAATATTAAATGTATTGCTACCCTTCAGCCGGATAGTCTGCGGCTTATCACCCGTAAGAACTACCGTATGGGTTCCAGAGCAGACAAAGTTACTTCTCCCATACAAATCTTCCACATCTTTTCCGATTCTCATGACACCTGCCGTATAAGTTCCAGAGCTGGAAGAATTATTTGTAAAGTTACCTGAAATATCAACAAAACTGTAATCCTTATTCATGATCAGGTTCGCAGAAACCGATACAAGACTCGTTACGCCATCCTCATCCGTATTTTCCTTTGCAATGGTATAATCGCCATCTACCCACAGGGAGCCGTTTGCGGTCACATTGCCGCCAGTGTGCATCACGTTGCCGTTGATCCTCAATGTTCCTTTATTGAGAAGCACATCTCCTTTGATTTCTACATCTCCGGTGATATCAAGTGTGTGCCCATTTACGTCCATGTAGGCAATTGCTCCGTTTTGGCTTCCCAGCTTTCCGTCCGTCCCCAGCTTTGTGACAGATACCGGCGAAGTCAGCACTACCTTGTCATTCTCAAGGATCAGCTCGTTGATACGGTCTGTAGTACTCTGGTAAGATATCTTCTGTTCCCCGGTTCCGTTCAGAATCAGCTTGCTGGTTCCCGTGGTCTGAAAATTCCCCGAGTAAGCTCCATTAATCTGTGTCAGGTTCCCGCCGGCTTTTATTGTTCCCGCTTTTAAGACATTGCTGGTATTATTATGGCTTTGAACATAAACGTTACCCTTTACCTCAAACAGATCGCTGTCATTCTCCATCTTCAGATAGCCAAGCGATTTTTCATAGCTGATGTTCCCGTCTTCATCCTCCTTCCTGCT
Source organism: Clostridia bacterium (assembly GCA_014805025.1). Taxonomy (GTDB): domain Bacteria; phylum Bacillota; class Clostridia; order Christensenellales; family Borkfalkiaceae; genus Coproplasma. Next base: position 18,327 of record JAAUYR010000004.1, on the reverse strand, counting down.
CTGGCTCCGGTAGTCCCCTCCTACCGTCAGGCTGCCTTTACCGAATGTAATTGTTCCGTTTGTGTGCAGTACGCTGCCACTTATCTTCACTGTCCCCTTATTGATGAGCACATCGCCTTTGATTTCCACGTCTCCGACGATATCAAGAGTATGGCCGTTCACATCCATGTAGGCGACCGCTCCGCCCTGACTTGTCAGCTTTCCGTCCGTCCCCAGCTTTGTGACAGATACCGGCGAAGTCAGCACTACCTTGTCATTCTCAAGGATCAGCTCGTTGATACGGTCTATAGTACTCTGGTAGGATATCTTCTGTTCCCCGGTTCCGTTCAGAATCAGCTTACTGGTTCCCGTGGTCTGAAAATTCCCTGAGTAAGCTCCATTAATCTGTGTCAGGTTCCCGCCAACTTTTATTGTCCCCGCTTTTAAGACATTGCTATCATTATCATAGCTTTGAACATATACGTTACCCTTTACCTCAAACAGATCACCGTCATTCTCCATCTTCAGATAGCCAAAAGATCTCTCATAGCTGATATTCCCGTCTCCATCCACCGTCTTACTCTGGCTCCGGTAATCCCCTCCTATCGTCAGGCTGCCTTTCCCGAACGTGATCTTTCCGCCTGTGTGCAGTACATTACCGTCTATTTGAACCGTCCCGCCATTGATGTTGACATCGTTCTGAATCACGGCATCACATCCGATCAAGAGCATGCCGCCATTGCAGTCAATCTTACCCTTATGGTTCCAATCACCGTAGATCTTCAAGGTATGTCCGTTCAAATCCAGAGAGCCGCCGCTATAAATATTCAAATTCCCCAAAAACTCAAGATCTGCATTCAAAACAAGCGCGGAACTTACGTTAAAATTGCTTATTTTCCTGACTTCCTCTTGAACGACTTCCTCTTTGGTATTCCACTCTTCCACCGCCGGCAGTGTATAAAATAATTCTGTCCTGTCTACCAGCCCGACATCCTCATAGTCACCTTCCGATTCGACTCTGTCTACTTCATCTCTATATCCCTCATAGGCTGTTTCTACATAAAGGCTGTATGATTTTGCATGCAGTTTTGCACTATTGATCGAGCTCTGGATTTTTTCAAGATTTTCCGCTTTTTCCTCTAATTCTTCTTTATGTAACCACTTATATGCTATATTGAAAAAGCCCTTGTGCTCGTCTTCGTCCAACATATATGTGACATACTCTGATGCATAATCACATTCAACACGGTACACCTCGAACAGAAGCTCAACGGAATAATTAAATCTGCGTGCATTTTCCGGGGTTTTGGATGCTTCATACGCTCTTTTATAAGAATCCACACTCTTTTTCAATGCCTGCTCAAATTCACACAGCTTGTCCGTCCTGTAATACAGGTCAACCATCTCATCAATCGGCTCAGTATGATCCAGATACACTTTTCCCAAACTGCGTACTGCTTCCGGAATGCCTATCACTGAAAATTTACCACATATTTCGCTCCATGCATAAGTCAGTATCCATTTATCTGCACATCTTACCAAATCGTCCCCTTTAGTCTCTAAAATATTCTTCTTGCTTTCTTCAAACGATTGAGATATGTAACCTGCCTGACTGTTAACAGCCTCTTTCAACACATTGTCGGATGTATTTCTGGCAGCACTTCGCATAATTTCCGCATAATAATCCGAATAATCAGACACCGCCTGTGCATATGACAGGCGTGTCAGAATATCATCCACCCCGACAGCCATGTCTCCTGCTATCTCACATGCCATTAATACATTGTTCAGATCACCTAAAATTTTATTCCCTTTTTCCAATCCACTTATTGAGTCTTTCATAGCATCCTGCTGCTGCACCAATGCACTATATTCGGTTTCTGACATCGTACTCATCATTTCCTGCATTTTAGCAGGAGTAAATAATTTAGCATTTTGATACTCTATCATACTGCTGAGACCGCCCGAGCCCAGCCCTACCTTGCTCTTGAATATTAGATAGCCATATTTAACATTGTCTTTATAATTGTCATCCTTCTTACTCTCCACTGTGTCTTTTACAACACTTGTTGCATTGTCATTTTCATCCGAAAATAGTTCATTAAGAAAGGTTTCGGAGTATACCTCCTGTACCCTCTCCTGAAAATCGGCATCAGCTATATCTGACGGTCCGTAGAAAGTATATTCATACTGCTTCAGCAGTTTTTGAAACTCATCATCTTCCAACAGATTTTCCGCTATAATATCATAGGGCCCCGTATGATTGGTCACATGTGCATCATAGGATAACAAAAACTGATTGGCAAGGTAGAGTTCAAACTCATCTCCCCGTTCAAGACCGTCTTTCGTACCGGAAAGCGCGTAATTTATAATTTCCGCATCTTCAATGTCGCTCCCTATTTCACTGTCATCTTCTGCGATCTCTGTCTCAGCCTCATCCGTCGGTGTCTCCAGTTCACTTTCGTCTTCTGTCAGCTCTGGTTCACTTTCGTCTCCTACTGATGGTTCAGTTTCGCTTTCATCTCCTACCGATGGCTCTGTTTCGCTTTCGTTCCCTGCTGGCGGATTTATTTCACCTTCATCTCCTGCGGTCGGCTGCTCCTGTTCACTTTCACCTTCCCCCGGCTCATCCTCCCCGTTCTCTTCCGTTTTGGAACCCTGAGCATTTTCATCCGCTGGCTCGTTTTGTCCGTTATCCTGTGAGTCTTTGTCATCCACATCCGTTTTCTCTTCCGCCAGCATTGCCTTTCCTTCCTGTGTGGATTCCTGCCTGCCTTCATTCCATGCCGGTTCCACTGCGAATGCTGTCATATCAACACTTGTAAACAACAGTGCCATAATCATGATCAGACTCGCAAACCTCATAATTTTTTTGCTTTTCAACATCCGTATTATCCTCTCTTTTTCTCTTTTAATGATACATAAAAACTATTCCGATATAAAATTTCCCAATCCAGCATTAACACGTGCCATAAATCCCCTCCATTCCCAATATGCCAATATCCCATTTCTCATCATGATTTTTCTCTAATCGCGTATAATAAAGACAATACTCACTAAAATTCAAATTTTGAAATCCCATAAATCGGAATCGTGATTGTATTATCGCTTCTTCCGCCACAGGTATTTCCCTTTGCATACAAAACATAATCGGCTTTTTTCTTTTCTAAAATCTCCAGCGCAGTTTTCCCGCTGTTTTTTCCGGATTTTACTTCGACCGCATATGTCCTTTCCGATCCAAGTACTTTCACGTAGAAATCAATTTCACCGTTTCCCAGAGTTGCAAAAGCAGGGGTCTCCAGCGCGATTTCGCTCGGATGCGCAATCCGGCGCCTCAGATCAAGGTATACAAAGTTTTCATTAATAATGCCGGATACCGCAGCTTTGGGGATTCCTGCTTTTGTCAGGAAATAATTTGCAAGCCCGACATCCATAAAGTAACATCTTGCCTTTGCTTTAAAATCCAAAATGCTGCATTCAGGCAGCTTGCCGGCAAACCCTATAATACCAGAACTGTAAAGCCAGTCAATCGCTCTGTTTACCGACGCCTTGGTAATATTGCTGGAGTAATCTCTCACAACAATGCCCTGCAGCTCCTCGCTGAAACTGTCCTCTTCAAAGCCTTTCTTTTCCTTGGCCAGAATACGCGCAACACCGGCAAACAGATTCTCATAAACAGCATCGTCCAATATGTCCTCAAAGTACCGCCTGCTTTCGTTGGTAAAAAGACGGATAATCTTAAGCAGTTCTGCCTGACAGTCCTGCAGCGGCGCTTTTTCCAGATATTTCAGGACAACACTTGGATATCCGCCAATCATGCAGTAATCATTATATAATTCGTGCAGTTCTTTATAAATCTCAGCATCACTTTCTCCGCAGAGACTCATATTCTCCAACATATCTATGCGGTCAAGGGCTGTCAGAAACTCCTCAAATCCAAGCGTACAGATTTCAAGGTAATCCAGATCACCGGAAGAATACTTAAACTCTTTCTTTAAAATCCTTCCCAGATAACTTCCCGTAATGATAAAATCACATTTCAGTGTGCGGGTGAACTCCCGAATGCGGTTGTAGATGTCCGCTGATTCCTGAATTTCATCAATGATAACAATCGTGTCCTCTGAATCCTCAAAGTCAGGCTGATACCTTTTGATCAGTTCATATATTGGGTTCTGGTATTTTTTCCCTGCTTTCATTTCCTGCCATAACTCCCGGTACTGTTCCAAAAAAAGTTCTCCGGAAAGATCTAACAGATTTATGTATATCTTTTGGATGTACTGCTCATCTGCAAATCGATTTACAATATAAGTCTTGCCTACCTGCCTTGCACCGGATACTTCCAAAGTGGAACGGTTCGGGCGTTGTTTCCAGGCTGTCAGCTCATCATACACTTTCCGCTTCAAGTACATCGCAATTCTCTCCTTTCAATCTCCACAATGAGCAATTCATCATATATGCCCGTCCAAGACATTTTCCATATTTATCACCCGAAATTACTCTCACAGCCCACGGAGAATGCATGCTCTTCGCATTCTCCCAGACATGACTTAGTTATACTTAGGAGGCGTTCTTTGACGCCTTAGTATAACTTCATGTCTTGTTCATGTCTTATTATACCAAAAATATACATATTTACATAGCCAAAAACAAAAGTTTGTACAGTGTACCAGTGTACAAAACAGTTTATAACAAGTCACTTTTTTGAAAATATTGAAACAGTACTTCCATCATTGTTATTTTAGGAATATTGCACTATAATCAGAGTGTAAGTATCAAAAAGAAACCAACGAAATGAGGTATCATACCATGAAAACCAAAGACGAATTACCGGAATGCCCCGTTGCCACTACAGTATCTATCATTGGCAGCAAGTGGAAACTCCTGATTATACGAAATCTTCTCGCCCGTCCATGGCGTTTCAATGAATTAAAAAAAGACTTAGAAGGAATCAGCCAGAAAGTATTGACCGATTCCCTGCGTGCCATGGAAGATGACGGTATTATCACGAGAACCGTTTATCCCGAAGTACCGCCCCGCGTAGAATATGCCTTAAGCGAATTAGGAGAGTCCATGCGCCCGATTCTGGATGCAATGCAGATCTGGGGCGAAGAATATAAGAAATCAAGTTAGCTCGATTTTGCCAGGAAATTTCCTATAAAGATTCATTGAAATCCGGTGAGCAATGTTCATACAGAAAGGCGTCTCTTATGATTAAAATATTATTACTGGAAGACGATATCAGCCTCATAGACGGACTGGAATACTCCCTGCAAAAGAACGGATTCGATGTAGAAACCGTACGCACCGTGGACGACGCATTGAGCAGTACTATTGACCAACTCAGTCACTTCGATTTACTCATCCTCGATGTCACCCTTCCCGACGGAACAGGTTTTGAAGTCTGCGAAAAGGTCCGGCAGCAAAATAAGCAGATCCCTATTATTTTCCTCACAGCCTCCGATGAAGAAGTGAATATCATACGTGGACTTGACTGCGGAGGAGATGATTACATCACAAAACCTTTTAAAATCGGGGAACTCTGCTCGCGAATCCGCGCTCTACTGCGGCGAACCCATATTTCCACTCAGACGCACTCACCTTCCGCCTCATATGAGACTCCTGCCGGAACACCTAATGTACCATCGGCCCCTGCCCATTATGGGACAAGCGTACACGGGAACAATCTGCAAACTACAATCACCAATTCGTCCATCATTAACTCCGGAAGCCTCACAATCGACCTTACGGCAAGCCGCGTAACACGTGGCGGCACTCCTATAGAACTGACTAAAGCAGAATACCGCCTGCTCACTCTGCTTGTAAGAAACGCAAACCAAGTCGTTACCAGAGAGATTATTTTGAATGAATTATGGGACAGCGCAGGTGATTTCGTAGATGACAACACATTATCCGTATATGTGCGGCGGCTCCGCGAAAAGATTGAACCTGATCCCTCGCACCCGGAATATCTCACTACCGTCCGCGGCTTCGGATATCTCTGGAAATCATAACCCGTCATATGCGGCACTAATCTCATACATCAGATCGCTTATAAACATCAAGAAAGGCATGAAGAATAAACATGAACAGATCAACTCACAGTCTCATGCAGGACCGCCAGATCAGAAAATACTACACTTTCCTTCTCACTTTCTGCCTCCTGCTCCTTATGACAGCCACTCTTTTCTGCAGACAGCTGACCGACTCCGCCAAAACCATGCTCCTGTCTCACGATGAAGCGGTCGCCTCCTCTTTGATGAAACAAGGCATCCCTGAAAATATAATCGCCAAGGCGCTCACTGACGATGGAGCCGGTCAAACGCAGGCAGGCGCCAATCTACTTAAAAAACTCGGAATCGTCCCTTCTTTGGACGCGCAGTTTCTGCCCCATCTCCACTCTTTCCGAAACCACGCATGGCATTTGTCGCTTGCTGCCCTGCTCCCGATCTGTCTGCTTCTTCTCAGCATGAGTCTGCACTTTTTGCATAAAAGAGACAAGCTATACCGCCATGCCTTTTCCATCATAGGCAATTATATAGACGGCGACTATTCCTGCCGGCTGCCGCAGACAGACGAGGGAACTATCTACCAAGTCTTTTCTTCCGTGGACAGACTGGCCACCATGTTTCAGGCACAGAATGAAACCGAATACAGATCCAAAATCTTCTTACGCAATACGATCTCCGATATCTCCCACCAACTGCGGACACCGCTTGCGGCACTCTCCATGTATCAGGAAATTATAGAAAATGAACCCGACCACCCCGATGTCATACAGAAATTTGCAGTCAAGACAGAACTTGCCCTAAATCGCATGGAGCAGTTGATCGAGTCCATGCTTAAAATCACCCGGCTGGACGCCGGAAGCGTCGTTTTCGAGAAAAGAATCTGTAACCTGTCGGAGCTGGTCTCCCGCGCAGTAAACGAACTGACGACCCGCGCCGCGAGCGAACACAAAGAAATCAAACTGGAAGGTTCCTCTGAAGAAACCCTTCCCTGCGATCCTTCATGGACAATCGAAGCCATCGGCAACATCGTCAAAAATGCGTTGGAGCACACAGACGCAAACGGCACCATCCATATTTCGTGGGACACATCCCCTGTCACTACACGGATCACGATCTCCGACGATGGCAACGGCATTGCTCCCGAAGATATCCACCATATCTTTAAACGCTTCTACCGAAGTCGTAAGTCTTCTGACACACAAGGCATCGGTCTGGGATTGTCGCTCGCTAAATCTATTGTGGAAGGACAAGGCGGCACAATCTCCGTCCAGAGCACACCCCACGTGGGAACTACTTTCACCATCCTATTCACTTCATAGCCCTATGCCTGTCCAAAAACCCAGAATCCTGACAGCCTGTCTTACTCGTCTGCCACCTTACAAAATCGTAAGATAAAATTCATCTGTCTGTAAGATATACTTGCTAAGATACGCGTAGGCAGTAAAGATTCAGGTAAAAATATTGACATACAGCCTGTATAAGATAACGTTTTAAAATACAGGCAGGCTGATGGATTCAGGCAGGAACATCGCCAACAGAAATAACCTACAGCAGGCAGATTGCACAAAATGTTCTCTCGTGTCCTGCGTAGGAATATGAGATTTTCTTAATATTCCGTAAGTTATCCAGCAATTTCGGGACACGGATGTCCCGAAAAGCCCGCTATCAGCAAGACATGAAGTTATACTAAGACACCAAAGTACGGTGTCTAAGTATAACTAAATCATGTCTGGACGGCGAATAGAGGGCGATTGCGTCCGTTTCCACAACCTTACCGGAATATTTTAGAAAATCCATATGACGAAGCCCGACACGAGAGAACATTTTGTGCAATCTGCCCTCCCAGCCTATATCCTACACCATATACCCCGAATCAGTGAAGTATACGATAATGCCCACACAATCCACCCACTGCCGGAAAGGACCCCACATCATGAACATCTTACAAGTACACAATCTATGCAAAACCTACGGCAAAGGCGAAACCCAGGTAAACGCCCTGAAAAACGTATCCTTCACCCTCGAAAAAGGTGAATTCTGCGCTGTAGTCGGCGAATCCGGCTCCGGCAAGAGCACCCTTCTAAACTGCGTCGGCGCCCTCGACACCCCGACCTCCGGTAACATCCTCATCGACGGAAACGACCTTTTTACCATGAAAGAAGAAGGTCGCACCATATTCAGAAGACGGAATATCGGCTTCATCTTCCAATCTTTTCAATTGGTAGCGGAATTAAACGTAGAACAGAACATCATATTCCCTATTCTGCTCGACTACCGCAGACCCGATCCTGCCGACATTGAAGAAATGCTGGACATCTTAGGACTGAAAGACAGACGGCACCATCTTCCGAATCAGTTATCAGGCGGTCAACAACAGCGCGTTGCTATCGGACGTGCCCTGATCACAAAACCCAAACTGATTCTGGCCGATGAGCCTACCGGTAATCTGGACAGCAGGAACAGTGAAGAAGTGCTCAACCTGCTCATCAAGGCATCCAGACATTATCAGCAGACCATCCTCATGATCACACATAACAACAACCTGGCAGTATCCGCGGACAGAGTGTTTCGCGTGTCAGACGGGTGCCTGACAGATCTGGGTAAAACAGGTGGGAAAGGAGCGGTCTACAGAGATGAAAAATTATCTTGAACTCGTTCCACTTTATACAAAAGCACACAGGAAACAGAACCGCATGTCAATCTTCTGCATTTTTCTTTCGGTATTCCTCGTGGCAACCATATTCGGCATGGCAGACATGTATATACAAAGCCAGCTTCTCAAGACGAAACAGGAGGACGGCAACTGGCACATCGTCTTAAGTAAGATCAGCGATGAAGAGGCCGCACTGATTGCCGCACGTCCCGATGTCAAGCTACTCTCCTGCTACGGCGTGTTGAATTATCAACTGGATATGGGATACAAAGTAGCTGATAAAGACGTGGTCATCTGCGGAAGTGATGAAGCTGAGGTGACAGACATCTATGCCGGTACCGTTTCCGAAGGTTCTTTTCCCCGGAAAGAAAACGAAGTGCTCGTAAGCGGCAATGTCAAAAAAGAACCGGGACTTTCTATCGGCGATCAGATATCCATACGTGACGCTACAGGAACGGAATACCCCTACACCATATCCGGTTTTGCCGACGATCTTCCCATGATCATGAGCAAGGACATTTACGGCGTATTCATGAACACTGCTGCCTTCCGCGATTTCTTTCCCGGTGTTGTTGACGGCGAACCTGACGATTATGACAGTTGTTTTCTCGTTCAGTTCCGCAACCCTCGCACAATACGAAAATCGATAGACGATATTAAAGAACAATTCCATCTGTCTGACGATCAGGTAGGCGAACAGGCAATGCTTTTGGGATTACTTGGTCAAAGCGACGAAGGCAACCTGTTTATGATGATGATCTATGCTGCTGCCGCGATTTTATCCGTACTGGTCTTACTGGCAGGCATCCTCATGATTGCCAGCAGTTTAAACAGTAATATCGCCGGACGGACGGAATTTTTCGGGATGTTACGCTGTGTGGGTGCCACGCCGAAACAGATTATACGGTTAGTCCACAGGGAAGCACTGAGTCTGTGCACCTATGCCATTCCCGCCAGTATCGTTCTCGGCATGATCGTCATCTGGGTGCTGTGCGCTCTTCTGCGCACACTAAGCCCTATGTATTTTGCCACCATGCCGGATTTTGCCATCAGCCTGCCCAGCATAGCCGCCGGAGTTATTATCGGAATACTTACCGTACTTCTGGCATCCCGGACACCGGCGAAGAGAGCTTCCAAGGCATCCCCGTTAGCCGCGGTGACAGGTAACGCCAATGACACAGCGCCTGTGCGCAAGGCTGCCAACACTACCCTCTGCAAAGTGGACGCGGCGCTGGGCATCCATCATGCCAGAGCAAGCCGCAAGAACTTTCTGTTGGTGGTGAGCTCCTTTGCCCTAAGCATTATACTTTTCCTATCCTTCTCCACGACTGTTGATTTCATGAAGCATGCAATCAAGGCGCTCAGTCCGTGGTCACCGGACATTTCCGTGATAAGTCCGGACAACAAATGCACAGTAGACCGTTCTCTGATACCCGTATTGCAGGATAACCCTGTTGTCAAAAGGGCATTCGGGAGGATGTTTGCCTACGACCTTCCCACCGTGACAAACGGCAGGGAAAATACAACCATGTTGATCTCCTATGAAGAACATCAGATTAAATGGGCAAAGAAATACCTTCTCGACGGCTCTTTGCAAGAAGTACAGACGCAAATCGGAACCGGACTCATCGTGGCGGCTCCCCAATATGATAATCATTCCGAGATACAAGTCGGTGACTCTGTAACTCTCATGATCGACGGACAGCCCGCGGAAATAACGATTACGGGAATGGTATCGGAATGCCCTTTTAACACGCCGGACGGCGACATCATCATCTGTTCGGAAGATACGTTCAGACAATTGACAGGAGCCGAAGATTATACCATCATCGATATTCAGCTGACCGGAAAAGCCACCGACAATGATGTAGATGCGATTCGCTCTTTAGTTGGGACTGGATGTACCTTCTCCGACCAGCGCATTGACAAGCAGAGTGTGATGGGAGCCACTTATTCGTTTAAATTGTTTATTTACGGCTTTCTGTTTCTGATCGCCATGGTCACCATCTGCAATATCATCAACTGCGTTGCCATGAGCGTAGAAGCACGGATGAAACAGTACGGCGGCTTGCGTGCCATCGGCCTAAGCGACAGACAGCTTAAGAAAATGATCATCGCCGAAACATCAACCTATGCAGTAGCGGGCGGCATCTGCGGTATTTCTCTGGGACTTGCACTAAACAAGAAATTGTTTGAGATTCTGGTATCCTATCGTTGGGGTGAACCGTGGAGCCTGCCGACCGCAGAACTTGGTATTATTATCGGAATCATCATGATATCCGTGATTCTGGCGATACACGGTCCGATTAAGAAGATTCGTGAGATGTCAATCGTGGATACGTTGAATGCGCAGTAGAAAAACAAACAAATATGATTGCAAAATTATGCGGTGCATCATCCGCCGAGCTCGGATATGCGTCACCGAACACATACAACCGGAGCAAAGCCAATTGCTTTCTGCCCCGGTTTCTGTGTGTTTATGTTTTTAACTTATACAGTCTGTATTTTAGCCTCAAATTCTTCAATACTATTTATTTTTGCTGCCAATTTATGCCATTTTCGTAATATTTCTTTATCCTCCGTCTCACTAAGCCGACTCTTCACATGTTCGGGAATTTCACCATACTCCTCCAAGATATCCTGAATACCTTGAACCATAGTATCTATTACAGCTTTTTCTCTCTCTTCCTTTTGCATGTAATAAATATACTCCTCCCACTTCATATACGCATCTCTCACCTCCGGTAAAAGTTTCACCCTGCTCACATAGCTGTGAAGTTCAGTGGTTGCCTGATCTGTTACATTTTCTGCCCGACTGTCCTGCATATAAGTAAGCATCGCCCTAATTGCTTCATTCCCACCATATGTACCGCCTGCATAAAAATAATAGAACTTTAGACCATCCTCATATTCCAACTCCGGCTCTTCCTCGCACTGATTCCGAATCGTATACACCATACGGTCTTTTCCGAAAGGATCAAAGCTTAGAATCATCAAAACATACAGGTTTGGAAGTCTCGAAAAATCTTTCTCCCCACTCCTCAATCCTCTGCTGTCTATCTTAGCCTGATAAAAACGGTTATGTCGGGGAATATCCATACCTTTATACAAATGCGGTTCCATATCATAAATATTCATGACCGCCGGTTTCTCGCTGCCTTCAACCTCACCCAATTCTTCCACTTCAACATCCATCCGTATTCCACGCTGAGAAGGCGTCAATGCAGCGAGAACCTTTTGTGTACTGACTCGCAGTTTCCCAATTTTCCTCTGTAGCAGTGTGGATATGACCAATCGGCAAAAATCCGTGCCGAAGGATTCATCCGCCGCCAACTGCCCCATCAGGAAATCATCCATAACATCCATGTCTTCAAGTTTCTTCTTCGTATAATCCATCATTCCTCCATTCCGGCAGAAACAGAATATATACGATCGCTCCGCAACAATTCAACTTTCCGTTGTTGCATTGCTCATACAGTCACAAATCAGATATCCCGGCTCTGCCAACATTAATTACTTGTGAAAATGTTGGCGATTTGCCAAAGATACCTGTCTGACTAATCCATCATGACAAGGCTACAGATTTTCACAAAAGATTTTTGATAGGATTATCATACAATTCATTTAGACGATTGTCAATAATTTTTAAAATGTTTTATCGACCGCTTTGTATAGTGACAGAATAAATTACAAAACATACCTGCTAGATTACATAATCAAAATCTTTCAACACCCTATGCAGAAACTGTGATGTCCGCTCTTCTTTCGGTGCAGTAAAAATCTGCTTTGCGCTGCCCTGCTCCACGACCACGCCGCCGTCCATAAAGATCACCTTACTGGCTACTTCCTGTGCAAAACTCATCTCATGGGTAACAATGATCATGGTTGCGCCCTCTTTTGCCAGCTTCTTCATGACTGTTAAGACTTCACCGATCAATTCCGGGTCCAGCGCTGAAGTAGGCTCATCAAAAAGCAGTACATCCGGATTCACTGCAATAGCTCTTGCGATGCCCACTCTCTGCTGCTGCCCTCCGGAAAGCTGGGACGGATAATAATCGTACCGATCCTCCAGTCCTACCTTATCCAAGGCTTGCTGCGCGATCTGACGCGCCTCCTCTTTCGGAACTTTACGTGCAACGGTCAATCCTTCCATTACATTCTGAATAGCGGTTTTATTCTGAAAAAGATTATAATTCTGAAATACAAATGCCGTTTTCCTTCTCACCTTTGTAATAACACTCTTGGAAGCGCTTTTTAACTCCGTATGAATATCGTCAAAGTCCATGGTTCCCTGATCAGCTTTTTCCAAAAAGTTCAAGCACCGCAAAAATGTTGTTTTCCCGGAACCGCTTGGACCTAATATGACAATAATGTCACCTTTATCCACTTTGATATCCACACCCTTAAGCACCTCATTGTGCCCGAAGGCTTTATGTACATTTTTAACTTCCAACATCGTATTCATCCTCCCTGCACTGTTATGTCATCCGGTAAAAGCGCGAACCTGCCCTCACCGTTACATTCTCTTCCTTATTTTCCGCGTTCATCATCCGTTCTGCATAACCGGCGCTTTCCGGATCGCCTTTTCTCTCCGATACGAAGAGACACTGTGCTCCGTCAGATAGAACACTCCCTGCACCAGACTGCATAACAGGATATATGCGAAGAAAATAACCAGATATGCTTCCAGATAATTATACCCGAACGAAGCGTCTATCTTTGCGATCGCCGTGATATCCCTGACTGTCATCATAAAAGCCAGCGAAGTACTCTTCAACAAACTGACCGTGGTATTACAGATATTCGGCAACGCCGCCACAAGTGCCTGCGGGACAATAATTCTGATATATGCCTGTGTTTTCGTCATCCCGATGGACAATGCCGCCTCCATCTGTCCCTGATTGACAGTGGACAACGCCGACCGGAACACTTCCGACAGCACCGCCGTCGTATTCAGAATAAATACAATGTATGCATAGAGAATGGGATCTACTCGAAAAATATTATATTCCAGTCCCAAAATTTCTTTGATCAGATAATTAAGCAAAGTGGGAAGCAGACTGTACAGAAACAAGATCTGCAATACAACCGGCGTTCCACGTATCAGGGACACATATGCAATTATGATCCTTCTACCGAGCCTGCCATTTCCTGCTCTCGACAATGCCATCATAAATCCTGCCGGCACCGAAACGAGAAGCGTTACAACCGTGATCTTCAGCGTAACAGGCACACCGCCTAAGACATCTATGAACGTCTCTAACATAAATTTTGTGTCCAGTTTCATCTTCTACCTCATTTCTTCTCGTTCCGTTTCCTTACAATATTCCTTTATGCAATCGTCCTTCTGCAATACTGTAAGCGCGTTTCCAGCAATCCCGCACCCTTCTCGATCACGACTGTCAGTACCCAGTACAAAATGAAAAGCGCCAGATACACTTCCAGACTATATGATCCTTGATTCTGTCCGATGATCAGCTGACCTTTACCCATAATATCTATCAACCCTATCGTATATGCAAGCGATCCCTCTTTCATCAGATTGATCAGTGCATTTGTAAAATTCGGAACCGCAACCCTGACACACTGCGGCAGCACGATCCTCCGAAATGCCTGGAATTCCGTAAGCCCGATGCTCACAGCCGCCTCCCGCTGCCCTTTGTCCACCGCTTCGTAGGCGGAGCGAAACACCTCCGCCATGGCAGCGGCAAACAGAATGGAAAACGTCGTGATCACGAAAAATCCTTTGCTTGCATTATTGATATCAACACCGAATACATTTAGAAATTCCGGCAATCCATAGTAAACAAGGAACAACAGCACAATCGACGGCACACAGCGTACCACATAGATATACAGATTCGCGATCACCCTTGCCACTCTGCCTCGCCTGATTCTGCCCGCCGCCAGCAGTATGCCAAGCAGGCTTCCGAAGAAAACCGTTCCTATGACAATACCGGCGGTAACAAGCAGATATGGAATCAATGCGGGCAATACTTCAATTATATAATATGGATGAAATGGTCTCATAAGTCATCACCGATCTGATATCCTTCAGGCACATAGTCAAACAAGCTGTAGCCAAAATATTCTTGTTGGAGTTTCTCCAACGTACCATCCGCCTCAAGCTGCTCCCATGCCTCATCATATGCATCCGCAAGCGCCTGATTATTGATGTTAAAAAGCGGCCATGTAGGGATTCCTTCATAAGTGATGTAACTCAGCCGGTCCAGATAATCATGATACTCTCCATCCTCGGCCTCCACGTTCGCCTCAAAGGAAGTCTTGATATTGATATAAGCGTCATATCTTCCCTCCAGCACCCACTGGTAAGCATCCGCCACCTCAAACTGATCTCCCGCAATCAGATCGATCTGTTTATCCGGATGAGTCTTATTGTAATTATCCACAATCGTATACTGTGCGTTCTGTGCACCGATGGGAACAAGACTGCCGCTGTACTCTGCAAAAGATTCCAGATCAGTGATCTGATCAGCATCTTCGCTGCGAATGACGATACCAATAATGCTGCTTCCGATATAATGTTTCGGGAAAACAAATTTCTTTTCACGCTCCGAAGTCCACCATACACCTTTTGTGCCTACATCATACTTGCCGGACTCTACACCAATCAGCAGATCGTCGTCTGTGGTTCCCACATACTCAAATTCATACTGCGGAAGCAATTCGTCCACGGCTTTTAAAACTGCCACCTCATAACCGTCAGACTCTCCGTTCTCATTGATGAAATCATAAGGCTTATATGCCTGCGTGTGGGCGACCGTAATCTTCGTCACCCCTTCTCCTGCCGTATCCGTACTGCCGGCTGTGTTAGTTGTGTCATCCGAAATGTCTGCTCCTCCTGTATTATCCCCAGTGATTTCCTTCACCTCCACCTGAAGCGCAGCTCCCGAAGCTGCCTGCGCGTCACCGCATGCTGTCGCACCAATTCCCACCAGAGCTATTGCTCCCAATGCCGTAATCTTTCTGATTGTCTGTCTGTATAATTTATTTTTCATAATGTTATCTCCTCTTTTTATTATATTGTGTGCTGTTTTACGCCTGCGCGTAATCCACTGCCGCCTGTCTGACCCACTCCAGTCTCTCAATCGGTGTGTCCGATGGAATCGTGCAGTCCGCTCCCAAAATAACACCTGTTGTCCCTGCTTGATCTAACAACTTGCGCGTATACTTCTCAACCTCTTCTTTGCTGCCACTGTAGAGAACGCCCTCCGTCGTGTTGGCAAATCCGCCGATGACGGCACGTCCGCCAAATAATTCCTTACCTTCCTCTAAAGAAACCCCTTCTACAACAACCGCCCAGTTAATCACCTTTACATCATAGTCTTTGTAAACGGTAAGATCGTTCCTTGCTCCCTCATAACCGCAGATATGTAACAGGTTATAGTCGCTGACTGCGTTCGCCGCATTCAGAACCCCCTGTTCGCTGGGCGTAACATACTTCCAATACTCTTCCTTCGTGACCGCTTCATCCTGTATGTTTTTCGTGCTCAGGTAAATGCCGTCCGCTTTGCCCTGCGTAATAATGCTGACTGCCAGCTTGGCAAGATCCTTCTTAATGACATTTAAGGCATATGCCAGCTCCTCCGGATTCTCCTTAATCAGTTTTGCCAGTGTCAGCTTGTTACCCGATGCCTCCAGTGAAAATCCTAAGACCGTCGCGGGTGCGAAAATATTATAGAAGGTCGGCACTTCACTTCCGAAGCGATCCGTCAGTTCCTTGACAAGCGCCGTCTGTGCTTCGATCCACGAATCCACCAGCCCGCTTTGCGCCTTCTTCAGATCTTCTGCCGTCTCCACTTTTTCCAGTGTAGGATTGGGATAACGGAAGTAACCGTCACTCATCAGTTTCACGAAATCCGGGTGGAAGTCGTCATAATATTTGAAATGTCCTTCTACATTACGCCTGATGATCTCCGGTCTGTCATCAAACAAATTATCCGGTGCAAAATGGAACCAGAAGCCCACCGGTACTCTTTCTGTTACCTTATTGTCAAATGCGTCAAATACAAATTGTTTTTTACTCATAATTCATTTATCCTCTCTTCTTTATCATTTTATAATGGCTGAAGCGCACAAAAAAGCAGACCCTCGAGTCTGCTTCACATGATTCCACGATTTATACCATGATCGTTAATGATCTGTTATGATCTTATGTACCTTTCAGACTCTTTTTTTCTACCGTGATTCAATTTATATGCATCAAAACATGACATGCCGCAACAGCACATACACACACTCATGCCTTTCTTCATACAGCTCATATTCATGTTTTCGATTCTTGTTTCTCTCATATCTTTGTTCCTTTCCGAAACCCAATCCCATCCCGCGTTTTATGTGTATTTGCAGTATTATTTATTTCTCAGGCTTCTGGCTTCTTTGCATTTCATACTTTTCATACTTGTTTGATATGAAATATGTTAGATAGACTTTACCACTCATCTGCATGTCTGTCAATAGCTTTTTTTAATTTTTGATTTTTTATAAAAAAAGAAGCAGTAAAACCAAGATAGATTTACGGCCCCTTTTTACTAATCTTATTGCTTTCCTATCAAACAATACTTCGAAAAAGCATGCAATATACCATCTTCCTGTACCGACGGGCATATATCGTCTGCTATTTTCTTCAATTCTTCGCTTCCATTTCGCATGCAAATGCTTAAGCCCGCAGTTTCAAGCATTTCTATATCATTTATACTGTCTCCGATGGCTATTGACCGGCATAGCGGAATATTTAACCGCTCACAAACCTGCTCCACTGCCTTTCCCTTATTAAACTTCCTGTTTATGATTTCGCCGTTGATGAAACCATTTTGATCTTCACCCGGTATACTGAATACAAAGTCAGATGACAAAATCTTCTTTGGCTGCACAAACTGTTCCCATGATGTGCCTACCATAATAATCTTATATACCGGCTGTTCACGATATTTTTCCATCGGAAAGACATTTAACGATTTTTCAATCTGCTCCTGCCAGCGCAGCAATTCACTATTATTCCCTTCGCCTGCATGGCTGCGCAGAAAATCTTTGAACCCTTCATCCGTATAGCAGCCATCCATACACTCTAATGTATGAAAAATCCCGTTTTCTTTAAATAAATCCATGGCAGTCCGTCTCTGCTCTTCCGTCATCGGACAATCATAGATTACTTCTTTGCGGCACTCAATATACCCTCCTGCACTGGCTATTATTCCGTCAAAGTCATATTGCAAAAACGGCAATATCATACCGAAACTCCGCCCTGTACACAGGAACACATAGTGTCCCTGCTTTCTCGCCTGTGTAATTGCCCACAGAGCGGACTTAGGCACTACATTTTTACCCGGCTCTGTCAATGTTCCGTCAATATCCAGAAAAATGATTTTTTGTTCCATCTTTTTTCACCATATACTTTTCTAAGTTTTCCGAACGGATTACTATTAAAATATCACCTACTACCCGCTTCAAACATGTTATTATTTATAGCCCAAATTCTTTAAACAACATATCCCGGTATTTCTTATCTTTCAGAGCACGCTTCAAATCCTGCATCCGATTCTGTTCCAGCAGAATAGTTGTCAAACCGGATAGTTGTTCTATTCCTTCTTCTATTCCTTCTTCTCTTCCCTCCATTCTAATCGTTCTTTCATACTTATCCACATCAAACTCTTCCAATAACATTCC
>JAAUYR010000003.1 GCA_014805025.1 Clostridia bacterium | reverse complement strand
CTTTTAATGTCTCAGATGTTCTCGGACACGGGCATTATCAACGTGCTGTTGCAGCAGTGGGGAATAACTAAAACGCATATTCCTTTCTTGACCGACGGCAACTGGGCAAAGGCGACTATCATTATAGTCAACATCTGGATAGGTATTCCGTATACGATGCTTATCTGCACGGGTATATTAATGAATATCCCCGAGGACTTGTACGAGTCGGCAAGGATAGACGGCGCGGGCCCCGTTAAAGCGTATATGAAGATAACCCTTCCGTATATGCTGCACGTAACCACCCCGTATCTTATCAGTCAGTTCATAGGCAACCTTAACAACTTCAACGTTATTTACCTTTTGACGGGCGGCGCTCCGCTTTCGCTGGAACTTGCAAGCGGCGCCGGCGAAACCGACCTGCTTATAACCTGGCTGTACAAACTTACTATGGATAAACAGTCCTACGGCATAGCTTCGGTTATCAGTATTTTGATGTTCATAATTACGGCGGTCGTTTCGCTTATAGTATACAACCGTTCCGGTTCAGTTAAAAACGAGGAGGACTTCATGTAATGGCTAAGAAATATCGCAGTAAAAAAGCCGTAGAGCACGGCACTAACGCCGTTATATACGTTGTTCTGACTATTATAAGTATCGTTTGGCTGTTCCCGTTTTTCTATCTGATTTTACAGTCGTTGAGGGCGGAGCCGGGCGCGGCGATACTTTACTTCTGGCCCAAGCAGTGGACTTTCGATAACTACATCAAGCTGTTTACCGATACTTCGGTTTACAACTTCCCCCGTTGGTACGGCACTACGCTTCTGATAGCGTTCGTCGTAACCATCATTCAGACGATTATCGTTCTCGTAACCAGCTACGCGCTTTCGCGTTTAAGGTTCAAAATGAGAAAGCCGCTTATGAACTTAATGCTCATTTTGGGCATGTTCCCCGGCTTCATGTCGATGACGGCAATTTACTTCCTGTTAAAGCTTATCGGCCTTACTCAGGAAATGGGCCTTGTAGGACTTATCCTCGTTTACACGGCAAGCTCGTGTATGGGCTACTACATCTGTAAGGGCTTCTTCGATACAATCCCCAAGTCTTTGGACGAGGCGGCGCGTATCGACGGCGCAAGCAGGCACACGGTATTTATCAAGGTAATACTTCCCCTGTCTAAGCCCATAATCATTTACACGATTTTAACGGCGTTTATGGCGCCTTGGGGCGACTATATGTTCGCATCGCTTATGGCGTTCGGCGACCAGAAATACTTCAACGTTGCAGTAGGTTTGAAGTATATGCTTCAAAGGGAAACCATTTACGAGTACTTTACAAGGTTCTGTGCCGCGGCGGTGTTCGTATCCATACCCATAACCATACTGTTCTTCTGGTTGCAGAAGTACTACGTGGAAGGCGTAACGGGCGGCTCGGTAAAGGGGTAAGACATGAAAAAGAAACTTCTTACTTTGATTTGCTGCCTTATGGCCGGCGTGCTGTCGCTTTTGGGTTTTGCGGCTTGCGGAAAGGTAAGCCTGCTTGAAGAAAACTTAATCGACGACAACTACGATAACTATTACGAAATATTCGTACGCTCTTTCAGGGACTCCGACGGCGACGGTGTAGGCGACTTGAACGGCGTAACCGAAAAGCTCGACTATATTCGCGATTTGGGCTATACGGGTATATGGCTTATGCCCATTCATCCCAGCCCCAGCTATCACGGCTACGACGTAAAAGATTACTACAACGTAAACCCCAACTACGGGACTATGGAAGACTACGACAACCTTTTAACGGCCGCGCACGAGAAAGGCATAAAGGTCATAATCGACCTTGTTGTCAACCACACCTCGTCGCAGCACCCCTGGTTTACGGCTTCGGCTTCGGGCGATGCTAAGTACCGCAGTTATTACACCTGGTCGTCAAGCTATAAGGAAGGCTATAACAAGAACGGCAACTCCTATTACGAGTCCTGGTTCAGCGGCGACATGCCCGACTTAAACCTGGATAACAGCGCGGTTCGCGGCGAAATAGAAAACATAATGAAGTTCTGGCTTGAAAAAGGCACCGACGGTTTCCGTCTTGACGGCGTTATGTACTATTACAAAACGGACGGTCAGAAAAGCGTAGACTTCTGCAAGTGGATAAAGGACACCGCCGTTAAGTATAACGAAAACGCTTATATCGTAGGCGAGGCCTGGACAAACAGAAGTACTATTACGGACTTCTACAAGAGCGGCTGCGACAGCTTCTTCTGCTTCCCGGCAGCTCAGGCGGACGGTTATATTGCCTCGTCGGTAAATACACAGTCGGCCGCAACCTATTGGAGCTCGATTAAGTACGTCAACGACATGGCCGGACAGTATATCCCGGCGCCGTTCATTTGCAACCACGATACGGGCAGAGCCGCCGGCATTATGCAGCGCGACCCCGAAAAAATCAAGTTTGCATACGGACTGCTGTCAATGTACAGCGGCAACACTTTCACCTATTACGGCGACGAAATAGGTATGATAGGCTCGCAGAACGACCCCGATAAGCGCATAGGTATGCTTTGGGATAAGCCCGAAAACGTTACCAAAGCGCCTCCGGGAGTAACCAGCACGGAATATATTTTCGACGGTGTTGATAAGCAGCTCAAAGATAAAAATTCCATTCTGAATTACTACAAAGTCTGCAACAACGTTCGCAACGCGTTCCCCTCGATAATGCGCGGAACGACAAAGCTCCTCGCAAACGACGACCCGTACGTTCTGGCTTTCAGCAAAACTTACGGCGACGAAACGGTTAAAATCGTTATAAACTTCTCAACCGAGAAAAAGACGGTAACCGTGGACGGCAAGCTTGCGCAGGGAATCTGCGTCAGCGGCAGTGTAAAGCAAGGTTCGGGTACGCTTACGATGCCCAAATATTCAATAGCAATATTAACTTAAAGGACGGGAAAAATTAAATGGCAGGTTTAAGTCTTAAACACATATATAAGGTATATCCCAACGGCACGAAGGCGGTAAACGATTTCAATATGGAAATCGCAGACAAGGAATTTATCGTATTCGTAGGCCCGTCGGGCTGCGGTAAATCAACTACGCTCAGAATGATAGCCGGTCTTGAAGACATAAGCGCCGGCGAGCTCATGATAGGCGACCTCGTTGTAAACGATATGGAGCCCAAGGACAGGGATATCGCAATGGTGTTCCAGAACTACGCGCTGTATCCGCATATGACGGTATTCGAGAACATCGCGTTCGGCCTCAGAATACGCAAGCTCCCCAAAGAGGAAATCAACAGGCGCGTAACCGAAGCGGCGGAAATCCTCGGCATTACCGAATACCTCGGTAAAAAGCCCAAGGAAATGTCCGGCGGACAGCGCCAGCGCGTATCGCTCGGCCGTGCAATTGTCCGCGAACCCAAGGTTATGCTTCTCGACGAGCCGCTTTCCAACCTCGACGCAAAGCTCAGAACCCAGATGCGCAGCGAAATCGCAAAACTCCACGCAAAGCTCGGCACGACCTTTATCTACGTTACCCACGACCAGATAGAGGCTATGACGATGGGTACGCGCATTGTCGTTATGAAGAGCGGTTTCGTTCAGCAAATCGATACTCCCAAAAACCTTTACAACTATCCCGGCAATAAATTCGTTGCCGGCTTCATAGGCACTCCGCAGATGAACTTCTTCGAGGGCACGCTCTTAAAGAACGGCGATAACGTTGAAATAAGGTTCGAGTATTCCGACGCGAAAATTACCGTTCCCTATTCCAGACTTTACAAAATAAGACCCTCGTATCTCGACGGACAGAAAAAGGTCTATATCGGTCTCCGCTGCGAGGCGGTTTCCATTGACCCCAAGGTCGTAAAAGCAAGCAATTCCATTATTAAAGTACGCCTGTCGCACAAGGAAGAGCTGGGCAACCAGACCCTCGTTTACGGCGATATTAATATGGACGGCGACGGCTACACCGAAAGCTCCACGAGAATTATTATCGACAGCAAGGGCGATTTGGATATTCAGACCGGAATTGTCGTGGATGCGGCGCTCGATTTGGATAAGGTTCACTTCTTCGATAAGGAAACGGAGGAAAGTATTCTTCCCCGTATCCCCGAATACAACTACCTCGACTGCGAGGTCAAGGACGGCAAACTTTGCTTCCTCGGCCACGAAATCGAGCTGCCTTCCGCAATCAAGTGCGAAAACTGCAAGGGCGAAATGCTCATACCTACAAACGCAATCACGCTCGGCAAGGACGCGGAAGTGGACGTTGTGGACTGCGAAACCATTAACGGCGTAAACCTCTTATCGTTCGAGCTTGCAGGCAGAAGAATGTATGCGGTTGTAGATAAGGAAGTTAAGAAGGGCAAGGCTAAAATTTCTATCGATTTAAAGAAGATTTCCATACTCTCCGACGGCAAGACCGTTGTGGATAAGATGCCCGAGGTTATGACCTTCGGCGGCAAGCTTTTGAAAGAGAAAGTAGTGGAAGAAGTCGAAGTAAACGGCAAACCCAAGAAAAAGAAGGTTATCAAGTTCAGCCTGGGCATTGAGGACGCCAAGCTTGACTCGCCCGAAGCTATCTCGCAGAAGCTTATCTCCGCTATCGGCGTTAAGCGCGTGTTCGAGGAAGCGCTCCGCTACGAGTGCAGCCCGTACGACCTTAAATTCGCAGAGCAGGGCATTACGGCCGAAGCTGTCGGCGTTGCCGATTACGGCAGAGAAAAGTTCGTTATCTGCAAGATAGGCGAAAATACCGTTTACGTCAGCAGCGAAACTCCCGTGACGGGCACGGTTCACCTGATACCCGACGTTGACAAACTTTCGATAGTTCAGTCCAAGATGGATATAAGAATAGTTTAATTTGAATTTCTCTCTCCTTATTTTTGACGGTCGGCCCGTGCAAACATAAGTACGGGTTGACCGTCAGAGTTAAATTAAATGCGTTCATCACCTCCATAAAAGAATAAGAGCGGCAATCAGCTTTTGCTATTGCCGTTCTTTAATTAATATGATATAATATCCAAGAGGTATAAAAATATGACTATTCATCACGATAAGCTGGCCTACGGCAAGCTTGAAAGCACAAGCGAAGAACTTTCCGAGGACGAGCTTTTGAAAATGCTTGAAAAGCTTTCCGAGGAAGACGAAGAAGAGGAAGAGAAAGAGGAAAAAGATAAATAAAAAGCCGCCCACGGAATTTTCCGTGGGCGGCTTTAAAAATTAGTTCTGTCTTGTTTGGCGGACGGCTTTGCGCCAACCGTCCAACAGCTCCAAGCGCTTGCGCTCGGTCATTTTCGGAGAATAAATTTTGCTTTGAGCGGACAAGCTTTTAATTTCCTCTGTACTGCTCCAAAAGCCGCAGCAAAGCCCTGCAAGGTACGCTGCGCCTAGGGCGGTAGTTTCGGCAAGCTCGGGGCGCACGGCCTCGCAGTTTAAAATGTCCGCCTGAAACTGCATTAAAAACTCGTTTTTAGAAGCTCCGCCGTCAACGGCAAGCCTAGTAATGTTCATTTCTGCGTCCTTTTCCATAGCCTGAACCAGGTCGCAGACCTCGTAGGCAATACCCTCTAAGGCCGCCCTAATTATCTGTGCGCGGCTTGTTCCGCGCGTTATCCCTACAATCGTTCCGCGCGCTTCTGCGTCCCAGTACGGCGCGCCAAGCCCCGTAAACGCAGGTACGACGTAAACTCCGCCGCTGTCTTTAACGGAAAGCGCCTGAGTTTCGCTTTCTTCGGAGGAGGATATAACTTTAAGCTCGTCTCTAAGCCACTGTACGACCGCGCCGCCGACGAAAACCGAGCCTTCGAGAACGTAATCGGGTTTTCCGCCGAGGCACGCGCCGAGCGTCGTAACAAGCCCGTTGCGGCTTTTTACCGCGCGGCGGCCGGTGTTCATAAGTAAAAAGCACCCCGTGCCGTAGGTGTTTTTAACGTCGCCCTCGCGCGTGCAGAGTTGCCCGAACAGCGCCGATTGCTGGTCGCCCACGACTCCGCATACGGGTACGGGACTGCCGAAGAACGCCGCGTCGGTTTCGCCGTAGATATGTCCGCTGGGGTGAACCTCGGGCAGCATAGAAGAGGGGATATCAAAGAGCCGCAAAAGCTCGTTATCCCATTTCAGCGTATGTATGTTGAAAAGCATTGTGCGGCTTGCGTTGGTGTAGTCGGTTGCAAAAATTCTGCCCTTGGAAAGCTGCCATAAAATAAACGTGTCTATCGTGCCGAACAGCAGCTCGCCGCGCTCGGCGCGTTCGCGCGCGCCTTCGACGTTGTCGAGTATCCACTTTATTTTAGTCGCGGAAAAGTAGGCGTCGGGCACTAAGCCCGTCTTGTTATAAATCTTTTCGGAAAAGCCCTCGCGCTTCAACCGCTCGCAAAAATCCGCCGTGCGTCGGCACTGCCATACGATTGCGTTACATACGGGCTTGCCCGTTTTTTTGTCCCAGACGAGCGTGGTTTCGCGCTGGTTGGTAATTCCCATAGCGGCGATATCCGCGGCCGTAAGGTTGGCGCGCACGAGCGCTTCGCTTATCACGGCGACCGTAGACCCCATAATATCCTGCGGTGAATGCTCAACCCAGCCGGCTTTCGGGTAAATTTGCCTGAACTCCTGCTGAGCCGAAGAAATTATTTCGCCGCTCTTTGCAAACACTATTGCTCGCGTGCTTGTTGTGCCCTGGTCAAGAGCAAGTATGTACTTCATTTATTCCGCCTTAGCCGCTCGCAAGACTACTTGCGAGCGGCTTAAATTTAATCTTCTATACTGTCGTTACCCGTTGCCAACCCCAGTTGAACACAACTTTTCGGGCAAATTTTGGCTTATTCTGCGTTAAAGCCCTTGATAATACTTTTGGTATTACCTGCGGTCTTTGCCTTGACTAATCTCAAAATTTGCCTCGTAAAATCGCAAGGCGTCTAAGCTGCGCATTTTGGAATGGATTTTGCGCTGGGCGACAGCAGTCGTACACGCGTACTACAATGGCGCACGGTGCGAAAGCCGACCAAAAGGCGCGCTTAGATGTGTTCTCTTGGGGTTGGCAACGGGTACTTTTATTCGTTAAACATCTTGTGGAACTTGCGTACCTCGTCGGGGTCTAACGAAATCTTCTGTAAAAGTCCGGTACATTCGTGAGCGCTTGCGCAGTCCTCGAATACCTCGTCCATAAGTTGATGGTTTTTGCGTTTACTCATACAAATAGTTTACGCAAAGTCATATCTTTTATACGACCGATAAAATATGCTCGGCATAAAGCCTTGCAACGTTTATTCCCGTAACGCTTTCTATGCCGCCGAAAAACGCGTTGGAGTTGACCTCGCAAACGTAGTTTTTATCGCCCTGCAATACGTCTATTCCGCAGTAATCGAGCTTTAAAATTTTTGCCGTCCTTTCGCATAAATCAAGCATATTCGGGGGGCAATTATAGGCAAAACCCGTTCCGCCAAGCTCTATATTCGAGCGGAAGTCGCTTTCAGCCCGTCTTATCATTGCCGCTTTAACCTTTCCGCCTATAACAATAACGCGCACGTCTTTGCCGCAGCTCTCTTTAACAAACCGCTGGTAAAGATGGGGGGTAAGCTTTAATTTTTCGGCGAGTGCTTCAAGCGATTTTCTGTCGTCCGCCTTAAAAACGAACTCTCCGCGCGAGCCGTAGCAGGCCTTGGCTATCACGGGATATCCGAGCGTTTTCTCAACGTAGTCAAGCATTTGCTTGTCTACGGGCGCGGCCGGAGTATAGCAAAGCGGCGCGGGGATAGTCGCAGGCATGGGTATGCCGTTTCCGCTCAATAAAAGATGAGTCTGCATTTTATCGTCGCAAGCCTGAATGGCGGAGTGGCTGTTGAAAAGTCGCAGTCCGCGCTTTTCGAGTATCTGCGAAAGATACTTGTCCTTGTCAAGATAAACGCAAAAGTCGTAGTTTTCAATATCCGCAAAAGCGTTTCCGTTATCGTCTATGCGCGCCAAAACCTGCGCGCGAGTTTTAATTTCGGTCTTTACGCCCAGCTTTTCAAACTCCGCACTCAGGCGTTCGGCCTGGTTTATAACGGGCGCAAGGTTGGCGTAAGCGTTTATAAGAATAAGTCCGCTCTTCATTTCTGCTTGCTCTTCAAATAGCTTTTATAGGCGCGCTTTTCTATCTTGCCGCCCTTTATTATGTAAGTAACCTTGTCCTTGTTTTTGCCCGTCAAAGGCGCGTAGCCTACGCTCTCGTAATTTACGCCGCGCTCTAACGCCAAACGGCAGAAAGTAACGCATATTCTGGCCTCAATTGCCGCGGCGATATCGGCTTTGCGCGATAAACTGAGCTTTTTAAAGGCTGAAAAATCAAAGTTAATAACTTCTTTATATGCGTTTACTTTAAGCGTTGCCTGAGTTTCGCCGACGGCGCAGTAAAAGGTAAGCGAATCGCGCTCGGGGTGCATGAGTGCCGCGTTCTGAACGAGCACGTCGCGAACGTAATCTTTGATAAGCCTGTCCAGCGCGCCGCCGAATTTGATATTGCAGTAAGCCGCAACGGCAACCGAGGCCGCCATAATTATCGGCGCGGAAATAAGCGCGGTCAGCTCCAACGCGTAAATGCCTTTGACGCGAGCAATGCTGAAACATATTATAAAATAAATAAGCGCCGCGCCGCAAACGGCGGTAAAGGCCGTGCCCACGCGCTCGCCGCGCATAAGTTTTTTGATTTTTTCTTCTTCCATAGTAAGTTTATTTTAACCGCACGCGCCGATATTTGTCAACGCATTTGTTGAAATTTTAACCCCGATAAGTTATAATGGCCGTATGAAACTCAATTTCGAGCTTGTGCCGGATAGCTGCTGGTACAGTAATTTAAGAAGTATTTTATCGCCCGCGCAGTGGGACGTCGTGCGGAAAGACGCGTACGCACGGGCGAACGGCAAATGCGTTATCTGCGGAAGGGAGTGCAAAAGGTTGGAGGCGCACGAGCAGTGGGAGTACGACGAAGCCGCCCGGGTGCAGAAGCTTAAAGACGTTATTGCCGTATGCAGGGACTGCCACGAGGTTATTCATATCGGCCGAACCTCGCTTATGGGGCGCGAAAAAGAGGCAAGCGAGCATTTTATGAAAGTGAACGGCTGCAACTACGCGGAATACCGCAAGGCCCTGGGCGAGGCGAACGAAGCGCACCGCCGCCGAAACCTTGTGCCCGAGTGGAAGCTGGACTTAACTTACCTAAGTAAATTTATATAAAAATCGGCTGCGATTTGCAAATCGCAGCCGATTTTTTTAAATGTTTTACAAAATGTTAGGTTTCACGGCCTCCAAACGCGGTTTGAGCGCGTTATTTTGCGGTTTTTCGGCAAAAACGCGTATTTTGTTACAAATTGTAACACACAATATTTAGTTATTGCGTTAAAAATTATCATACAAGATATTGTGTTTTAAAGCTTGACTTTAAAGTTTGGTAATATTATACTTTACCTTGCTCGCGAACCTTCGGGGCATAAAAATTTTCAGGTAATAAGACCTTGCTCAACACAATATATTGTAGTAAGGCTAAAAACAATATACATTATGTGGGGCGCAAAAATTGCGCACGCCACGGGAGGAAGTGAAAAAATGAAGGTTATAAAGCGTGACGGAACTACCTGCGATTTCGACAGAAAGAAGATTGCGGTTGCAATTTCCAAGGCAAACGAGGCGGTCGATTTCGAGGACAGAATTACGGACAAGCAGATTAACGCCATAGTGGACGACATTGCGTCGCGCCACAGAATGCGCCTGCTTGTAGAGGACATTCAGGATATGGTAGAGGAAAAGCTGATGGAGATGCAGAAGTATCAGCTTATGAAGGCTTATATCCTTTACCGTTACGAGCGCGCGCTTATCCGTAAGGCCAACACCACGGACGAGAGCATACTTTCGCTTATCCGCAACTCCAACAAGGACGTAATGGAGGAGAACTCCAACAAGAACGCGCGTACGGCTTCCACCCAGCGCGACCTTATTGCAGGCGAGGTTTCCAAGGATTTGACTCGCAGAATTCTTTTGCCCGAGCACATTTCCAAAGCTCACGACGAGGGCGCTATTCACTTCCACGACGCGGACTACTTTTTGCAGCCCATTTTCAACTGCTGCCTTATTAATATTAAGGATATGCTTGAAAACGGCACGGTAATGAACGGCAAAATGATAGAAAGCCCCAAGTCGTTCCAGACGGCCTGCACCATAACCACNCAGATTATCGCNTCGGTTGCTTCGTCGCAGTACGGCGGACAGTCGGTAAATATCGCGCACCTCGGCAAGTACCTTCGTTTAACGCGCGAAAAGTACGTTGCGCAGTGCAACGAGCAGTTCGGCGATACTCTTGACGAGAAAACCAAGAACAGCTTCGTTGACCTCCGCGTCAAAGAAGCGCTTAAAGCTGGCGTTCAGACCATTCAGTATCAGATTAACACGCTCATGACCACCAACGGTCAGTCGCCGTTCGTAACGCTTTTCCTCTATCTCGACGAAAAGGACGAGTATATCGAAGAAAACGCTATGATTATAGAGGAAATCTTAAAACAGCGTTATCAGGGCATAAAGAACGAAAAGGGCGTTTACGTTACCCCGGCGTTCCCCAAGCTCATTTACGTTTTGGACGAAAACAACTGCCTTAAAGGCGGCAAGTACGATTATCTTACCAAGCTTGCAGTTAAGTGCTCGTCAAAGCGTTTGTACCCCGACTACATTTCCGCAAAGAAGATGCGCGAAAATTACGAGGGCAACGTGTTCTCGCCTATGGGCTGCCGCTCGTTCCTGTCCCCCTGGAAGGACGAAAACGGCAACTACAAGTTCGAGGGCAGGTTCAACCAGGGCGTTGTTTCGTTAAACCTTCCGCAGATAGGCATACTTTCCAAGGGCGACGAAAAGAAATTCTGGGAGCTTTTAGAAGAAAGACTTAACCTCTGCTTCGAGGCTATAATGTGCCGCCATTACGCGCTTATGGGCGTAACCAGCGACGTTTCACCCGTGCACTGGCAGTACGGCGCGATTGCAAGACTGCAACCGGGCGAAAAAATCGACAAGTATTTATTCGGCGGATATTCTTCGATATCTCTGGGATATATAGGCCTCTACGAGGTTACAAAGCTTGTAAAGGGCTGCTCGCACACCGCTCCCGAGGGCACGGAATTTGCGCTTAAAGTTATGAAGTCGCTCCGCGAGCACTGCGAAAAATGGAAGAAGGAAACCAATATCGGTTTTGCACTTTACGGCACGCCTGCGGAAAGCCTTTGCTACCGCTTTGCAAGAATCGACCAGGAGCGCTTCGGCACTATCGAGGACGTAACCGACAAGGGCTATTATACCAACAGCTATCACGTCGACGTGCGCGAGAATATCGACGCGTTCTCGAAGTTCAAGTTCGAAAGTCAGTTCCAGAAGATTTCTTCCGGCGGCGCTATATCCTACGTTGAAATTCCCAATATGCGCCACAATTTAACGGCTATCGAGGACGTTGTACGCTTCATTTACGACAACATTCAGTACGCCGAGTTCAACACCAAGTCCGACTACTGCCACGTTTGCGGCTTCGACGGCGAAATTATCATTAACGACGATAACGAATGGGAGTGCCCCGTTTGCCACAATAAAGACCAGAGAAAGATGAACGTTACCCGTCGTACCTGCGGTTACCTCGGCGAAAACTTCTGGAACGTCGGCAAAACAAAAGAGATTAAGTCGCGCGTATTACACTTATAATTAAGGTTGATGTGCGTTACCGCACGACTTTGGTAACGCAATAAAGATACAAGGATTAAACGGCACGTTTATGAATTATGCAAAAATAAAGCCGTTCGACGTTTCCAACGGGCCGGGAGTGCGCGTATCGCTGTACGTGAGCGGTTGCCGCAACCGTTGCAAGAACTGCTTCAACCCGGAAACGTGGGACTTCGGTTACGGCGAGCCTTTCACTAAGGAAGTCGAAAATTCCATAATAGAAAGCATGAAACCCGACTATATTAAGGGGTTTACGCTGCTCGGCGGCGACCCGTTCGAGCCTGAAAATCAGGTTGTGCTTGCGCCGTTTTTGGAAAGACTGAGAAAAGCCTATCCCAAAAAATCGTTGTGGGCGTTCACGGGTTACGACTTCGAAGCTCACCTTTTAACGGGCAAGCTCGGCGACGTGGATACGGTTATGCGAATGCTTAAATGCCTGGACGTTCTGGTGGACGGAAAGTTTGTGGAAGAGCTCAAAGATTTGAACCTGTTGTTCCGCGGCTCGTCCAACCAGAGAATAATACTTGTAAAGCCGACTTTAAAGCAGGATAAAATAGTGCTGTGGGACGAGCAAACGATAGTTTGACCCCCATATATGCCGCGTTTATCGAGGATTTTACCGATGAAAATGCAAGTTGCAATTAAAAAGCTCAACGAAAAAGCAGTTATTCCCGTATACGGTAGTGAGTACGCCGCAGGCGCGGATTTGTACGCTTGTATAGACGCGGAAATTACCGTTGCGCCGCATACCACGGTATTAGTGCCCACGGGGCTTGCGCTTGAATTGCCCCTGGGATATGCCGGACTTATCTATGCAAGAAGCGGTCTTGCAACCAAAAAAGGGCTAGCCCCCGCAAACAAAGTCGGGGTCGTGGACTGCGATTACCGCGGCGAGGTTAAGGTTGCGCTTCATAACCATTCCGATATCCCTCAGACGGTGGCCGTCGGCGAGCGCGTAGCTCAGCTTGTAATTACTCCGTATATTACGGCGGAGTTCGTTGAAACGGACGGGCTTTCGAAAACGGTGCGCGGCGAGGGCGGCTTCGGCTCGACGGGCAGTAAATAATAGAATTCAGGCGGCGCTCGTCAGAGCGCCGCATTTTTTAACTTGACGAAACTGATTATAAGTTATATAATTAAATAAAAAATTATCAATTAGGGGAAATTTAATGTCGTTGTATTTGGGTCTGTCCGTCGGCACGTCTGAGGTGAAGGGTCTTATCATTGATGAAAATGGCAAAGTTTTTGCGGAAAACTCTTTGGCGGTAAGCCGCGGCGAAAATATTACGGAATGCCTTGTAAGGCTTTCGGAAATTCTCGTTCAGGGCGCAAAGACCGTGTTTTCAAAAATTTCCGGCGTGGGAGTAAGCTGCTCGGGCGAGGTTGACGGAAAAGCGCTTGAAAAGAAGCTCGGCGTTAAAGTAACCTTATTACACGGCGCAAACGCTTCGGCCTTGGGCGAGGCTAAGTTCGGCGCCGGCAAAGATTATTCAGACTGCGTTTATCTTGACCTCAGCGAAGAGGTGAGCGGCGGATACGTTTACGGCGGCAAGCTCTTTAAAGGGAGCGAGGACGTCGCGTTCGGGCATATGGTAATAGAGCGCGGCGGAAATCTTTGCAAGTGCGGCAGGCGCGGATGCTTCGGGGTGTATTGCTCTACGCGCGCGCTTAAAGCCCGTACCAAGTGGGCTATGGAAGAGTACACTTCCTCGGAGATGTGGAAGAGCTGTAACCACGAAACCGCCGACGAAAAAACGGCTTTCGGGCATATGGACAGCGACCGCACCGCAAAGGAAGTTGTGGAAAGATATTTAAAATACCTTGCCTGCGGAGTAGGAAACCTTGCAAACCTGTACCGTCCGCAGCTTATTATAATCGGCGGAGAAATGGCAGCGCAGGGCTCGCGGCTTACAAAGCCTTTGAAAGAGGCGGTAACGAAGGAAGTTTACGGGAACTATCCCGTGGAGATAGCCTCGGCAAAGCTTGGTGCGCGCGCCGCAGTCTTGGGTGCGGCGGCCGCTGCAATGGAGTGAAGGAGTTAAAATGAAAAGCGATATACCGGTAACTTGTCTGCAAAGACTTCCCGTTTATTTAAATTATTTAAAATCCTTGGACGGCGGCGCGGAATATATATCCTCGGGCGCAATTGCGCGCGCTCTGAATATGGGCGAAGTTTTAGTGCGTAAGGATTTGGCGTATACCTCGGCGCAGGGCAGAACGCGCGTCGGCTATAACCGCGTAGAGCTTGTGGCGGCGCTTGAAGATTACCTTGGCTGCAACAATAAAAAGAACGCGGCGATTTTCGGTGCAGGCGGCCTCGGTCACGCGCTGTTATCGTACGGCGGATTTATCAACTACGGCATAGAGATTGTTGCCGCATTCGATAAAGACCCCGAAAAAATCGGCACGGAAATTTCCGGCAAGCCCGTTTACGACGTTTCGGAAACAAAAGAGGGCGTTGAAAAACTCGGCGTAGAGCTTGCGGTAATCTGCGTGCCGGCAACTCACGCGCAGGAGGTTGCCGACGTTTTGGTCGGTTGCGGCGTAAAAGCAATTTTGAACTTTGCGCCCGTGCTTTTAAAAGTGCCGGAAGATTTCAACGTGCGCAATATCGATTTGGCGGCAAACCTTGCAATTTTATCAAGCCTGATTTGAATTCAAAATTAAAAAAGTTTCGGGCAAGCCTAAAAACGGCTTGCCCACGTTAATTTATTATGAAAAAGTTTTTCTCATTTATAATACGACAGTCGGTCGCAATAATTTTAATAGTAATTTTCGTGCTTGCGTTCGGGGTTTACGCAACGGTTAAAATGCCCGTAAACCTGTTGCCGGACATAAACGTGCCCATGGTCTGCGTGCAGGTAATCTATCCCGGCGCCAACGCAACCTCGGTTGAAAAGGACGTAACCGAAAAGCTTGAAGAAAACCTTTCTTCAATAGGCGGACTTACCGGCTTTGACAGCTATTCTTACGATAACGTTTCGGCCGTTCTGCTTTCCTTCGATTACGGCACGGACACAACCGATAAGAAGAGCGATATTCAGGAAAAGCTATCTTCGGTAGACCTGCCCGACGGGGTTACGACTTCCGTCTACGATATCGATTTGAACGCCGAAGCGCTTGCGGTGCTCTCCGTTACCGAAGAGGACGGAAACCTTTTAAACGCTTACAAAGCGGCAAAGGAGCTTGCCGCGCAGCTTTCCGGCATTGACGGTGTCGAAAGCGTAGAAATTAAGGGCGGCGCGGAAACTTCGTACGTTATCAGCCCGTTCGAGGGCTTGGAGCTTATAAGCCCGTTAATAGTCCAGGCATTTTCTTACGGCGCGCTGGATATACCGCTCGGCAACATTACTCAGGACGGCGGCGACATGCAGATACGCAATAACTCCGACGTAACGAGCGTTGACGATATAAACAAAATGCCCGTAACTCTTCCGCCTGCGATAGTAGGCTTACTTACTTCGGTAAAACAGCTTGCCCAAATGTATGAGGAGCAGTCGGCACAAGACTTGCGCGAGCTTGAAACCGATTTGGACGGCGGAGTGTTAGCCGTGTTGAACGACCTCGGCAATATGTCCGCCGACGAGCTTGACGAGCTATCCGAATATAAAACTTACATAAACCTTGTAAGCGGTTTTACCGCCGACGAACTTAAAGACATTAACAAGCGCTTACAAAGAGTTGTAGAGGACAGAACGGACGAGGAGCTTAAAGACCTTGCCGAAACAATAAACGATAGGTACGACCTGCCGTTTACCATTACGCAGGATATGCTTATAATGGTGCGCGACGGCGTCTTGAACGACCTTATCGATTTCAGAAAACGTTACGACGACGATTACGATTTTAACGGCGACGATAACGCCGCGTATATCGAACTTGCAAGATATATGGGGGTCTGCGACAAAAACGAGGACGGCTCGCCCCGTTCCGACGAGGAAATTTCGGCAGATGCGGACTTCGTAAAAAAGACCTCGGCAACGGGGCTCAGAAGCATTGCCGATAAAAAGCGCGACGAGGGCGACGGGTACGTTCCTACCGACGCGGAGTGCGCGTTGCTGTTTACCGGAACGGAGCTTTCGTCGGAGCACCCTATAATAGCCTCGCCCACGTTTATGGCGTTTGTGCGCAGCGATAATTATAAGTATAATATGTCGCTATTGGAGGAGCGCAGGGAAGAGCTTGGCGAGGAAATTACGGCGGCGGAGTTCAATGCGCTTTACCGCGATTTAAAGCTTGAAGGAGTGTTCGAGTTTAAGCTTTCCGAGCCGCTTTTCGACTTTATTTTAAAAACCGATTTTTCAGGGGAAACGCTTGTTACAAGCGTTGCGGAAATTGCCACGGTCAAGCTTGAAGACAGCTTTTCGTCGTACGTTTACTTCGGCGACGGCGGCGCAAAGGTCATAAAGGGCACTATTATAGAAGTTTACAAGTCCAACGGCGCAAACGCTTCGGCGGTGGTGGACGCGGTAAAAAAGACTTATACAGAGTACCTCGGCTCGTCACAGAGCTACGGCGCGAAAATAATGCTTTTGGACGACCAGTCGGAGTTCATTTCCGACAGCATTTCAAACGTTTTAGTCAGTATGCTTATAGGCGGCGTTCTGGCAATACTGATAATCTTCGTATTCCTTAAAAAAGTCCGCTCTTCGCTGATAATCGCGGTAACAATGCCGCTTTCGGTGCTTGCAGCTTTGATTTGCCTTTCGCTTATGGGCATAACGCTGAATATGGTTTCCCTCGGCGGTCTGGCCGTTGGCATAGGTATGCTGGTTGATAACAGCATTGTTGTTATCGAGAGCATTACAAAGCACAGGGAGATGGATAAAACGGCTTACGAGGCGGCCGTGGACGGCACAACCGAAGTCGGTGGCGCGCTGTTCGGCTCTACGCTTACGACCGTTTGCGTGTTCATACCCATAATCTTTTCCGGCGGTCTTACGGGCGAAATCTTTACCGATTTAAGCTGGGCGGTTATATTCTCGCTTACGTTCTCGCTTTTGGTTGCCGTTACCGTTATCCCTACGCTGTACTCGCTGTTCAGCGGCGAAAGGTCGCTGCTTAAAGGCGGAAGGTTCAAAAAGAAGGATTGCCCCCCGAATATCCCCGAAATAACGCAAAAACCCGAAAGTAAATTCAAGGGCTTTGTGCGCAAAGTCAAGCAGGATAACGTTATGAACGCCGTGCAAAACGCGTACGGCAAGATATTGCCCAAGGTGCTCGGCAAAAAGCTTATTACGATAATTTGCGCGGTAGTTATCTTCGGCGGAAGCGTGGGCCTGCTGTTTTTGACGGGCACGGAGTTCTTGCCCTCGATAGACAAGGGACAGATAGAAGTAAATATGTCCTACGGCTCGGTTTCCGATTTGGACGAGGTGCAGGCCGACGTATTTAAGTTTGCAAGCGCAATTCAAAGCGAAATAGATAACGTGGAATACGTTTCGGTCAGCGTCGGTAAAAACGGACTTTTGGCGCTTACCGATACGGGTATAATAACGGTACAGCTTTCTACAAACCGCGGCACTTCAAAGGTTGTAAATAAGATACGCGAGCTTTCCGAAAGCCAAAATTTCAAGCCAGTCGGCGCCGTTACGGTAAAAGAGATAGACGGCGTTGTGGCTTCGCTTATGTCCGGCTCGGACGATATGTCGGTTACGATAGTTGGCGAGGACGGCGAAACTCTCAAAGTAATTGCGGACGAAATCTGCTCGCGCCTCGGCCTTGAAGAAAACGGATTTAAGGACGTAAAAAACAGCGCTACCGACAGCGCCGTGGAATACGATTTGAAGTTCGACCGCCGCAAAATGGCGGAGCTTGGCATCGATTATCAGACGACCGTTTTAACGCTGAGAATAGGCATAGCTTCGTACACTGCCTGCTCGGTTACCATTGACGGAGAGAGCTATAATCTTAACGTAAAGTTTGACGAAAACGCTGTAAAAAGCGTTGCCGATTTGGAAAACTTTGTTGTCGGCGCGGAGAACGACGGCGGTATGAAAGCCGTTAAATTAAAGGATATATGTGGGGTAACGCGTATAGAAACGGAGGCGTGTATCCGCCGTTCCAACGGAAAACAGATGATTTCCGTATCGGCTTCGCACCCCACGCTGGATACAGGTTCTGCAAGCAAAAAGCTGCAAAAAATTGCCGCGGAGGTGCTTGCCGAAAAGGCCGAGTACGAGGGCTATACTTTTGAAAGCAGCGGAGTTTCAAGCTATCTTACCGACGCGTTCGAGGGGCTTGCCGTGGCGCTTGTAATTTCATTCTTTTTGCTGTACGCGGTAATGGCGGTGCAGTTCGGCTCGTTCTTAAAACCCGTTATAGTTATGGCGAGTATTCCGTTCAGCTTCACGGGCGGATTTATAGCGCTGGTTATAACCGGCACAAGTCTGAACGTAGTATCGTTTATAGGCCTTATAATGCTTATGGGCGTCGTGGTCAATAACGCAATAGTAATGCTGGAAAAAATCAAACAGCTTGAAGAAAGCGGTATGGAACGGTTTACGGCGGTGGTAGAGGCCTGCAAGGTTCGTTTGCGCCCCATACTTATGACTACGCTTACAACAGTTTTGGCGCTTATTCCGCTTGCAATAGGCGTAGGTCAGGGCAGCGAGCTTATGCAGCCGCTCGGCATTGTGGTTATCGGCGGACTTATTATAGGTACGCTCGTTACGCTCGTATTAGTGCCCGTGGTATACTGCGCGCTTTCGCGAGTTTCCCGATTAAAAGAGAACAAGCAAAAACAAGAAGACTAAGCCCCCAACCGAAGCCTGCCTGAATCCACAGGGGGAAGTCAAGTCCGTTTATTATAAGCCTTACCGCCTCGTACGCGCTCAGCGATATGAGCACGGCCGGACAGAGGAGCTTAACGGAAATTTTAAAAGGCTTTTCCGGCATTTTCAGCTTTTTGGTAAACCTGTTTATTTCGGTGCAAACCCCGTTTATTTGGCCGCTCCAACCGAGTATCAGCGATTCGGCAATGGCGAGTAGTAGCACGTTGTAAAAGTTTACGAACCTGTCGGAAACGTCGACCAGCACAACTGCGGCGGAAGTGGCGAAAATCAAGCATATTCCTGCACCAATTATACAAATTAAGCCCGCAAGTCGGGCTTTTTTTATGCCGAAGCTCTCGCTAAGCGGCGCTAAAAACGCTTCCGCCATAGATACTGCCGCCTGAATTGCAATCATTGCAAGCGATGCGTAAAACAGTACTCCGGCAACGGCGTTCAGCCAGGCGGTTGCGCCGAACAGCTTAGTTATTGCAACGGGGTAAACTGCAAAGGCGGTAATTATTCCCGACTGGCCTATTTCTGCCTGCAAGCCGCAGCCGTACAAAGTTGTGAACAGAACTACGGAAGCCAGCACGGATACGGCAAAGTCCGCCGCGGCAATTATCAGACTGCACTTGAATATGTTTGTGCCCTCGGGCAGGTACGCGCCGTATGCCGGCATAATTCCGACCCCTACGGACATTGAAAAGAACACCTGACCCAATGCGCTCAGCCAAAGCTCGGGCGAGGCGAGT
Source organism: Clostridia bacterium (assembly GCA_014805025.1). Lineage (GTDB taxonomy): Bacteria > Bacillota > Clostridia > Christensenellales > Borkfalkiaceae > Coproplasma. The sequence goes on along the minus strand of JAAUYR010000003.1, from coordinate 27,726 downwards.
TTTGAAAAATCGGGCGTGAACAGCGCGGATAAAGCGGTGCCGCTGTTCTCGTAAATAAGTCCGCGCCCGGCCATGAACGCAAGCAGGACTACGGGGATAATTACGGTGAATTTCGCAGCCTTTGAAAGGGTGTCCGCACCGCCGCGCAAACATAAAAACATCGCCGCGAAAGCTACGGCAATTCCGGCGCATACGGTGGGGGATATGCTTGAAATAACGCCGTCGTTACGGGCGTTTAAAACGTTTTTGAAAAAGTGTCCGCTTATTTCCGTTTTGGACATATCGGCGGAGCCCATGCACAGCGGAACTATATTTACAATCGTGGCAATTATCCAGCCTGCAAGACCGGCGTAAATTATTGCGGTTATAAGCGAGTTGAGGCAAGCCGCCCAGCCGAGCTTTGCGCCGCCTTTTACAAGGCTTTCCATGCACTTGGGCGCGCCGCCCCCGAACTTTCTGCCAAGCGCGATTTCTGCGTTAAGCATGGGTATGCCGAGGACGAGAAGCGCGATAATATAGATAAACAGGTACGTGCCGCCGCCGTACTTTGCGCAAAGACCGGGGAAGCGCAGCGCGTTGCCAAGCCCGACCGCAGCGCCCACGCTCGCCAAAATAAACCCCGTTTTAGAGCTGAATTTTTCCGTTGCCATATATCTAATATATTTAATACGCGGCCCGGAATATGCAATAAGCGCCCCGAGAGGGGCGCTTATTTTATTTAAGCTATTTCGCTTGCTACAAGTCTGAATTGTTGGTTGTTTAAAAAGGTCAGGTTTACGCCGCCCTTGGTCAGTTCCGTACGGCAAATAAAATAATCTTCTAAAAGAGAGGTTATCTCTTCAAGCAGCTGCGCCGCGCTGAACCTGGCTTCGTTTTCCGTTTGTGCATTAAAAATTCTTTCATCCATAAAATTTACCTCTTCAATTTAGCGTACTTTAATTATACACTATTACTTAATAAACTTTATAGATTTCACAATGTAATACTTTGCTGATTTATGGCTTTGTTGGTCGGTATTTGTCGAATAGTCAAATTTCGGCGGAAATTACCGTAAAAACCTGCCGAAAAACCGCGACTATACGTTAATTTTTTGTTGCGTTAATCTGGTCTTGGAACATTTTTTCGGCCTTTATTATAGAGTTTTCAAGGCTGTATTTTTTAGCCTCTTCGGCGTACAGACCGCTCATTTTAAGGCGTTCGTCCTTATTTTCGTACCAGTAATCAATTTTCTCAGCCAAAGACGGGGCGTTATTGTTTTTAAACAGCGACCTTTCGTCAATTGCGAACTGCGGAGTAGCCGAAAGCTTGCTGTCGGAAATTACGGGCACAAGACCGCAGGCAATGGCCTCTATGCAGGCGATGGCTTCCGTTTCGACCTTTGCGGAGTGAATGTATAAATCGCTTGCCTGTAATTTTTTGATAAGCTCGTCCCTGCCGAGGAAGTCAAAGCTGATATCAACGCCGAGCTTTTTAGCCGATTTTTCAAGCTTTTTCTTTTTAGGGCCGTTGCCGAGAAGGGTAAGATGAACGTTATCCTTGTGCTTTGACTTTGCAATCGCATTAATAATAACCTGCTGATTCTTTTCGGGCGAGAGCCTTCCGACCATTACGATTTCGAACTTCTCGTTTTCCGTACGGGTTACGGGCGGAATAAAGCTTTTGTCGTAGCCGTTGGATATAACGTACAGCTCGGCCTTGTATTTATGCTTTTTGAGCGCGTTTGCAATGACCTGCGAAGGGCAGTGCACTCTTTGGAAATTCTTGTAAAAATAAGTTCTGAAAAAGAAGTATATAAAGTCCACTACGGGCTTAAAGTGCCCGAGGTGCATATTGTACGAAAAGTTTTCGGGCTGAACGTGGAATGCGGCGGTGTTGGGAATACCCATTTCGTCGGCAAGCTTTTTGCACTTTTTTTCGAGGTTGAACGGGAAAATAAAGTGCACGATGTCGGCGCCCTCGAACGTCTTTTTAATTTTATCTCTATCGAATTTACCGAATTTAATCTGATTTTTAGCCGAAACCTCGGTAACTAAGGGCACGTATTTTTCGTCAACGGGGCAGTCGTTTTCACCGTCTGCGCCTATTGCAACCGTTATTACCTCGTGTCCGCGCTCTTTAAGGCCGTTTACAAACCTCAGCGCCGTCATAACCGAACCGTTGGTTTTTAAATCGACTAAATCGATAACCATTACAATTTTCATTAATATATTGCCTGTTGTGTAAACAATTTTCTGCCATTATATCCCAAATTCGCGCCGTTGTCAACGTCTTTTAATCGCTTGACAATTACCGCGTTTAATCTGTTGTTAAATCCGGAAAATTATGATAGAATAAAAAAAACGGCAAAATTGCCGAAAACGGAGCAGGAAATGATAGATATTTCTTTAATCTCGCAAACCGACCCCGAAGTGGCGGAAGCGTTAAAACTCGAACTTTCACGTCAGCAAAACAATATCGAATTAATAGCAAGCGAAAACTTCGTATCTCCGGCGGTCATGGCGGCGGCAGGCAGCCACCTTACCAACAAGTACGCCGAGGGGTATCCGGCACACCGCTATTACGGCGGTTGCGACTGCGTGGATATAGTAGAAAATCTTGCGCGCGACAGATTAAAGGAAATTTTCGGCTGCGAATACTGCAACGTTCAGCCGCACTCGGGCGCAAGCGCTAACCTTGCCGTGCTGTTTGCAACCTGTCAGCCGGGTGATACGGTAATGGGCATGAACCTTGCCCACGGCGGACATTTGTCGCACGGCTCGCCCGTGAATATTTCCGGCAAGTATTTCAATATAGTTCCCTACGGCGTCAAAGAGGGCGAAGAGGTTATCGACTACGACGAAATGGAGCGCATAGCCGTACAATGCAAGCCCAAGGTTATAATTTCCGGCGCAAGCGCTTATCCCAGAGTTATCGACTTCAAGCGCATACGCGAAATCTGCGATAAGGTCGGCGCGCTGATGTTTGTGGATATAGCCCATATTGCAGGTCTTGTTGCGGCAGGGCTTCATCCCTCGCCCGTGCCCTATGCGGACTTCGTTACGACCACGACCCATAAGACCCTGCGCGGCCCTCGCGGCGGCGTTATAATGTGCAAGGAAGAGTGGGGCAAGGCAATTGATAAAGCCGTGTTCCCCGGCACTCAGGGCGGCCCTCTTATGCATATAATTGCTGCAAAAGCCGTAGCGTTTAAAGAAGCGCTGACCCCCGAGTTCAAAGCGTACCAGAAGCAGATTGTAAAGAACGCGGCGGCAATGGCGGACGAGTTCAAAAAACTCGGCGTAAAAATGGTTTCCGGCGGAACGGACAATCACCTTATTCTTCTGAATTTGACCGACAAGAATATGACCGGTAAAGAGCTTGAAAAGCTTTTGGACGAAGTGCATATTACCGTAAACAAAAACGCCGTGCCGTTCGATACTCAGAAGCCGTTTGTGACCTCGGGAATACGCGTCGGAACTCCGGCGATGACCTCGCGAGGAATGAAAGAGGCCGAGGCAAGAACGATAGCAAAACTTATAACTCAGATAATCGAAAACAGAGAGGCTGCGTTCGATAGCGTCAAGGCGGAAGTCGCAAAGCTTTGCAAGGCGTTTCCGCTTTACACCGATTGCGTAAAATAAGGTGAAATAATGAAAATAAAGATTACGGCAGATTCAACCTGCGATTTGAGTGGGGAGCTGGTGGAAAAATACAACGTGGGAATAATGCCGCTTTCGGTAGTCCTCGGAGATAGGGTTTGCCGCGACGGAGTGGACGTTACACCCCGTAATATATTCGACTTTGTAAAGGAAAAGGGCGTTTTGCCCAAGACGAGCGCGCCCTCTGCCGAGGAGTACGTAGAGTTCTTCGAAAACGCTTTAAAAGAGGCGGACGCGGTAATTCACTACAATATTTCGTCGCTTGCCTCAACTTCTTACGAGAACGCGGCGTATGCGGCAAAGGTTTTCAAGGGCAAGGTCTTCGTTGTGGACTCCCTTGCGCTTTCCACGGGTCAGGGGCTGCTTGTGTTAAAGGCGTGCGATTTGGCCAAAGAGGGCAATTCCCCCCGGGATATAGTGGAAATAACGCAGTCTTTACGGGGTAAAGTCAATACTTCGTTCGTGCCCGACGCGCTCGATTATTTACATAAGGGCGGCAGATGCTCGTTAGCTTCGCTTATGGGCGCCAAGGTTTTAAAGCTTCACCCCATGATAGATATGAAGGACGGCAAGCTATACGCCAAAAAGAAGTATATGGGCGGACTTGACCGCTGCCTTAAAAACTATATAAACGACCTTGCGCAGGATTACCGCAGTTACGATAAAACGCGCTGCTTTATAACTCATTCGTGCTGCGAGCCGGAGGTTGTGGAAAAGGTGCGCACGCAGGTTAAAGAAACGTTCGAATTCGACGAAATTTTGGAGACGGTCGCAGGCAGCGTAGTAACTACCCACTGCGGCAAGAACACCCTCGGCGTTCTGTTTATTTACGATTAATAAAAAGCGGAATTTATAAAAAACGGTTTTTGCTCGTTTTGAGCAAAAACCGTTTTTGTTATATATCGCAAAATTTAAAGAGCGGAATCGTTTTATCCGACATATCGGCTTTTCCGAGAGTGAAGTTATAAAGCATTTTAACTGCCGTGCGGCCTATTTCCGTACCGTCCTGAATTATAGTAGGTATGTTGTAGTCGAGCAGTTCGCTTATATCGTGGGAGTCGTCGTCCAGAAAGACCACTTCGAAATCTTCACCTATCTTATGCCCCAGACTTTGAAGGGCCTTGACTAAATATAGCGCCGGAGTTCCGCTGCCGGCTATGCAGCCGGTAATCTGCGGATTTGCCTGCAAGTAATTGTGGATTATATTGAACAGCTCCGCAGGCTTGGTCATGTAATCTTCGATATTCAGAATGTAACGCCTGTAAGTGCCTTTAAGGTGTTCGTTAAGGGCGTTTTCGTAGCCGTCGAGCCTTTGACGAACGGAAGAGATAGACCTTGACAGCGAAAGAAATAATATGTGTTCGCGGTTGTGTTTTAAAAGATAGCTCGTGGCGTTGTAGCCAATGTAACTATGGTCGGAAGAAACGCAGTTTATATTAAGTCCGTATAAGCGTCGGTCGATAAATATCGTGGGGAATTTGGATAACGACAGTGAAAGAATACTGTCGTTGTAATTATTGTCGTCGACGGGCATAAGTAAAATTCCGGCGCAGTTAATCCGCATGGCGGTGGAGATGTTGTCTCGTTCGAGCTGCGTGGAGTTGGACGAACTTAAAATGAGCAGTTTGCGGTCGAGCTCTTTACTTGCGGCTAACATACCGTTACAGATATCCTGTACGAAGCGGCTTGAAACTTCGGGAATTATAAATACGAAACAGTTTGAAGGGTTTTCCTTTGCGGAAAGCAATACCGAGTCGTGCTCCTGCTGAATAAAAGTGCCTTTACCCTTAATTCTGTATATAACGCCGTCCTGTTCCAGCATTGAAAAAGCTTTTCTTACGGATACGCGGCTTGCGTTGAACTTCTGCGAAACCTGCTGTTCGCTGGGCAGCTTGTAAGTGGGATTGTTTCGGTTTGCAACTATAAGCTCTGTAAGATACTCTTTAATCTGCTCGTAAATAAATAAATTCGACATATCTACATTTTACGACACGAACCCGTTAAAGTCAACATGTTATATTATTTTTGCCGTTTTTTAATACATATAATACAACATTTTAAAAATTTAACTTGACAGTATGTATACAATATTTTATAATATGAATAAACATAACATATAACGCACTATTTTAACATTTTAACATTACATTAATGTTTGAAATTCCCATTGTAACATTTTGAGTGTTAAAAAATACAAGACAATAATACAAGTTATAATACAAGTTGGGCTTGATTTCGGAGGAAAAAGATGAAACCGTACATGGACAAATTGATAAAAGAGAAGCTACAATGTGCTAAATGCGTGTTACGGGACTTTATGTACAGCCGCGTTGCGGGGCTTGAAATGAGCTATGCGGTAACTAACGAGCCGGTTGCTTTTTCCGAAAGATTAAAGCTTGACTACAAGCCTATTGCGGAGGGCGAGCTTTGGAGCAGCAAGGTATGGGACTGCGGTTGGTTCCATATAACGGGGAAAGTACCTGCCGTTCCGGAAAACCGCGAGCTTTACATTTCGCTGGACTTTGACGGCGAGGGCTGCATATTCGATTTAAACGGCGTGGCGCTTCGCGGAGTTACCAACGTTTCAAGCGAGTTTGACCGTGAACTGGGTATGCCCGGTAAAAAATACGTTAAGCTTTCCGAGTGCGTAAAGTCCGGCTCTGACGTGATAGATTTCTGGGTGGAAACGGGCAACAACGATTTGTTCGGCAATATCCGCACCGGCACGGTTCGCGAATGCGCCGTTGTGAGCTGCGATACCGAGCGCCGCAAACTTTTTTACGATTACGCATTTTTGCTCAACGTTATGGAGAGCGTAAGCGAGGAAGCCCCCTTGCACTATACGCTGGCATACGCGCTTGAACAGGTTGCGCTTCTTGCAACGATAGAGATGAGCGCGGAGACGGTTGATAAATGCCGCAAGATACTCAAACCGCATCTTGAAAGAAAGAACATTGCCGACCCTCTCTTGAAGTTTTACGCCGTTGGGCATTCGCATCTGGATTTGGCCTGGCTGTGGCCGCTGAGGGAAACCCGTCGCAAAGCGGTAAGAACGTTTGCAACGGCTATCGCAAACTTAAAGGAATACCCCGAATACGTTTACGGCGCAAGTCAGCCGCAACAGTTCGAGTGGATAAAAAACGAACACCCGGCGCTCTTTGAAAAGATAAAGGAAGCGGTCAAGGAAGGTCGCTTCGAAGTTCAGGGCGGAATGTGGGTCGAAGCCGATACCAACGTATCCGGCGGCGAGGCGCTCATAAGGCAGTTCGTTTACGGAACGAAGTTCTGGAAAGAAGAGTTCGGCAAAGAGGTTGAAACGCTGTGGCTTCCCGACGTGTTCGGTTTTTCGGGAGCGCTGCCCCAGATAATGCGCGGCTGCGGCTGCCGTAACTTTTTAACGATTAAACTGAGCTGGAATATGGTGAACGAATTCCCGTATCATTCCTTTAAATGGCAGGGCATAGACGGCAGCGAAGTGCTTGCGCATATGCCTCCCGAAGGAACTTACAACAGCTCGGCTTCGCCTAAGGCGGTAAGAAAAGCCGCCGGCAATTATTCCGAAAGGGGCCTCTCCAAAAACGCCTTGATGCTGTTCGGCATAGGCGACGGAGGCGGCGGCCCGGGCAGACAGCATCTTGAACATCTCATTCGCGAAAAGAACGTTTGCGGAGTTCCCAACGTAATCCCCGCGACGAGCAACGAGTTCTTCAAGGCGCTGAGAAAGGAAGAAGACCTGTTACCTACGTATAAAGGCGAAATATATCTTGAAAGACATCAGGGCACATATACTTCGCAGTCGGATAACAAATACTATAACAGGAAGATTGAAAACGCGCTGTGCGCTTACGAATTTGCGCAGGTGCTCTGCGGAGATACGGAGCGCGAGGCTAAGGACAAAATCTGGAAAGAAGTTCTCTTGTATCAGTTCCACGACATTTTGCCCGGCTCTTCCATAAAGAGGGTTTACGACGAAAGCGTGCCCAGATACAAGCAGATGCTTGAAGAAGTTACTTCGCTAACGGACGGAGTTCTTGCGAAAACGGGCGCGGAAAACTGCGTGTACAACGCGACCTCGTTCAAACGCAACGAATACGTGTTTGCGGACGGTAAATGGCACATAGTAGCGGCCCAACCGTATTCAGTGGCTAAGCTGGAAGCGGCAAACGGCGCTTACAGCGTTTACTCGGACGGCAAGGTTTTGGGTAACGGAATTATAGAGGTTAAGCTCTCCGACGAGGGAACGGTTGTATCGGTTAAGGATAAGCGCACCGGGCGTGAAGCCTTGAAACAGGCTTCGGGAGCGTTCAACGTTTATGACGACTGTGGAAACGCCTGGGACTTCTACCACGGTTACAGAAACGGCACCGTCGGCAAGTTTGAAAAGACGGCTTGCACTGCGTATACAGACGGCCCCGAGGCAGGCGTAAAAATCAGTTATAAATACGGAAAGTCCACCATAGTGCAGACCGTAAGCGTAACCGAGGGCAGTCCGCTGGTTAAGTTCGACATCAAAGTCGACTGGCAGGAGCTTGAAAAAATGCTCCGCACGGATTTCTATCCGGCAGTCGAAACGGACGAAGTTACCTGCGATATTCAGTTCGGCAACGTAAAGCGCAGTATGCTTGAAAACAACTCCGTCCAGGCGGCGCAGTACGAAGTTTGCGCGCATAAGTGGGTGGATATGTCGGAGTTAACGCACGGCGTTGCGCTGATTAACGACAGCAAATACGGTTACCGTTGCAAGAACGGCTGCATCTCGATGCACCTTCTTCGCAGTCAGAAACACCCCTGCGCGGAGCAGGATAAGGGCGAACACAAATTCTCTTACGCGCTGTATATGCACGAGGGAAGCGTTCACGAATCCGACGTTGCGGAAAAGGCGTACGCGTTCAACAGACCGCTTACTGTTGTCAAGGCAACCCCGACCGAGTCGCTTGCTTATACCGATAATACTCACGCGGTAATCGAGGCGGTTAAGCCTGCCGAGGACGGTAAAGGGTATATCGTAAGAATATATAACGACAGACCCGATACGATAACGACGAAGCTTACGGCGCGTGGCGGAAAGATGGAGCTTACCGATATGCTTGAACGCAGGCTTGCGCCGACGGACGGCAACTTAACTTTAAAAGGATACGAAATAATTACCGTAAGGGTAAAATAAACAAATTAAAAATTTTCGATAGGGCGCGCCCTATCGCTAAGTAAGTGACGGGCACTTACTTAAAAAACTTTAAAAGAAAAAATAAAATCATAAAACAACCATCAGGAGGATAATGGTATGAAATTTAAAAAATTAGCTTGTGTTGCGGCATCGGTTTTAATGGTCGGTGCGATTGCAGTGCCCATGGCGGCTTGCGGCGGCAACGGAGACGGACTTGATTCCGACGGTAACGTCAAAAAAATTACCATGTGGTGCGGCGGCAGCGAGTGGACCGGACAGAACTACGTAAACCTTGATAACTTCATCAAGGAATACAACAAGGTTAAGCCCGACGGATTCGAAGTTAAGCTCGAACACAAGCCCGACCTTGAAACGTCGTTCCAGTCGGTGCTTACGAGCAGCAAACTTCCCGACATGATGATTTGGGACAGATTCAACACGGCAACCAACGGCATTAAAGATTATCTGTATCCCGTTAACGATTTAGTCGAAGCTGACAATATCGATACCACGGCTTTCTACGCTCCGGCGATGGAAGAAATGACTTACGAAAACAAAATTTACGGTCTGCCCATAGACGTTGATATCTGGGGTACTTACGTAAATATGAAATACGTCAAGGAATACGACGACGCGCACCCCGGCGCAACCATCTCCCAGCTGCTTACGGCAAACTGGACCTGGGACGATTTGCTTACCGTAGCTAAGGCGTTAAAGACCACGAGCGTCAACACGGCTTATTCGGGCGGCGACCAGTACGAGCATCTCTTTAAGTACTACGTTTCCACCGGCCACGGCGAAGAGTATCTTGTTCCCGTAGAGGGCGATACGACGGGCCGCAAATTCCAGACCAACTTCGACAACCAGAGAACGAGAGATATTCTCAACTTCTTCAAGGAAGTTACCAACGCAGGCGTCAGCGGCAAGCAGGAGGCAGACTCCTTTATCGGCGGCGTTTGCGCAATGATGAACAAACCTCTCTATCATAACAACCAAATCAAGACCAGCAAGGTTACCGACTATAAGTTCCTGCCTCAGCCCAGACAGAATTCCGAAGACGGCGTAAACGGCGGAATGGTAGGCGGCTACGGTATAGCTTATCCCTCGCCTAAGGGCAAATACCACAACAAGGCTTGGGAAGCCCGTCATCAGGCAGCCTGGAAGTTCACAAAGTGGCTTTGCTACAACAAAGACAATATGCTTAAATGGACGAAGGATATCGGTTCGCTTCCGGCACTCAGCGAAGCGCTGAACGCAGACGAGTGCGTAGCAGGAAATCAGGTTTTGGCAGACGCGCGTACCTATGCAACGGCAAAGAAAACCGACGGCAGCTTCGTGTACACCATCCGTCCTCAGGTTCCCAACTACCTTACGTTGCAGACCGACGTTGTAAATGCTTACGTAAGACTGTTCCTTGAAGGCAACGACAGCCTTGAAACCTGCATCAGCAACTTAAAGACCAACGGCAACACTAAACTTCTGTTCGGTCTCGGTTCGTAAAGAATCCCGTAGGAGGAAAAATGGCAACAATTAAGACTATAAGAAAACGGCGAATGTCGAAACTGAGAGTAAAGGAAGCGATACAAGGATATCTCTTCCTTGCTCCCACGTTAATACTGTTTACGATTTTCTCACTCGTAACGGTACTTATGGGTTTTATATATGCGTTTACCGATATGGCGCCGGGTAATCCCGACAACTTCAACTGGACGCTTGCAAACTTCCAGTATATCTTTCAGGATAAAATTTACCTTCATTCCATATTGAACGTATTTATATTCGCGCTTATGAGCGTGCCCCTGTCGATAGTTTCGTCGCTTTTGGTTGCGGCGCTTTTGAACCGCAAGGTCAAGGGCATAAAAATATTCCGCGTACTTTACTATCTGCCTGCGATAACCAGCGGTATAGCGACTGCGTTTATCTGGAAATGGCTCTATAACGACAACTACGGACTTTTAAACACGATACTTACCCAATGGTTCGGTCTGGAAGGAATAAAGTGGGTATCATCCCAAAGCTATTTTGCAATGTTCTGCGTGGCAATCGTTTCGGCGTGGACTGGTCTGGGCGGCAATATGCTCATATACCTTGCAGGTATGCGTTCTATAAGCCCCGAGCTTTACGAGGCTGCCGACCTTGACGGCGCAAGCGGCTTCCAGAAGCTTATGCACATAACCGTGCCGCTTTTAAGCCCTACGACTTACTTCATAATGACTATGAGCCTTATAGGCGCGTTCCAGTTGTACGACGTAGTTGCAATGATAGGCGCCGGCGATAACTACTATACTCAAACCCCCGTTATGCAGATAACCGCGGCGTTCCGTCACGGCGAAGGCGGTATGGCCTCGGCAATGAGCGTAGTGCTGTTCGTAGTAATAATGGTAGTAACGTTTATTACTCAGGGGCTTGTAAAGGAGAGGAAGCAATGAATAACGTTAAATGTTTGGGGCGCTTCCAGAAAGCAAGAATGCACAAGGCAAGCCGTATTGCCAAAAATACGGGCGTGTACATTGCGCTTATTATAATAGCCCTTATAATGCTCGTTCCCTTTTACTGGATGATTTTGCTGAGTTTCAGACCGCTTGACGAAATCAGGTCGGAGAGCATAAATCTGCTCCCCACGAGCTTTACGCTCGACCACTATAAAGCGTTTATAGATTTCGGCGCGTTCAAGTTTATCGGCAACACTCTGATAGTAATACTTGCGATAATGGTTTCGCAGCTTCTGTTCTGCGCAATGGCGGGGTACTCGCTCGCAAGACTCCGCTATCCGGGCAAAAAATTCCTCGTTAAGTTCTTTATGGCAACGATGATGATTCCCGGCATTATCAGCTTAATTCCTTCCTATATGGTTGTGAACTCGTTCGGAATGGTTGATACTCTTCTGGGTATTATCATGCCGGCAACTTACAGTATTTACGGCTGTCTGTTTATGCGTTCGTTCTTTATGTCCACACCGCCCGAAATTGCGGAGGCGGCAAGAATTGACGGCGCAGGCGAGTTTAAAATATTTATTAAACTCTATATCCCGATGGTCTTGCCCGGCTTCTTGACGCTGGCACTGTTCACGTTCAACGGCTGCTGGAACAACTACTTATGGCCCAGCCTTGTATTGCCTTCCATGGAAGATACCTGGGGCACGCTTGCGGTTGCATTGAACAAGTTCAACTCTATGTGGGACTACGACGCAGGTAACATAATGGCGGCTGCGGTATTTATGTCGCTGCCGAGCATGGTGATATTTATCTGCGGACAAAAGTATTTCGTCGAAAATATGTCGTTTGCAGGCATCAAATAAAATAAGGAGAAAATGATATGACAAAAACCAAAAAATTATCGGCTGTAATAGCGCTTTGCGTTGCTTCGGCGGCTTGCGCGGTTACCGGCGGACTGCTTCTGAATAAAACTTATTCGGCTTCCGCGGAACAATCGTACACGTTAGTAAGCGAGGAAGGCGACCGCATTGCTTACGGCGCAGGCTGGGGTGCGGAAGCATCGCAGAAAGTAAAAGCCGCGTTCACCGCAAAGCTCAACACCGATAGCTATACAATCAAGCTCTATAAGGACAACGGTGCCGGCGAGGCAGTAGCGTTTGCCGTAGAAAGCGGTAACAACAGCTATATTTACAACGTTTTAGAAGACAAAGTTTACACGGTAAATAAAATTGACGATTTGGCGGCTAAAATCCGCGTTATCGGCGCACCCGTAACGGATGCGGAAACCGGTGTGACGGTTACGGGCGGCGGCTACGAACAAGTAGGCAACCAAAAACAAGCGCAGCAGATAAACGTAACTTCCGGCAACGTACAGGTTTTCGAAACCGGTATTATCGTTGAAAACGGCGGCACCTCTCATGCTTACGTTGGCGTTGTCGAAAAGACCGCCGACAAAACTTATAAAATTTATCCCTTAATAGATGACCAGGACATACTTGCCGCAGGCAGGGGGTCGAATTTAACCGTAAACGGTACGCAGTACGGTTTTATCGGCGACGTTGACGGCCAGTGGCACGCTTTGAGAACGGCAAGAGCTTCTCACGTGGGTGACGAACTTGTAGTAAAATACAACTTCCGCGCAGGCTGTATCGATATTAAATACAACTATAACACCTTGGAGCTTAATTCTCGTCGCTCTTATGCCGGTCAGAATTTCGATAAGAACGGCAACCGCGTAAATCTCCCCGTTGAAAACTATACGACGGACGAACATTTGTGGGAGGGCGTTACGGGCGATGCGCTTTCTATGTACCAAAGCCTTTCGGGTACCCCCGGCGCAACGGAAAACGATTTGAAAGATTTGTTCCGTCAGGGCTATCTCGATTTGGTAAACGACGAAGAACACGGAGTTATCCCCGGTTACCGTTGTTCGAGCATAAAGACCTGGTCTTTCGTAGTTTGCGATTATAAGTACAGCCCCGACTCGGAATACAACTTTGACTCCGGCCGTGTGAATATGTTCACGCTTGTTTACAGCGGAGTTCAGAACAAGGTTTACGGCGTCGGCGACGATTTCTGGCAGGCATGGAAGGAAGACAACATCCGCCCTCAGCTCGGCGCGCCTATGTCGAACGTTTTATACAACCATAAGATATCCGGCGTAACTTACGAGCGCGTACAGATATTCGAAAAAGGTTACATCTACGGCAAGCTCAACGGCCCTCTCGTAACCGAAACGGGCGTAACTACCGATAAAGATTATACCGAATTCAAGTACGAAGCTTCGCCCGCCGCTCCCTCGGAATACGGCGTGCAGGTCGGCAACAGTATCGAAAAGACCGAGAACGGCCGCGCGGTATATTACTTTAACTATCAGAAGGGCGCGGCAAAAGCTACCCAGATGGCGGCAAAGGTCGGTTACTTCTACGACTATTATCCCGGCCGCAACTTCGTTGAGGAAAACGGCACGTTGACCGCAAAACTCCTTTCGTACGATAAGCTTTACAGCAGCGGCTCGTTCACTTTGCAGGACAATACTTTCCCCGGCGTGTGGGAAAGCGGTTACTCGCAGGACGGCAGCGAATATATCGACGGCGTGCAGGATATGATTATAAACAAAGTCAAGGCCTTGCTTGAAGACGGGTTCTTCCCCGGCTTCCCCGACGGCGGCTTCCGTACCTGGAACGACGTATTCGGAACTCAGTTCATTTACGGCGACAGTACGGCAACGCCCTTCGGCGGCGACGCGCGTACCAACGTATGTGCGCTTATGTATAACGAAAGTCTTAACAACGTGTTCCTTGTAAAGGACGCGTTCATGGACGCCTGGGGCGGCGATACCTATAAAGCTCATCAGTACCTCGGCGCACCGGCAGGCGACGAATTCACTCTCGAATCGAACGCAAGCGTGCACTTCCAGTATTACAACGGCAAGACGGCTCAAAACAACAAGGCTTTCGCGGTTTGCACGGGCTATAACGCGGCAACCTGGTATACGCCTAATAACGACGAGGTTTCGACGGTAACCCCCGAACGTTACCTTGACTCCTTGAAAGAGCTCAGCAAGCCTCTTACGAGCGTAAAACTTACGGTTGAAGATTACGACCTTACGGTAGACGGTTACGCTTCGCTCAGCTGGGAAATCGAAGGCGCTTGGGCAGACGCGACCGTTACGTTCAAGAGCAGCGACGACAGCATTGCGGAAGTTATGGACGACGGCTCGGTTGAGTTCTTAAAGAAGGGCAAAGTAACGATAACCATCTCCATAACCGACGGCGTCAATACCGTAGAGGACAGCGTAACTTTCACTGTTAAATAAGTTTATGGAAATAAACAACCTGATTTTAAAAGATTACCCTTGCCTGCACTCGGAAATTCTGAGGTTTGCAGACCGCATAAAGGTCAAAGCTTTGCGGACGATGTTCGTAAATTGCAGCCTTAACACCCTTACGACGACGGTGCGGGCAACGGGTAGCGATATTTATCTGATTACCGGCGACATCGACGCAATGTGGCTCAGGGATTCGAGTGCGCAGGTTCTGCAATACCTTGAAATCTCGCCGAAAACTTCCGACGTGCAGGGGCTTATAAAAGGGCTTTTGAAGCGGCAGTTCAGATGTATTCTTTCCGACGCATACGCCAACGCGTTCAACGTCGAAGAGAACGGCAACGGCCACAACGAGGACGAGTGCGGCGAACGCAATCCACTCGTGTTCGAAAGAAAGTTCGAGCTTGACTCGCTGTGCTATCCGCTGTTTCTTGCGGAAAGGTATTACGGGTATACGAACGACGAAACGGTTTTCGACGATACGTATTTTAAGGTTTCCGAAAGGATATTACAGGTATTCGAAACCGAGCAGGACCACCACAAAAACTCGCCGTATTATCATTACCGGCCGACGGAAACTCCCGAGTTTTCCGTTCCCGGACGCGGCAAGGGCGGCCCTTGCGCAGTGACGGGGCTTGTGTGGTCGGGTTACCGGCCGAGCGACGACCCCTGCGAATACGGATACTTTATCCCCGGCAACGCGTTCGTTGCGGTAGTAATGCGCGGACTCAATAAAACGGCTTTAAAGTTTAACAAGTCAAGCATAGCGGAGCGTGCCGCAAAGCTTGCAAAAGCGGTGGAGGACGGCATTGCGAAATACGGCATAGTAGACCACCCCAAGTACGGAAGAATTTACGCTTACGAAACGGACGGGCTTGGCAACTACAACCTTATGGACGACGCCAACGTTCCCAGCCTTTTGGGCTTGCCGTATATCGGCTGGTGCACGGAAGACGACGAAGTCTATAAAAACACAAGGCGGTTCGTGCTGAGTAAAGACAACCCGTACTATCACAGCGGCAGCGTGATTTCGGGAACGGGCAGTCCGCATACCCCCGGCAAGTACGTCTGGCCGATATCCCTTATGATAGAGGGAATAACGACGGACGACGGCAAACGTATCAACGATATAGTAGAAACGCTTATGCAGACTACGGGCGGTACGGGGTATATGCACGAAAGCATAAATGCGGATAACGCCGCGGATTATTCCAGACCGTGGTTCGCCTGGGCAAACTCGTTGTTTGCATATTTCATAATTAAAAAAGCGGACAAAATTTCTTATATTAAAAGAACTATCCAAATGGAGGAAAAAAGATGAAAAAATCTATTAAGGCAATATTGTCAGGTATATTAGTCGGCGCAATGGCGTTTGCTTTTGCAGGTTGCGGCGCTTCGTGCAGTTCTTGCAGCTCGTGCAGCAGCTGCGCTCCCGGCGAACAGCCCGGCCCCGGCGGCCCCGGCGGCTCCGACTCTTTGACGACGTATCAGATTGCCGATTATCTTGCTCGCGGCGCAGACGCGCACTACGCAACTTACGACAGCGAGGGCAACGTAGCGGTTGCAGGCTACTACAACGCGCTTGAAGGCGGTACGGACGGATACGCAAACTGTTACGAATACGGCGCGCTTATCGGTATGGCAAACAGAATGTACGACGTAAGCGAGGGCGAAAACAAAGCTTACTACAAAAAGCTGTTGGACGGCTACATAGCGGGCCTTGACTACTTCGACGGCAAGGGCAACATTACCAGCACTCACGGCAAGCGTCAGTGGGAGCACATCTACGGCGTTCACCGTGCGGACTATAAGTTCGCAGGCAGCGTCGAGGGCGACATGATGGTTTACGACGATTTGATGTGGCTTGCCCGTTACTTTATAGAGGGCTACTCCTATAACCCTACCGAAACTACTTATCTTCAAAAAGCCGAATACCTTACAAAGGTCTGCCTTGACGGTTGGGATTCAACCAAAAACGGCGTGGGCGGCATAACCTGGGGTCCTGCGTATGCAACCAAGCACGCTTGCTCCAACGGCCCTATTTTGAGCGTTCTCGGCGGACTTGCGGAAGTTTATAAAGATTCCGACGCTTTGGTTACGGCCGAAGATACCGTTTACGTAGAACAGACTTTCGGTCACAACAACGTAGAGTGGAAGAACTGGGTAGGCGAAAAGAAATACGATTATTACCTTCACTGGTTGCAGACCATCTACGACTGGTGCTGGTCGACTCTCCGTTCAAGCGATTATTGCTATATCGATTTAAGAGGCGATAAGAGCACCGTTATTGAAAGCGTTGAAGCAACCGGCGGCGCATACCTTAAATTCGAAGGCAAGCTTGACGCGGGCAGCGCGGCTAAATACACCTATAACACGGGTTCGGTTTTAAGCGGTGCGGCTTGGCTTTACCGCCTTACCGGAGACGAGCAGTACTTGCAGCAGGGCAGGCTTATGGCCGAGGGCTCGTATCACAGATTCGTCAAGACCGTAAAGGATACCGACGGTAAAGAGCATCAGATGTACGAATGTACCTCGTCGTTGCTTTTCAACTCCGTACTCTTACAGGGTTACGTTGAACTTGCGGACGCAGTCAAGAAAGTTGCTCCCGCTGAAAAGGACAGCATCATCAAAAACGAGATTAACACTTACGTAGGCGTATTCAAGTCGAGCATAAACTATGCATTCGATAACCATCTTCTTAACCGTTCGCTTCCTCAGAACTATATTCAGGGCTGGCTGTACGGCGAGAACACCATGGATACCCACAAGGACGTAAAGGACGCGGCGGCAACGCCCGAAATGCTGGCGATTATCGTACAGTACGAAAAAAATCACGGAACTATTTAAAAATTAAATATAGGGGAAACTGATATGAAAAAATCAAAAATCATTGCAACTTTGGCAGCTACGGCGGTGCTGAGCCTGGGCGGCGCGTTTGCGCTTACGGGCTGCGGACACGAGCATACTTATGCGGAAGAGTGGACACAGACGGAAACTCATCACTATTATGCGGCAACCTGCGAGCATGCCGACGAAAAGAAAGACTACGGCGAACACGTTTACGACAACGAAGCCGACGCAGAATGCAATACCTGCGGCTATGCAAGAACCATTACGTTTTTGACGGGTACAATTACCGCACCCGGCCCTAACGGCGGATATAAACTTGCCGGCGCAACCGTAAGTATAGGCGGCAAAACCGCGACCACGGATGAGAACGGCGTTTACACCGTATACGGACTTACCGCAGGTTCTAACGTGGAAATTTCCATTACGCACCCTGCTTGCAACAATTTTACCGGCGTAGTTGAAATTGCAACGGGCAGCAACGCCAAGAACCAGCAGCTCGCCGTAAAACCCATTGCCGAACTCGGTCAGTCGTACTTCCAGTTAAAGACTATGGAAGCAAGCACCGCAACCGATTTCACTCACGTTAAGGACACGGGAAACGGTTGGCAAACTCGCGGCAACGTTCAGGTTGACCACGGCGAAGGAATTTGCTTACATATCGACAATAACCAGACCAAGGAAGATATGGAGTCCGTCATTTACCAGAAGATAAAGGTAACTTCGGCTAACTCCAAAATGATGTTCCGCGTAAGAGGCTTTGACGATAACCTCACAAAAAGCGCTTTGTTTGCCGTTCGCGTTATCGATATCGACGGCTATACAAAGACCGATTTAACCCCCAAGAACGGCACTGACGCTTGGCAGGTTATAGACAGCGCAAGCTACTTTACGGCTTACGAATACGACCTCTCCGCATACGAGGGCAAAGACGTCGTTATTATAATAGGCTCAAAACAGGGTCAGCATACCGTTATAGAGCGTATCAAATTTATAGGCGCGAACGAAAGCTACCTTATGCCCTACACTACTGCGGCAGACCTTAAAGGACTCGAAGCTTCGGAAGCAACTAACCTTGACGGCGCAACCGCAGTTAAGAATGCAATCAAAGACCAATCCTGGATTAAGGTAGGTGACCAGGGCGAAGCTGACCAGGGCTGGCTGTTCAAGGACGGCCCTGCCGCGGCAGATGGCTCAACCGATTTGTGCGTATTCACGTATAAAAAGCTCACGTTCAACGGAACGAACAGCATAGCCGTACATGCCCGTACTTTTGTCGACCAGACAATTCCCGGTAAAACCAACGTTCCCGCACAGATAGTTATTAAGATTATAGACTCAAACGGCAACCCCGTAGAAGTCGGCGGCAACTGCTACACTATCGACACCGACAGTTATCAGACAGGTTATTTCTCGCTCGGCGAAACGCTTAACGGCGACTACACCTTCGTTATAGGTATCGCAAGAGGACACCGCCTTGCAGTAGACCAAATCCTGTTCGATAGCGTGGAAATGGTTGGCGGCAACGTTGCAGGCACTGTAAAGTGCGGCACGGTATCCGTTGAAGGCGCAAAGGTAACCGTCGGCGGTTTCAGAACCACGACGAGAGCGGACGGTTCGTTCGACCTTCCCGTTGAAATTTACCCCGGCAACTCCTTAACCGTAAAGGTTGAAAAAGAGGGCTATATTTATACGGGCGCTCAGCTTTCCGTTTCCGATACCGATTTTGAAAACGGCGAATACTCTTTGGGCGATATCACGCTTGATAAAGTTATTATCGGCAACATTACTCTTTCAAAAATCGAGGCGCTTACGGCAGCGGCAGCGGCAGATATCGAAATTCCCCACAACGAAAACGGAACGTGTGCATTGCAAGACGCGTCCTGGATAAAGGACAACAGCAGTGCCGGCGGCAACCACATTTCAAATGAAGGCTGGCTGTTCAGAAATGAAGACCGCTATACGGAAGACGGCTCAACCGATTTAAACGGATATGCATATAAAAAGCTCACGTTCAGCGGCGTTAACACTATCGTAGTGCGCGCGCGTACGTTCGTCACACAGAACAACGTAAGCGGACACGGTTCGGTTTATCCCCAGATAGTAATAGCAGTAATCGATTCCGAGGGCAATCTTTTGAAAATCGGCAACAACTGCTACACTATCGACACCGACGATTATCAGACGGCTTATATGACTTTACCTCAGGCTTTGACGGGCGACTATACGTTCGTTATAGGTATTGCAAGGGGCAGAGTGCTTGCCGTAGACCAGATTCAGTTCAAGACCGAAGCAATGGTTAAGGGCAACGTAACTGGCACGGTTACCGACGGTACGAAAGCTATCGAGGGCGCAACCGTAACTTACGCGCATACTTCCGTTACCACTGCTGCGGACGGTACGTTCACGCTTCCCGTAGCAATTTTCCCCGGAAACTCCGTAACCGTCAAAGTCGAAAAAGCCGGATACACCTATACGGGTTCTGCAATTAACGTTGCTTCAACCGATTTGGCAAGCGGCGAAAAGGCCTTGGGCGATATCGTTCTCGTTAAGGAAATCGTAAAGGGACTTACCCTGTCCATGATAAGCGGACTTACGGCGGTAACTCCCGAAAATATAACGAATGCAGAGAACAACAACAGCGGTTCGAATGATGCGTATGCATCTTGGGGCAAAGTCGGCGACCAATCGTCGTCTAACGAGGGCTGGCTTTTGAAAGACGCTGGTAACGCCGAACCCGAAGGCTCTACCAATTTGCAGGTTTATACGTACAAAAAATTTGCGTTCGCAGGCTTAACTCAGATTACGATTACCTCGCGTACTTACGGCGGTCAGAATAACGGCATTACCCCTCAGCTGGTAATAGTCGTAATCGACAAGGACGGCAATATCGTTGACGAGTTCTGCGAAAACGTTACCAATAACGACAACTACGATAACGGAACGCATACGTTTACCTTAAATGCGGCGCTGACAGGCGACTATACGCTGGCTATCGGCTTTGCAAGAGGTTATCGTCTTTGCTTAGGTAACATTACTTTCGTATCCGAAAGCTAATTAAAAAATTCTTCATTTTTTCTCCACCACTTTCTCCCCCTCTTTTAAAGGGGGGGAGATAAGATGTGGGAAAGCGGTATTAACGTGGTAAAAATCGGCAAGGAGTTCGGCAAGTCCTGTATTTGGATAGGCGCGCCGACGTTACAACCGAATTTAAACGGCGCTGCGCCGCTACTTAGAAAAGTCTTTTCAACACAGCCGGGCAAGGCCGTTAAAAGCGCCCGGGTATACATTGTCGGGCTTGGGCTTTTCTGTTTAAAGATTAACGGCAAGTCTGCCGATAACAGTGTTTTAAACCCGGCTAATACCGACTACGACAAAACGGTTTTATATAACGTTTTCAACGTAACCAAACTTATAAAGTCCGGCAAAAACGCAATTTGCGTGGAGCTTGGCAACGGCTTTTACAACGAAAGCTTAAAAGGCTGGGGTTGGTCGTCGGTTTTCTGGCGGAATACCCCGAGAATGTTATTCCAACTCGATATTACTTACCTTGACGGTTCGTCGCAAAGCGTAATATCGGATACTTCGTGGAAATGCTCCGTCGACGGGCCTACTGCGGCAAACAGTATTTACCGCGGCGAAACGTTCGACGCGAGGAAAGACGGTAACTTTTCCGTAGCCGAGTACGACGATTCGGCTTGGCAAAACGCGGTTGCCGTAAAAGCACCCAAGGGCAAGCTCGTTCGGCAGAATACCGAGCCTATAAAAAGGATAAAAACCTTTTCGGGTGCAAACCTTAAAATTAAAAATAATACCGTAACTTTACCGCGTATGATTGCGGGTTGGAGCAGAATAGCTTTCCGCAACACGGTATCGGGACAAAAAATAATAATTGACTACGGCGAAACGTTGCTTGATGACGGAAGCGTGAAAAAGCATATCGAAGAGGGCGTTTTCCAAAGGGATATTTATATCTGCAAGGGCGGAAGCGTTGAGCATTACGAGCCAAAGTTCAATTATAAAGGTTTTCAATATATTCAAATTAAGGGCTATAACGAGGCGCTCAGCGGCAAAGATATAATTTGCTACTCGGTGCACAACGCCGTCAAACAAACGGGAAGCGTTCAAACTTCAAACGGGTTTATAAACGGGCTTCACGGTTTGATGGTCAATACGCTTTTAAACAATTTTCAGGGCAAGCCCACCGATACGCCGTGGCTTGAAAAGAACGGCTGGCTCGGTGACGTAAATATGGCGCTTGGCGCTATGTGCTTCAATTTCGATATGCGTCGCTTTATGTCCAAGTTTTTGAACGACATAAGGGACGGTCAGGAATTAAACGGCAGCATACCGCAGTTAGTTCCCGTCGGCAACTTCGGCAGAGCCAACGCGCCGGTATGGAATTCGGTATACATATTTGCGGTGGAAGCACTCGTAAATTTTTACGGAATGCACGGGCTTATCCCCGAGCATTACGACGGAATGAAAAAGCTTGCCGACCTCGATATATCCACGCTCAGGCAAAGGCAGTGGATATGGGGAGAGGAAGAGTTGCTCGGCGACTGGGTTTCGCCTGTCGGCAGCGCAAACGGCGCTTACGACGAAAATCCGCCCGAGGGCGGCTCGCTCGCGGCAACGGCTTATGTTTACAAAATGCTTGAAACTATGTCCGGGTTTGCCGAAGCACTCGGAAGGTCAGAGGATAAAAACTCGTTCGAAGAAGCCCGGCGGAATATTTTTAAGGCATTCAACGCCAAATTCTATTCGGACGGAGTTTACGATACGGGCTGGTGGTCGGAAGAGCACGCGGGAGGCCGCACGCGTTACCGTCAGACCTCTAACGTATTGCCGCTTGCGTTCAAAATGGTTCCCGAACGCGAAGTTCAGGCGGTAGTGGAAAATCTTGTAAAAGATATCAAAGCAAAAGATTATCACCTTGATACGGGCATTATAGGCACAAAGTATATTTTACCCGTGCTGTGCGATTACGGCTATGCGGATACGGCTTTCCGAATTTTAACGCAAACGACCTATCCCTCGTGGGGGTTCTGGCTTGAAAACGGCGCTACCTCGCTTTGGGAGATGTGGGAGAGCACCTCGCGTTCGCGCAACCATTACTTTTTAGGCACGTACGACGAATGGCTGTTTGCATACCTCGGCGGAATTAAAAACGTTAAGGACGGCTTTAAAACTTTTACCGTCGAGCCGCTGATTACAGGTGATTTGACAAATTCGGATATTTCTGTTCGAACGGTTCGCGGAACGCTGCGCGTCAGGTGGCGGCGTACCGAAAACAACGTCGAATTCAATATAACCGTGCCTTACGGTTCTAAGGCAAATTTCCCTTTGGCTGACGTTACGCTAAGTGGCGGCAGTTACACGTTTAAATTATGAAAAGATTATTTCCCGCTTATCCGCTGTTTGTGAAAGACCCGTATTTTTCAATTTGGGCGCAGACGGAAATTCTCAACGAAAAAGACGTAATTTTTTGGACGGGAACGGAAAAAAAGTTATACGGCTACATAAAAGTTGACGGCGAGGTTTATTCCTTCCTCGGCAACGCAAAAAACTGCAAGCGCGCTAAGCAGCTGAGTTTGTCGGTTTCGGCGTTTACAACCGACTATACTTTCAAGGCCGGCAAAGCAAAGCTTTCGGTAAGCTTCGTTTCGCCGCTGCCGCCCGATATTTTACGGCTTTTATCCTGCCCCGTGTGCTATATGAATTACACGGTCAAGGGCGCGAAAAGTGCGGAAGTAATTATCGTTGCAGACCAGTGTCTTTGCTATAACGGCGAAGACGGAGTAGTTTGCGGCGGCGTTGAAAAGACTGCGAATTTTGAAGCCGCGCACTTCGGTTTAAAGGGTCAGAACGCGCTGTCCTGCGACTGGGACGAAATTTGCGCCGACTGGGGATACTGGTATCTTTGCGGCGAGCGCGCGTATTATGCCTCGGCAGAAGCTTGCGAAAAGTATATTAAAGACGGAACTCCGCTTGAAGAAAACGGCGGCAGTAAAGCGTTGATGGCTTCTTCGAAAGCTTTAAGCGGAAAGATAATGCTCGGCTTTGACGATACCGCAAGTATCAATTATTTCGGCGATATTCTCAAAGGCTATTATTTGGAAAACGATTCTATATCGGAAGCGCTTGAAGAAACGTTTAAAACCTCGTTGGAAACGGATAAATACCTTGCCGAGTTTGATAAGCGTTTGACGAAAAGGGCGGCAAAATTCGGTAAAGAGTATATCAATATTTTATATGCGTCGCTGCGGCAGTCCGTGGGTGCGCATAAGCTTGTAAAGGACAAAGACGGGCAGTTGCTGTTCTTATCAAAGGAATGCCGCTCGAACGGCTGTATAGGCACGGTCGACGTAAGCTATCCGTCGATGCCGTTGTATCTTTTGTATAACCCCGAGCTTGTCAGGGCAATGCTTCGTCCTATATTCAAGTTCGCAAAAATGCCCGTATGGAAGTACGATTTCGCTCCGCACGACGTTGGCTCGTATCCCAACTGCTGCGGTCAGGTTTACGGACTGCGTGAACAAAAAGAAATAAGTTTTAAATATGTCCACGTCAACGGCGACAAGACGCGCCCTACCGTATGGACGTTGCCTGCCGACGCCGACGTTTTCTCATATGAGAGCCAGATGCCCGTGGAAGAATGCGCCAACGTTCTTATAATGCTTGCGGCGGCGTACAAAGCGGACGGCAGCCTGGATATGGTAAATAACGAGTTTGACACTCTTGAAAAATGGGTGAATTATCTCGTTAAGTTCGGGCTTAAACCCGAAAACCAGCTTTGCACGGACGATTTTTCGGGGCATCTTAAAAACAATTTAAACCTTGCTATAAAGGCGGTAGTGGGAATTGCTTGTTTTGCGGAAATCTGCAAAGCACTCGGCAAAGCCGAAGCTTATGCAAAGTACAGAAAAACCGCAGAAGAGTACGTTGCAGAAATTACCGGTTTTGCGAAAAAGTTTAATCATTTACCGCTTACCTGGGATACGGGCGAGGAAACTTACAGCTTAAAATACAACGTTGCTTTTGATAAAATTCTCGGGCTTAAACTTTTCCCCGAAGAGTTATGCGAAAGCGAAATCGATTATTATCTTACCAAAGCCAACGAATACGGAGTTCCGCTTGACAACAGAGCAGAGTTCACAAAGTCTGACTGGCTTGTGTGGACGGCTTGCCTTACAAATTCTTTGAAAAAGCAACGCAAATTGTTGCAGGGCATTGACGCATATTTAAGGCAAAGCGAGGACAGACTGCCGTTCGGCGACTGGTACGAAACCAAGACGGGCAGGCTGATAGGGTTCAGAAACAGAACGGTAGTTGGCGGTCACTTCATACTTTTATTGCTTTCGGTAGAAAAATAAAGTGAAAATAATAACTTTTAACATCAGAAACGCTTTGGCGGACGACGGAGCGAACAGCTGGAAGTTCCGCAAGAGTTTCGTTTACGAATATTTATTGAATTCGGGCGCGGACGTAATTTGTCTGCAAGAGATTGTGCCCGAGGTTAAAAGCGAGCTTACAAAAGTTTTGGCAGGCGTTTACGAATGTGTGGGCAAAGGCCGCTTAGCCGAGCCGAAGGAGTACGACGAAATCAACCTTGTTGCTTTCAAAAAGAGCAAGTTCAAGTTGTTGGCATCAGAGCATTTCTGGCTCAGCGATACTCCGGATATTGCCGGCAGCCGCTACCCCTCGCAGGAGCACTGGCCCAGAACCTGCACGCACGTAACCTTAAAGTCCGAAAACGGAACTTACGATATATTCGCAACACACCTTGACAACGTTGACGGGATAGCACGCGAGAAGGGTTTGAATTTGATTTTTTCCCACGCCGAAAGCTGCGGCAAAGCGATAGTTTGCGGAGATTTTAACGATACTCCCGATAACGTTCATAAATGGGTTGACGGCAGATTTAAAGACCTTACTGAGGGTTTACCCCCGACTTACACCGAATTCGGCAAAGATTATAAAAAGATAGATTACGTATTTGTAAGCAAAAACGTAAATAAACTTTCCGAAAGTTTTTGCGACGAGCAGATAAAAGACGGTCTGTATATTTCCGACCACTTTCCGGTGTGGGTTGAAGTTTATTGACGGGAGAAGAGGTGGCTTAAATGTTAAAACTTACGCCTGTATTAAAGGATTATATTTGGGGCGGTTACCGTCTTAAAGAGCTGTTCGGCCGTGATAACGGCGGTAAAAAAATATCGGAAAGCTGGGAAGTTTCCGTGCATCCCGACGGTTTAAGCGGATACGCAAGCGAAACTCTTGCCGAGTATCTCAATAAGTATCCCCAAGCGGTGGATATAGATGAAAACCCGTTCCCCGTACTTATTAAATATATTGACGCAAAACAAAATCTTTCCGTGCAGGTTCACCCCGACGACGCGTATGCAAGGCGCGTGGAGAACGACAACGGCAAAACCGAAATGTGGTATATTATCCAGGCCGAGAAAGGTGCCGGAATATATTGCGGTTTTAAACGCGATACGTCTAAGGACGAGTTTTTAAAGAGGGTTGAAGACGGTACGGTTGAAGAGTTGTTGAACTTTATTCCCGTAAAGAGCGGCGACTGCTTTTTAATAGAGGCAGGCACGGTTCACGCAATAGGCGCGGGCTGCGTGATTTGCGAGGTTCAGCAGAGCAGTAACGTAACATACAGAGTTTACGATTACAACAGGCGCGACGCTAACGGTAACCTGCGCGAGCTGCACGTTAAAAAAGCCGTTGAAGTTATAAATTTCAAAGCGTTTAAAGACAATACTCAAAGCGGCGGCTTTCTGCCCTGCGGCGGAGGACAAATCCGCAAACTTACCGAGTGCAAATATTTTAAATGCCGCGAACTGTTATTGAGCGGAACGTACAGCGAAGATACGGTAAATTCGTTCGTCGCAATGAACGTGATAGAGGGCAAAGGCAAAATAAACGGCGATACTTTCACCGCCGGAGACAGCTTTTTCGTTCCCTGCGGCAAGGGCTTTTCTCTCAGCGGAAACGCCAGAATTATTTTAACAAGCGAGGTCTGAGCAATGAAATATTATGCAGGTATAGACTTAGGCGGAACTTATATAAAATGCGGAATAGTCAGCGCGGACGGGCAGCTTATTATAAAGGATAAAATTCCGACGGGCAGCGAGCGCCCCTATATAGAAATTGCCGAAGATATGGCAAAGCTCGTAAAGAGCCTTGAAGCAAAATCGGGAGTAACAGTTGAAGCGGTGGGCATAGGCTCGCCGGGGACTGTAAACAGTAAAAAAGGCATAATAGTTTACAGCAACAACATCGAGTGGGAAAACGTTCCCTTAGGCGATTGCATAGGCAATATGCTGCAAATACCGGTATTTATCACCAACGACGCAAACGCTGCGGCGCTCGGCGAAAGCTATATGGGCGCAGGCAAAAAGTTTAACAGCATTGTTTTAATAACGCTCGGTACGGGCGTTGGCGGCGGCATAGTTTTAGACGGTAAACTGTACGAGGGCGGTTATTCCGCAGGCGCAGAGCTCGGTCATACGGTAATAAGAATGAAGGGCGAAAAGTGCACCTGCGGCAGAAGAGGCTGCTTCGAGGCGTATGCATCCGCAACTGCGCTTATAAACAGTACCAAGGCGGCAATGAAAAAGAACCCCGAAAGCCTTATGTGGCACATATGTGGGGGTGTAATTGATAACGTTGACGGAAAAACTCCGTTCGACGCTATGCAACAGGGCGACAAAGCGGCTAAAAAAGTCGTAAACGAATACGTGCGGTATCTCGGCGAGGGCATTACAAACGTTTGCAACGTTTTCCGTCCCGACGCGGTATTGCTCGGCGGCGGAGTTTGCGCGCAGGGCGAAACGCTTTTAAAGCCTTTGAGAAAGTACGTAAAACGCAACATATTCGGGGGCGTAGCTTATGCTCCGGTAAAAATTCTTACCGCAACGCTCGGTAACGACGCGGGTATATACGGCGCGGCGCGACTGGCTATGTGCGGTTTAAATAGAAATTGACAGCCGTAGGCTTTCAAAGTATAATTAAATTAACGCCGTGATATACGCGGATAAAAGTCCAGGAGGAAAAAATGGCAAGTTTAAAATTAAATCACATCTATAAGGTTTATCCCAACGGAGCAAAAGCGGTTAACGACTTTTGTATGGATATCGAGGATAAGGAATTTATAGTTTTCGTCGGGCCGTCTGGTTGCGGTAAATCTACCACGCTCAGAATGATTGCCGGTCTTGAAGAGATTACCGCCGGTGAGCTGAGCATCGGCGACGAAATAGTAAACGACGTTGAGCCGAAGAACAGAGATATAGCAATGGT
>JAAUYR010000002.1 GCA_014805025.1 Clostridia bacterium | reverse complement strand
ACTTTTTTTGATTTTATTTTAATATCTGTTTCTTCCATAATTCAATTGATACTTTTGTTTTCTTTGGATGATGCAATTAAACGAATATCAATTTTGGAAAATGCGCTTTTAAAAAAAGGTATAATTGACCAACAAGAAATTAATACAGAAACCATAAGCGAAAAAGAAATTAAGTTAGCTGAAACCGCTACGGAAATTGATTTAGAAAATGCTGGGATTAAATTTTGCAAAGAATGTGGGTATCAACTTTTTCTCGAAGATAAAACGTGCCCTAATTGTGGACAAAAAATTGAAGATGATGAAAATACTTAATTTAGCTACGCAATAGTAAATTCAAATTTCAATTATTAATTAGCAACAAACTCTCGGAATATCTATCCGAGAGTTTGTTGATTATGTAAGCAATAAATTATTCCCATATTGTAAGTGAGCTTAATGCAGCCTCCCTTATTTTATTTTTTATTTATATTGTTAAAAATACAAAATTGAATGCAAATTGTTAGAAGAAAATTCGGCTTATATGATAAAATCTTCTTTACCACACTTTACATAGGAGAAAATTTTATGGAATATTTAATGAATTTTATCAACTATTTGCAGGCGACGAAAAACTTATCCGCCAAGACCCTGTCAGCGTATAAGAGCGATTTAACGCAGTTTTTCGATTTTGAAAAAGACGTGCTTCATCCCGACATATGCGCATTTATATCCTTTTTGAACGGCGATTTAAAGCTAAAAGATACGTCTATCCGCAGAAAGATTATCACTTTAAAAAACTTTTACGACTATCTTTTAAACTATGACTATATAACCTCGTCGCCGTTTATAAAGCTGAAATTCAGGTTCAAGCAGGAAAGACGGCTTCCCAAAACGCTTGCCGTTGCCGACGTTACAAAAATTTTGAACTGCTTTGATATAGAGCCTGCACTTCTTTCCGCCTTTGCAAGGCGCGAATACGTGCGCGACGCCGCGCTTATGGACCTTTTAATAAGCACGGGTATCCGCGTAGGCGAGGCCGCCGCTATCACCCTTGACGACGTTATAACGAGCGAACGCACGCTTTTAATTCACGGCAAGGGCAGAAAGCAACGGCTTATCTACATTTCTTCGTCGACCACCTGGGAAAGGCTTAAAACGCTTATGAGGGAATGTAAAAAAACCGACTGCAAGCATCTTTTTGTCAACCGCTACGGCCAGCCGATATCCATTCACGGCATAGAGGACATTTACAGAAAATACGCAAAAAAAGCTCGCGTCAACGCAAAATCCACGCCGCATTATCTTCGCCACACCTTTGCGACAAACCTGCTTGCAAACGGCGCTGACCTGCGCTCCGTTCAGGAAATTTTAGGTCACGCAAGCGTCGCCACAACCCAGATTTATACCGAGGTTACTACCAACCGCAAAAAACAGGTTTTAAAGAAATTCAATTACAGAAATAAACTGTAAAAAAAGAGCGGCGGCGATTTGGGACTCGCCGCCGCCAAGGGATGGTTAAACGCGCATTACTGTGCGTTTTGGGTGATGTTAGTAAGGTTTATGCAGTAGTTTCCGTGTTATCCGGTGCAGGCTCAAATTTGCCCGTTTCCCAGTTGTAGACGAAGTTTCCAGTCGTCTTTTCCTCTACCTCAAAACCTTTCGTTGCACTGCTAGACTTTATTACGTAGTTGCCGTATCCGTTGTCGTTTGCCGCAAACTCGGCTCTCGCTTCGCCAGCGCCGCTTATCACTCCGCCGCTTACCTTAAGCTCTACTTTAAGCCCGTTTATGTCCGTATAGTAAGCTTTGGGAGCTACTTCTTCGCCCGTGTACGGCAGCTTGTTCGTTACGTCTTCCCACTCAACCTCGACTTCTTTCGCGGTTATTACTACCGTTACAGTTGCGTCGGTTATAGTTACGTTGCCGTCGGACGCGTTTGCCGTTACTTTGTACTCTCCGGCGTTTACTATCGCCGTTACCTCGGCTCCGGTCTTATCCGTTACCGTATACGAGAAGATTATTCCAGGCTTGCCTGCAACCTTTGCCGTAGGCTGTTGTACCTTGCCGTTGTATTCGTAAGTATACTTGCCGTCCGTAACCGTGCCGCCGTTCGTCTCCCACGTAAAGTCTTTGTCTACGCTTATTGCGCTTATCGTGTAGTTCCTCTTTATACTTGCGTCAGTTGCAAAATCGTAGTTTGTGAACGTATCGTGCGCCGTCGCCTGGTAATCGCCTGCCGAGATATTCGCTCCCGTTACCGTTACTTTTACGGGCTTCCCGTCTTCGGTTATCACGTTGTGCTCTTTATCTTCAAGCTCCGCCTCGGGACTTATCAGCTCGCCGGTATACTCCCATACGAACGTTCCGTCATCGTTCCCAAGCCACTTTATCCAGACCGTCTTGGCTCTTATTCCGTATTCGTACTCGTTATTCACTTCCGTTCCGAATTCGTAATTGCCCTCGTCCTTCAACGCCGCTACCGCGATATATCCGAGCCCGGCGTTTATCCTTGCTCCCGTCACTATAAGCTCGTCTCCCGTTTCGGGAACTTTTGCTACGGGCGCCTGCGCCAAGCCGTTGTACTCAAACGTGAACCCGGTCTTATCCGTTATTTCCTCGGTTTCCGCATACCACTCTATACGTTGTACTACACACTTCTTTATCGTGTACTTGTGCTCGCCGCTGCTTACGCCGCCGACCTTTGCAAATACACAGTTCTCGGGCAACGCTACGCTTGCTATATAGTTCTCGCCTGCGTTCACGCGCGCGCCGAGTACTTCGGGGGTCTTCCATTCCCCGTCCCAAAGCTTATACTTAGCTTCGGGCGCGTGCGAATTACTGTCGTACTCCCATTCGAACGTGCCGTCCTCGTTTCCAGTCCAGACTACCGTTATCTCATACGGAAGTATCTCGAACTTCTTGCTTGCACTTATTAACGTATAGTTCGCGTTCTCGGGGATACTGCTGTCAAGCGTTGCTATTGCCTCGTACTTGCCCACGTTCACTTCAAGACCGCTTACGATTATTCTGTTCGCGATGCTTTCCAAAAAGCTGCCGCTTGCAGAAGGCCCTGTCTCGTTTCCGTTGTAAATCCAGTACAGAACGTCGTTTTCCGCGCCGCTCGGTGAATACCCCGAACCCGTCCATTTTACGGTTACTTCGCGCTTTAATATCTTATACGCAAGCTCGCTGTTTTCACAGGTATAGTTCGGGCTTACGAATACCAGCTCAGCAACGTATTCCCCTGCGTCCACTTTGCTTGTTACGTAGTAGTCCTCGGCCGTTAAGCCTTCTGCTTCGGCTTCGGGCGAGTGCGCAAGTCCGTCGTAGATAAACTCCGTTTCCTCACCCCAGACTACTTTTACAGTCTTGGGCAGTATCGTATAGCTTGCGCTCTTTTCCACACCGCTGTCGTACGCGTAGTTATCCGTTACGTACGCCGTGTAAGTGCCTGCATTTACCTGCGCGCCCCAGACGTTTAGCTCTATCGTTCTGCCGTCGCTGGTCTTGCAGACCGCATACGGCAAGTGCTCTTTTCCGTCATAGACGTATTCAAGCTTGTCGCTGCCGTCTTTCTCGGCCGTCCAGGTTATTTCGGTTATCGATATCCTCGAAATATCAAACCTCTGCGATGCTATCGTTTCAGTATGGTTGGTTTCGTCTACCACCAGTACGAAGTTCTTATTATAGCTGTCGCTATCGTCAAGCATTGCGTACGCGGTGTAAGTTCCGGTTGCGCTCGCGCTGCCCATAACCGTTATGCTCAGCTGTACCTTTTCGCCGAGTATCTCGGTATAAAGCTCGGCTACCGGTGCGTGGCTCTTGCCGTCGTTTACCCATACGTAATAGATATTTCCGCTTGCGTCAAGGCTTTCCGTTGCGCCTAAGTCCTTGGTTTTACTCCAATCGATATTCTTTACCGATACGGGCTTGCGCGTTATCGTTATTGCCTTTTCCGCATTGCTTATTTTATAGTTATTATTGACTTTGCCCCCCGTATATACCGCAGCGAACGCATTATGCACGCCGGCTTCGGCACCGTCTAACGCGGCCTTTACCACGTCCTCGGGCAACAAAGTATTTACGCTGTCCGTACTCCACGAAGCCGTTACAAACGGTACTTCGCCGGTATACTCGAAACTGTCCGTTTCCGGCCAGGATACCGTTATCTCGCGCGGTGCTATACCGTAACGGCATTCGCTGTCCGCACGGTTAAACTCGTAACCGTTCATTGCCGCTAAGTGTACAGAGTAACTGCCGACTTCCGAATGCTTGCCGCTTTCCGTTACAGTTACGTATACGTGACGGTTCTCGGCATTCAATGCTACCGGCACGGGATACTGCTTTTCGCCGTTGTATACAAACGTGAACTCGCCGTCAAGCCAGCCGTAGCCTTTTGCCGCGTCGTACTCGCCGATTTCTTTTATATCAGTCTGTACGCCGTCTACCGTGATTACCCAGCTTATCGTTATCTTTTCAAGGTCTGTGCGGATATCCGTTACTACGAACGTTACCGTTACTTTATCCTTGGAAATTACGTCTTCCGAGAACTCGCAGCCGTTTGAATCCGCCGTCNTGAACTCGGCTATNGCCTTGTATTCCGTTTCGCCGTTCTTATCCCACCAGTANCCGNTATGATANCTCGGGTAACGCACGTATAAATCTACGCTGACCGCGATATCCCCCTCGTCCGCNGGGTAAACGGCTATGGCCTTGGCNCTGAGCTTAGGGCCGTCGGGGCCGTAGACCATTGTGTACTCGTAGCTTANACTTGCAAGCTGAGCNTCGTTTAANGCNTCGCTGCCNCCGTACTCGTACCACTCGATATCTTCCGCNACGAACTTTTCTATTGCTATTGCAACGTTTTCCGTGCCGTCNGCNAGCTCGAAGTTAAGNNNGTCGGCTTCCGAAAGCTTNGCTTTTANCGTTTCGCTGCCNATTGCCGTNCGNCCGCCGTAAATGAGCTTTACACTCTCGCCGCCGTNGATTTCTACGTCCTCGCCGAAGCTTAACGTGTAACTCGGTTTATGCTCCTTTCCGTCGTACAGCCAGTTTANNGTTTCGNNGTCCGTACGCGAATACTTATCGCCNNTCCAGGTAACCCANACNTCGCGCTTTGCTATNTCGAACTCTTCGTCCGNNAAAGTATAATCGCCGTATTCTTCGGTTACGCGCACGGTATACTTGCNTGCGTTNGTATACTTATCCGANACNAANTCNGTANTGCCGTACTCCGCGTAAGTTACGNTNAGGTTNAGTTTNGTNGNGCTNTCGCCCGTGAACAAGCCGTAATAATCGCCNACAAGCACAGGGCCTTGGGGTTTGCCTGTGTACTTCAAACCCGTTAAGTCTTTCCAGGTTACGTCCGTATAGCTTACGGGCGTTATTTTGAAGTCAATGGTTTTNGAAGGCTCGGTTATTACNNNNCCGTCGTAACGGATTTTNGCAAANCCGTAGTTCTCGCTTGTNAACTTAACCGTTACGCTGTAACTGCCCTGATGCACGGGTGCGCCCGTGAGTTTTTGGCCGTTAGCCCCGTAATATGTCGTACTTANGCACTTTTTCGGGTCTTCGCCGTGCTCCGGTACGCCTGTAAATTCCGCGACTTCCGGGCCTTGCTTTGAGCCGTTATAAGTCTTGCTGCCCGTCCATGTCCAGGACATATCCAACGCCGCTTTTTCTATGGTAAACCAGCCTTGTGCGGTAGTGCCGCCGTTAAGCGTGAAGTTCTTTGCATACTCTGGCGACAATGTGTAAGTTACCGAATAACTGCCAACGTCTACCGCTCCACCCTTGGTTAAGTGTGAACCGAGATTTGCCTTTAACGTCTTTTTCAAGTCGGACAACGCAGGACGTGCACTCTCTATAACAGTTGAGGGCACTGTAAACCTGGTTTCAGGCAACTGTGCAAGACCGTTGTAAGACAAGCCGTCTATACTTAAAAAGAACATTATTTCAAGTGCGGCTTTATTAATTACGTACTCGGACTTTAACTGTGTTGCACTCTCGTCCGTTGCCGAAGTTGTAAAGTTTATTGCATAATACGGCTTTAAAGTTGCCGTTGCGG
Source organism: Clostridia bacterium (assembly GCA_014805025.1). Lineage (GTDB taxonomy): Bacteria > Bacillota > Clostridia > Christensenellales > Borkfalkiaceae > Coproplasma. The sequence goes on along the minus strand of JAAUYR010000002.1, from coordinate 2,847 downwards.
TATGGTTGCCTGCGTCTACCTGTCCCCCCGTTATTTCAAACATACTAAGGGGTTTAGCATCTGCATTTACAGTCGTTGCAGTTGTTAATGACTTTAACGCAGGACATTGAACTGCACCCGTATAATTGAATGATAAGTTATCCCAAGTTATACTGTTTACTACTGCTTTTGCGATATGCCAGGTTACAGTAGGTTCTGCGACTGTTAATGAATAGTTTGTACTGGGCGCGTCCGTGCTTACACTTGCAGTATAGTTGCGACCTGCGTCTATTGCCGCTTGCGGAGGGCTTTCAAATTCCATTCCGCTGTTTGTTGTACCCTTATAAGTTACGGTGGGTTTAAACAACGAACTTTCCGTGCTTGCAAGGTTTGAATAACTTGCAGTAGGGCCTTGATGGTTTCCGTTATACGTATACGTATGCGTAGTAGTGTTTGTTGCACCGGTATAGTCCCAAGTTACAGTTAAAGCGCGCTTACCTATGGTAAAGTCTTTTGTTGAGGTAAGCGTTGAACTCTTATTATACGCCGATGAATCAGAAGAGAACGTGTAGTTCGCACCCTGCGTTGTCGTAAGCCTTGCTGTCGCAGTGTATGAGCCTGCATTAATGGGTCTGGTAGTCTGCGAGCTGCTGTTACCCCACGCCGAACCGTTTGAAGTACCGCTGTAATATACCGACGGCGTAAGCGATGCACCCGTTGATGTGAATTTTGATACAGTTACACCCTGTGCCACGCCGTTATAAGTAAAGCTCGTAGTCGTGCTCCAAGTAGGAGATAAAACTGCACGGTTTATGCTGAACCCTGCTGTTGCCGTAGTTGAAGAGTTCGTAGTAGTCGGGTCGGCATAATCTGACGAGAACGTATGGTTCTTTGCCGTTGCGGTTGACAGCATTATCTTCGCATAGTAGTAACCAACGTTTGTCGGCTTGGTTGTGTTTGTAGCAGTGCTGGCGTACCAAGTCGAAGCCGTGCCGCCATAATTGTAACTGTTGCCGTAGTAATACGTTGTAAAAGTGGAGGCTTCAAGCTTAGCGCCGTTTGACGATGTGCTTGAAAGCGTCCTGCCCTGCGCCGAACCGCTGTAAGTAAAGCTTGTAGTCGTACTCCAAGTAGGCGTAATTACCGCACGGTTTATTGTAAGCGTTGCTGTTTTTGCCGTAGGCGTGTTGTAGTTTGCAGCTACTGAAAAAGACAGCGTTGCAGTATAAGTACCGGCGGCGGTCGGCGAGGTTACCGCCTTATCGTCTGAATCTTTATAACTTACCGTTGCTTTGGTCACCCCAGTTGGTAGCGTGCCAGTATAGGATATTGACTGTGCATTACCGTCATAAGTTACGGTTTTATTCGCAAAGCCTATTCCCGACACGTTTGGCGCGGCGTTGGCTATTGTAAATTTTAAAACCACGTCGGTCTTTGTACCGTCCGTCCAGGTCCAGCCTTTTCGGCTTTTATAAGTTATAGTGTAAACTGCCGAATTTGTTGCCGTTATAGAACGGGTTGTACTTGAATAACTTGAAGTTGCCTTATTCCCAGATACGCTTGTAGTAACGGTAGGCGCACGCGCAGTTGTAGTTTCGTAAATTTTTGCAACGAAAGCAGAACCGCTGTAAGTTGCGCTTGCAGTAGTTGCATTAGTCCTTGTTATACCAGTATTTTGAGTGGCTAAAAAGTAAGGCTTAGTATCCTGATAAGCGTGCGAATCCTCGCAAGCCTTGGTCAAGTTAAAGTGAAATGCGGGGCGCACGGCGTAGTTGCCTCTGGGACCAAATGAGTTATCCCCCCAACCGGTTAAAGCCGAACCATCTTTAGGTAAAGCCCAAATCCTACCGTTACTCTGACCGGAACGCGTCCACGTCAGAGTGCTAGCCGTTCTTGCATTTGCATTTGTATTCCAACGTCCAGCATAGGTGGTAGTACTACTGCTGCTTGAGGTTGAGCTCCAACTACCTGCTTCCGTTACAGACGGCAGCCATAAATAATCGAACTGCCAAAGATTGTAGTAACTGACTCCGTTTACAGCCGCGCCGCCTTTACCAAAATACTCTCCTGAAATAACAGGATGCTCGGCTGCGGATTCGCCCCACCTGTCGTTAAGCCTATCAGCAATCTTAAATCGATTAAAAGCGCTTTCATTTTCTTGCCAGGCTACTTTGGTAGGCTGAACCATGTAGTTTTTAAAGGTATCACTGAATGTTAAAAACGGGGAATCAGCGGCAGTGTACGCTCCCGTTTCAGTACCGCTTGCATTTTTAGCGTAAGTAGAACCGGTAAGATAGCTTCTTACCATACTCGAAGTATATAAATCGGACGGATACTGATTAGCACTCCCCGCCGCTGCGTAATAGCCCCATTGCAGAGAAGTAGTAACATTACTTGCCCAGAAAGTAACTATAACGTTGCCGTCGGTATCCAAAGAAACGTAGGACGCAAGCCAGTTATAGCCGCCAAGCTTTACTTCAAGGTTATAGTTGGCAGTACCACCCGCCGCTGCGTTATTGGTACGGATACCAGGAGAAGCACGTCCCGAAGTCGTAGTTATAGCGGTATCGTCATGCAAGTCGTCAATAGTTGCTGTTTTTGAACCGGAAAGCCTTTGTACAAGAGTTCTTAAAACGTTTACGTCCCAACTGCCGAAAGCGTTATTGGCAGTACTCGAAGTAAGGGCTCCAATGTTATTTGCATTAGTCGAGCTTGCTTCGGCAGTTTCTGTTTTATTCATTGCAAAGACCGCGCCGAAAGCAACCGTTACCGCAAGCAGTACGGCAAGCAGGGCAAACATTATTGCGTTTTTGAGTTTAGTGAATTTCATATATTTTTGCTCCTTATAATAAGGAATTTTTTTGTGGT
>JAAUYR010000001.1:15177-21931 GCA_014805025.1 Clostridia bacterium | reverse complement strand
CAGTTTACTCCGGCCTATAATGGTAAGGTGGCGAGAGTATATACGAGCGGTAACATAGCCCCGGGGTGCTTCGAGGCAGCCCAGGCCGCTATTAACGGTGAGACCAATGTGGGCGATGCGACGCACTTTAGAAGAGCCGGAAACCATGACGGTATCCTGATAGACAATCAGGTATTCTGGTAATATTTCAATAACAAGACATGTTTAGAAAGAATCGCCTTCGGGCGGTTCTTTTTTTGGACTTTTCACTTTGGCAAAGGGTCGCTCAGAGGGGAGTTAATATCTGAGCTTAAGTTGTGGAGTGAATGTGATGCGCACTTTTGATACTTGCCAGTTAAGATTTTATATAGTAAAATATTGGATAGCTGTTTATACTATAATGTTACAGGATGCTGTCGCCGGGAATTTACGCAGATGACAGAGAAGGGAGTGGGCGCTTATGGCTGCTATAACTAATTTAAGTTTAACTGTGTTGTGGCTGGTCATTCTTGTGGTACTGGTCATTATTGAACTGCTTACGATGGGACTCACGACTGTCTGGTTTGCGGGTGGCGCGCTGGTGGCGACGATCGCGGCGCTGTTTCATGCACCGTTTATAGTGCAAATCATATTGTTCCTGGTGGTATCTGCTCTGCTGCTGTTCTTTACAAGACCTCTTGCGGTCAAGTATTTTAACAAGGACAGAGTCAGAACCAATGCCGAGAGCCTGGTGGGACGTCAGGCGATCGTGATCAGTGAGATCGACAATCTCCAGGGCATCGGTCAGGTCAATGTAGGCGGTATGGAGTGGTCCGCGAGGACCAGAACGGACGGTGTGAAGCTGCCGGTTGGCACGGTGACGACCGTATTGGCTATCAATGGTGTCAAACTGATCGTAGAAGAGAGAAAAGAGGTTTAAAAATGGGTGGAATATTGGCATTAGTAGTTCTTTTAATTTTAGTGGTACTGGTAGCTTTATCCTGCATCAAGATCGTTCCGCAGGCACATGCCTATGTTGTGGAGCGACTGGGTGCGTATCAGCAGACATGGTCTGTGGGTCTGCACATCAAGGTGCCTTTTCTTGATAAGGTGGCTAAGAGAGTCGTGCTGAAAGAGCAGGTAGTGGACTTCGCGCCGCAGCCGGTAATCACTAAGGATAACGTAACCATGAGAATCGATACGGTAGTATTCTTCCAGATTACAGATCCGAAGCTGTTTGCTTACGGTGTGGAGAATCCGATCATGGCGATCGAGAATCTGACCGCTACGACGCTGCGTAACATCATCGGTGAGATGGAACTCGACCAGACGCTTACATCCAGAGAAGTGATTAACACGAAGATGAGAGCGTCACTGGATATCGCGACAGACCCTTGGGGTATTAAGGTAAATCGTGTCGAGCTTAAGAATATCATTCCGCCGGCGGCTATTCAGGATGCCATGGAGAAGCAGATGAAAGCAGAGCGTGAGCGTCGTGAGGCGATCCTGCGTGCAGAAGGTGAAAAGAAGTCCACCGTCTTAGTTGCAGAAGGTAAGAAAGAGTCCGCGATTCTGGAGGCAGAGGCTGAGAAGCAGTCTGCGATTCTGCGTGCGGAAGCACAGAAAGAGAAGATGATCCGCGAGGCGGAAGGTGAAGCGGAAGCAATCCTTAAGGTACAACAGGCTACGGCAGACGGTATCAGAATGATCCGTGAGGCGGGTGCAGACGAGTCCGTGCTGAAGATCAAGAGTCTGGAAGCATTCGAGAAGGCGGCGGACGGACAGGCGACCAAGATCATCATTCCGTCCGAGATACAGGGCTTGGCGGGACTGGCAGCTTCTGTGAAGGAAGTTTTAAAATAACAGAAGTTATGGTGACTGCTCGGAAGATGTTGTCACACGGTTATTTGTTTAGGCTATTGTGGGGCGGTTCTGCGGAGCCGCCTTATTGTATCATGAGGTGACAGTTTTGGGACGGACGCGTCGGACAGTCAACGCAATCAGATATGGGAGGACATTATGAATTTAACAGGACGAAATTTTTTGAAGCTTCTGGATTTTACGCCGGAAGAGATTACATATATGCTGGATGTGGCGGCGGATTTAAAGGATAAGAAGAAGAAGGGCATCCCCGTGGATATTCATCGGGGTAAGAATGTGGCGTTGATTTTTGAGAAGACAAGTACCAGAACGCGCTGTTCTTTTGAGGTAGCGGCGCATGATCTGGGGCTGGGCACGACCTACCTTGATCCGTCGGGATCACAGATCGGTAAGAAGGAGAGCATCGCGGATACGGCGCGGGTTCTGGGGCGTATGTTTGAGGGGATCGAGTATCGCGGCTTCGGGCAGGATATTGTGGAGGAGCTGGCTAAGTATGCCGGTGTGCCGGTGTGGAACGGTTTGACGAATGAATTTCATCCCACACAGATGCTGGCCGATCTGTTGACGATCAGAGAGCATTTCGGACATTTGCAGGGGATCAAACTCACTTATATGGGGGACGCCCGCTACAATATGGGCAATTCTCTTATGGTGGCATGTGCCAAGATGGGTATGCATTTTACGGCATGCACCACGAAGGCATATTTTCCGGATGCGGAACTGGTACGCATCTGTGAGGAGATCGCGGCACAGACTGGCGGCAGTATCAAGTTGACTGAGGATGTGGCTGACGGTGCGGGCGGCGCGGATGTGGTCTACACGGATGTCTGGGTTTCCATGGGAGAGCCGGAAGAGGTGTGGAACAGCAGGCTGCATGACCTGATGCCCTATCAGGTGAACCGGCAGGTGATGGAGTATGCGGGCGAGGATGCAGTCTTCATGCACTGTCTGCCGGCATTCCATGATCTGAAAACCGGAGTCGGCAGGCAAATCAATGAGAAGTATGGCATAAGCGAGATGGAAGTAACAGACGAGGTGTTTGAGTCCGAACAGTCTATCGTGTTTGACGAGGCGGAAAACCGTATGCATACGATTAAGGCCGTGATGGCGGTGACACTGGGTGAATACAAGTTTAGCGGATCTATCGCGACGAGGATTTTTTAAGAAGAGATGAAAACAGATAAGACGGATATTTTGGCATTACTCAGGAACAGCAAGGACTATGTGTCGGGGCAGCAGTTGTGTGACCGTTTCGGCGTGACGAGGACAGCAGTCTGGAAGGTAATCAATCAGCTAAAAGGAGAAGGCTATCAGATTGAGTCGGTCTCCGGCAAGGGCTATCGGCTGCTGGAAGAACCGGAAGACATTCTGTCCGAGAGTGAGATTGCCAGCAGACTGCACACGAAATGGGCAGGCAGGAAAGTGTATTATTATGATGTGACGGGTTCTACCAACAATGATGCCAAACGCTGCGGCGAGGAGGGAGATCCCCACGGAACCGTGGTGGTAGCGGATATCCAGAACGCTGGTAAGGGACGCCGCGGCAGAGGGTGGCAGACATTATCCGGCACCGCGCTTGCTTTTACCATATTACTCCGTCCGGAGTTTGCACCGGATAAAGCTTCCATGATCACGCTGGTGATGGCATTGAGCGTGGCGGAGGCGGTGGAAGAAGTGCTGGAAGGGGCTGAAAATGCCGTTACAACGATCAAGTGGCCCAATGATATCGTGTTAAACAAGAAGAAAATCTGCGGTATGCTGACGGAGATGACCATGACACCGGAGATGGATGAGATTCAGTATATCGTTGTGGGTGCGGGAATCAACACTAATAACGGCAGCGCGGAAGAGTTTCAGGAGGAGATACGGAGGACGGCCACATCCCTTAAGATTGAGACGGGACGGCAGGTAAGCAGGGCCGAACTGCTTGAAAAAGTGCTGCTCAGATTTGAAGAGAATTATGCCGTTTTCTTAGAAACCTTGGATATGTCGGGCTTGCGGGAAGCATACCAGAATCATCTGCAGGGAGTAGGCAGCGAGGTCCGGGTACTCGATCCGGCGGGAGAGTATACAGGCATATCCCACGGAATCAACGATCAGGGTGAACTAATCGTGGAGAAGGAAAACGGAGAGCGCGTGCAGGTCTATGCCGGCGAAGTATCGGTGCGCGGACTGTACGGGTATGTGTAGTGACTGCACGGGTGTGTAGATATAGAGCAGGCATTAGCGGCCTGAACAATAATCTACGCGCTTTCTGTAGGCAGCAGGAATAAGATGAGAGAACGGATATGAGTGAAGAAATGAATCAGAAAACAGTGTTATGCGGCGCCAATGCCTATGAGCAGAAATATTATTTTAATGAGCAGTTTGCGGCAATCCCCGAGTCGATTAAGAAGGAATTGCATGTGATCTGTGTCCTTTTTACCGAGGAAGTGGGCGGTATCTTTACTATTGCCTTTGACGAGGACGGCAGTGTCTTACTGGAGACCAATGCGGAGGAGGATGATCTGCTCTACGACGAGATCAGCAGCGGGCTGCTGGTGGGGGAGATCCGCAGGAACAGGCAGGAAATGCTGGAGTCGCTGCAGTTGTATTACAGAGTTTTTATTCTGCATGATCAGTCGGTGCTGGGAGAAGATTGAAAAATCTCTGATTTTTCAATCGCAAATTTGTGCCTTCGGCTACAAATTCGCAGGCTGTGAGAAGAATTTTNAAAATAAGGCGGATGGGATAATGGACAGCTTATTGCANGAACTGACGATAGGCAGTGTTNCATTGAAGAACAANATNATACTGGCTCCNATGGCAGGCGTGACAGACCTGCCTTTTCGTTTGCTGTGCAGTGAACAGGGNGCGGGNATGTGCTGCATGGAGATGGTCAGCGCCAAAGCNATNTTATATAAGAATAAAAATACGGANAGTCTGCTGGAAATTCATNCGCAGGAGGGAATCGTATCCTTGCAGNTNTTNGGNTCNGATCCGAAGATCATGAGCGAGATGGCGAANCAGATTGAGGACAGACCNTTTGACATTCTGGACATCAATATGGGATGTCCCGTGCCNAAGGTGGTAAATAACGGGGAAGGATCGGCATTGATGAAAGATCCNAANCTGGTNGGTGAGATNGTGTCTGCTNTGACCANATCAGTCAATAANCCGGTAACGGTTAAGATTCGCAAAGGNTTTGACGAGGCNCATGTCAATGCNGTNGAGATCGCNAAGATNGCGGAAGANGCGGGCGCNGCGGCGNTNGCNGTGCACGGCAGGACGAGAGAACAGTATTATGCCGGNGANGCGGATTGGGAGATTNTNGCGAAGGTGAAGGAGAGTGTGTCNGTTCCGGTGNTCGGTAACGGTGATGTGACGGANGGCGCCGATGCGGCAAGGATGCTTCGCGAGACGGGNTGNGACGGCGTTATGGTGGGGCGGGCCGCCCGCGGNAATCCNTGGCTGTTTCGNCAGATGGAGGCTTATCTGNGNGANGGGACNANNGTAGAGCNNCCNGACANGGAGGANGTAAAAGAGATGATNCTGCGGCATGCACAGCTACAGCTTGCATGCAANGGGGAATATACGGGAATNCGCGAGATGCGCAAGCATGTGTCNTGGTATACTGCCGGTATGCCNCATTCCGCCAGACTGCGGCAGAGTGTNAATATGGTGGAAAGCTTCGAGGAGTTAAGACGGCTGGTGGAGGAGGAGTTTTAGGGGATTCAGCCATGCTATTCATAACTTGCCGTGGTGAAGGTTATGAAGAAGTTGATTGTGTTGACGGCAAGTTATTCATTGCGGGCGTTCCGCCCTATAGAAATTAAAGCATAATCTTTCCTTAGTGAGCGAGCTCCCACGGAAAGATTATACTCTAATTTCTGCATGGCTGAATGGGGAAGCGCATATATTAATGCATGGAGCGGGAAAAGATTGTGTATTATTATCCCATGCAGGAGCAGCGGGAACAACAGAATAACTTTTTTATGGCAATGAGGCGGCGGTTTCGGGAGGAGAAGCTGACTCTGCGGTATTATGGGGAAGCGGATGAGTTCGATGTGGCGGGGTGTGCCGTANCTCCTTTTTATTATAAGAAAAGACCGTGGAANCCGCAGNTGTTGNCAGAGGCAATGGAGAATGTGCTGCGGCATGTGGAAGGNATGNCNGATACATGGNTTCATCCNCAGATNGNCNTTCTTCTGACNGAGGNCTATGNGGGACGTTTCNTTCCGCGCAGGGAGACCGTGCAGATGGTGGCGGCNCAGCTTGTCCGTCANTNNGCGGCANNGATGATCNGAGNGTGCGGGGAAGTGGCGGTGCTCTTAGGTGCGCCGGAGGATACGGANGGGCAGATGCAGATGACAAGAGANCTTTTGCAGCCNTATCTGCCGAANATNAACAGACTCNTGATCTTCTACGAGGAGNTNGCGGAGACGGATATCTGGATGGAGCTGGGCAGTCATCTGGACGAGTATTACTATGAGTACGGGCTTGTACCGCAGCTGGANNCCTATGTGACNTCTTANGGNGGNAAAACGGANGATCTNTGTGAGGGAGCAGTTCTTAAGTGCGGAAAACCGCGGTGCGGCGGCATGATCTTAGACTACAGCGGNCGGTTCCGATATCCNAAAATATTGCCGGGGAGTAANGCGGTTTATATTGATATGNTGTCCGAAACGGAAAAGGAACGGCTGCTTAGACGAAAAACGCCTTGGATTTCGTANATTTCACCGTTAAAATACCTTGACACTATAGTGAAAAGTGGGTATGATAGNTAAGTTAAAAAGGANATGNAGTTACTNNTNGNGNTGCATCTAAGACGGACGNACAGATGAAAGTGAATATCTACGAGACCGCGCTTTCGCTCCGCAAAAAGNGTAACAGGTGCTAAACTCGTGAGNNACCTCGTTAAGCACTGACGCTTTTT
>JAAUYR010000001.1:0-15171 GCA_014805025.1 Clostridia bacterium | reverse complement strand
TNTNNTAAGATATTAACTTTCGTCTGTGCTGGGGATTAGATATGAAATAATGTAACTGTTCAGANGGTGCTTCCGCGAGGTGTTTTTTGTGAGTGAAGCGTAAGCGGAAGTCACAGAAAACCCGAGNTAGANATGCGCGAAATTATGCAGNATGCATAATTTCTGTGCATCTTCGTAACTGTGAAGAACAGGNTTCTGAACAGTTACGAAATAATATATATAAAGGAAGGAAAATTTACCATGCAGGAGAAGAAAAATATCTTAACGTATGAGGGNTTGAGNAAATATGAGGACGAGCTGCACGATCTGAAGGTTGTAAAGCGTAAGGAAGTTGCGCAGAAGATCAAAGAGGCNAGAGAGCAGGGCGANCTGTCGGAGAACGCGGAGTATGATGCNGCGAAGGACGAACAGCGTGATATCGAGGCCAGNATCGAAGAACTGGAGAAGATCCTTAAGAATGCGGAAGTAGTCGTTGAGGANGAAGTGGACTTAGACAAGATCAACATCGGCTGTCAGGTAAAGATTCTGGANATGGAATATAATGAGGAGTTGGAGTATAAGATCGTAGGNTCCACNGAGGCCAACAGCTTAAAAGGCAAGATTTCCAANGAGTCNCCCGTGGGTAAGGCACTGATCGGTGCCAAGGTCGGCGATACGGTAGATGTGGAGACGCAGGCGGGAGTNATTCAGTATAAAGTGCTGGAGATCCAGAGATCGAACTGATTAGGATATAAACANGTGAGAAAGGTGTAGGTATNGACATGGCAGANGCACAGAATCAGGGAAACGGNCNNNAGGNGCAGGATATCAANCAACTTCTGAANGTGAGACGGGANAANCTTGCCGCATTGCAGGANAGCGGCAAAGANCCTTTTCAGATCACGAAATATGATGTAACCCATCACAGTCAGGAAATCAAAGACGGTTATGAGGCACTGGAAGGCAAAAATGTCACCATTGCAGGCCGTGTGATGTCCAAACGTATCATGGGCAAAGCTTCTTTCTGTAATGTGCAGGACTTGCAGGGCGATATCCAGTGCTATGTTGCCAGAGACAGCATCGGCGAGGAGTCCTATGCTGAATTCAAAAAATATGACGTGGGTGACATCGTGGGTATCGAGGGCGAAGTGTTTACCACGAAAACAGGTGAGATTTCGATTCATGCAGCGAAACTGACACTACTGTCAAAAAGTTTACAGATCCTGCCGGAGAAGTATCATGGACTTGTAAATACAGATATTCGTTATCGTCAGCGATATACAGATCTGATCATGAACGAGGACGTGAAGAAGACATTCGTTATGCGTTCTAAGATCATCAGCTCCATCAGACGTTATCTGGACGGACAAGGTTTCCTTGAGGTGGAGACGCCCATGCTTGTATCCAATGCCGGAGGCGCTGCGGCGAGACCTTTCGAGACACACTATAATGCGCTGGATGAGGACGTGAAGCTGCGCATTTCGCTGGAACTGTATCTGAAAAGACTGATCGTAGGCGGCATGGAGAGAGTCTACGAGATCGGGCGTGTTTTCCGAAACGAAGGATTGGACGCAAGGCATAATCCGGAGTTTACGTTGATGGAGTTGTATCAGGCATATACGGACTATTACGGCATGATGGATCTGACAGAGAATATGTTCCGTCATGTAGCGCAGGAAGTATGCGGCACCACCACCGTTCCTTACGGTGATGAGATGATCGATCTGGGTAAGCCTTTTGAGCGCATGACTATGATAGAGGCCGTTAAGAAATATGCCGGTGTGGATTTTGATACGGTGAAAGATACCGCTGAAGCGAAGAAGCTGGCCGATGAGAAAGAGATCCATTATGAGGTAAGACATAAGAAGGGTGATATTCTGAACCTGTTCTTTGAAGAGTTTGTGGAGGAGCATCTGGTACAGCCTACCTTTATCATGGATCATCCTATCGAAATCTCTCCGCTGACGAAGAAGAAACCGGATAAGCCGGATTATGTGGAACGTTTCGAGTTATTTATTACCGGGCGTGAGATGTGCAACGCCTATTCGGAATTAAACGACCCGATCGATCAGCGGGAACGTTTCAAGGCACAGGAAGAGGCGCTGGCAGCAGGTGATGAGGAAGCAAATACCACTGATGAAGATTTCATGAATGCGCTGGAGATCGGTATGCCGCCGACGGGAGGTATCGGATACGGAATCGACAGACTGGTAATGCTGCTTACCAACTCTCCGGCGATCAGGGATGTTTTACTCTTCCCGACCATGAAGAGTCTTGATAAGAAGCAGTCCGACGGCGCAAAGAGCGCGAAAAAGAACGCGGCTCAAAGTGCGAAGCAGAGCAGTATTTCCAGAGAAGACGCGCTGGAACTGCTGAAGAAATATAACAAAGAGCCTTTCCATATCCAGCATGCGCTGACGGTGGAAGGCGTGATGCGTTGGTATGCGAAGGAACTGGGCTATGCGCAGGAAGAAGAGTTCTGGGGCATTACCGGACTCCTTCACGATATTGATTTCGAATTGTATCCCGAAGAACACTGTAAGAAAGCGCCGGAGCTTCTGCGCGAGGCAGGGGTGAGCGAGGACATGATCTACGCAGTCTGCTCTCACGGCTACGGAATCTGCAGCGAGGAAGAACCGAAACTGGAGATGGAAAAAGTGCTCTTCGCGGCGGACGAGCTTACCGGTCTGATCTGGTCCTGTGCACTGATGCGTCCGTCTAAGAGTACGATGGATATGGAAGTCAAGAGCCTGAAAAAGAAGTTCAAGGACAAGAAGTTTGCGGCGGGTTGTTCCAGAGAAATTATCTCCCAGGGAGCTGAAATGCTGGGCTGGGAGCTGGATGATCTTTTCGATAAGACGATTCTCGCCATGAGAAGCTGTGAGGCTGCAGTGGCGGAGGCGATGGAAGGAAATTCATAAAAGAGAGATTTCAATCATAAAAAGAGGGCTGAATGGTGTGAGGGCGCCGTTTGGTCTTTTTTCGTGTTGCAATATGTATACTGTTACATACGGCGCTGGAATGATTGACTCAGGTAACGTCGAACTCATCATTGGTGCAAAAAAACATTGAAGAAAGAATTTAGATTCAGTATAATGTATATAAGAATTTATTAAATTTCGTATATTATTTTAGCTTGACGGGTGAATAAGACGGGAGATTAGGTATGGAAAAAGATCCTTTTAAAGAATATATAAGGCAATCTGAACCGAACATGAGAGATAAAGTATATGTTTGGCATACTCTGAGCTTATATGATGTGATGTTGCAAAAAGCAAATTTTTCCAAAAAGACATTAGGACATATTCAGAAGCTATATGAAAAATTTGGCAATGAGAAAGTGTTTGGAAGAAAAGAGATTATAGATGAATTAGGTATTACAGAGTCGCCGGCATCTGAGTTGATCAGAAAAATGCTGGAAATTAAAATAATTGCACCCGTACAGGGAAAGGGAAAAGGGAAATATGTGTTTTCTACACATTAAATTAAATGCATATAGTAGGAGGAATTGATTATGAAGTACAGAATTATCGGAGACACGATGCCGGCAGTGGAGGTGCTCTTTGACGCACCGGGAGAGTCCATGTACACACAGTCAGGCGGAATGGCGTGGATGACGGATGGAATTGCCATGGATTCCAATATGAGGGGCGGTCTGGGCAAAAGTATCGGGAGAATGTTCTCCGGAGAGTCACTTTTCATGGCAACCTATAAGGCGGAGCGTGCCGGCAGCATGGTAGCGTTTGCATCCACGGTTGCGGGTGAAGTGTTGCCCATCGATGTGGGAGCAAGCGGCGGTATGATCTGTCAGAAAGGCGCTTTCCTGTGCGCGCAGGAGACAGTGAACCTGAATGTGACATTTACCAAGAAGTTTTCTGCCGGATTGTTCGGCGGTGAAGGATTCATCCTGCAGGACATCAGCGGAAGCGGCATGGTCTTCCTTGAGATCGACGGCAATAAAGTGGAGAAGAATCTGGCACCCGGAGAAGTGCTTAAAGTGGATACGGGAAACGTGGTCGCATTCGAAAGAACCGTGAGATACGACATCGAGACGGTAAAAGGACTTAAGAACATCTTCATGGGCGGGGAAGGTCTATTCCTGACGAAGCTGACAGGACCGGGTAAGGTAATTCTGCAGACACAGAACTTTAATGAATTCGCGGGACGGATTATCGGGATGGTGCCGTCGAGGTAGACGTGACCTGGGGTATTGGGATAGTTGCAACCGGGTATGCCGTTCGGATCAGCAGATTAGGTCTAAGAAGGCCGGAGCATGTGCTTCGGTCTTTTTCTTATGGAAAAACTTGTTTGTAACATTTGTTACATAATAGTAAGAAAAATATTATATCTAAAAAAATACTACGTTAAAGTATACTACTTATAAGTAGTATAACTGACTCGCTGCCGGTAGAAATAAAGAGGACAATCATAATAATCGGAAGAATGAAACAAATGAAACCGGTTAGTCTTCGTAATTCATAAATTAGTAAATCGTAATTGACTAAAGCACATCCGATTGGTATATTATAAATAATATTGATTGGAGGTTGCAGAATGTTTATTGGCAGAGAGAGAGAATTGGCTTCGCTGAATAAGTTATATACATCGAATAAGTTTGAGTTTGCAGTCATTTACGGACGTCGGCGCGTGGGAAAAACTGCGCTCATCACCCAATTTATTAAAGATAAAAGGGCAATCTATTTTATGGGGGTGGAGAGCAATGCCAAGCAGAATCTGGAAAACTTTAGTAAGAATATCCTGGAGTTCGGAACAGGTATTCCGGTAGAGACGACTTTTGTTTCTTTTCAATCTGCATTGGAATATGTGTTTAAGTTGGCGGAAAATGAGCGTCTGATTCTGGCAATCGACGAGTATCCTTATGTGGCTCGTTCTTCTGAGAGCCTGGCTTCTACGTTACAGCTTCTAATTGATAAATACAAAGACAGTTCCAAACTGAAGCTGATTCTTTGCGGTTCTTCTATGTCTTATATGGAAGATCATGTATTGAGCTATAAAGCGCCGCTTTATGGCAGGCGTACCGCACAGATGAAGATACTGCCATTTGATTTTGCAGATACTTGCCGGTGTTTTAAGAATTTCTCCGATGAGGACAAAGCGTTGATTTACGGAATCGTGGGCGGGACACCGCAGTATCTGTTGCAGATGGATGATAAATTGAGTGTTGAGGATAACATTAAGAATACGTTTTTTAATCCGACATCGTCACTTTTTGAGGAACCAGAGAACCTATTGAAACAAGAGGTGCGTGAACCGGCGCTTTATAACGCTATTATTACTGCCATCGCAACCGGTGCGTCTCGCATGGCAGAGATTTCTACTAAAGTGGGCGAGAGTACCAGTGTCTGTGCCGCTTATTTGAAAAATTTGATAGCGCTTGGGCTGGTTCAAAAGGAAACGTCTTACGGTGACAAAGAATCCCGAAAATCAATTTACACCATTGATGATAATATGTTCCGGTTCTGGTATAGATTTGTTCCGGAGAATCAGTCGATTATTGGTCGTGGAGCTGTTGATCTGGCCTATAGAAGAATTGAACCGCATCTGCCGGATTATATGGGGAAGGTGTTTGAGGAGATATGTAAGCAGTATCTCTGGAGCTTATTGCTGGCCGGTAAATCTCCTGTGGAATTTAGAGAACTTGGTCGTTGGTGGGGGACTAACCCGGCTACCCGAAAGCAGACGGAAATTGATATTATGGGCGAACAGGATAAGAATACGGTACTCTTTGGGGAATGTAAATGGACCAATGAAAAGGTTGATGCGAGTGTATTGGAAACGCTGGTAAGGCGGAGCCAAATGTTTCACTATGACACAATATGGTTGTATTTGTTTGCAAAAAGTGGATTTACCAAAGGGTGCGTGGAGGCTGCGGATAAGATGGAGAATGTTAAGCTTGTGGTATATAGAGATATTTTGGAGGAAAAGTGAGTGTTTGTAGTATAACTGATTTGCTGCCGGTAGAAATAAAGAGGAAAATCATCATAATCGGAAGAATGAAACAAATGAAGCCTGCTGGTCTTTGTACTGTTCAGGCAGTGTAAGAAACGGTATTGCCAATAAAACGATCATTGACATTAATTATAAAATATGTTGATTTATATGAAACATAATTCAATGAAATATATTTCATATAAATTTGTTTGCAATAAACTTAGGACGGTTTTGAGAGGAGAGAGATGAGCGGGCATAAGTTTATAGGAAGAAAAGCGGAACTGCAAACGTTGGAAAATATGTATCATTCATCGGGATTTCAGATGGTTGTCATATATGGGAGAAGAAGAATCGGAAAGTCAACTTTGATTAAGGAATTCATCAAAGATAAACGGGCCGTTTATTATACTGCGACAAAAACCGGAATCAGTAAAAATATAGAATTATGGGGTAAACAGGCCCTTGAGACGTTGGCACCGGAGATGAACCAACTTACATTTAAAAATGCTGATGACCTTTTGATTTTTCTGTGGAAAAAAAGCGAAGCAGAAAGGTGTATTGTTGTAATTGACGAACTTCCGTATCTGGCGGAAGCGGATAAAAGCATTTTGTCAGTTCTGCAGAAAATGATTGATAATCAGTGGATAAACGGACAGATGTTTCTGATTCTGTGCGGTTCCTCAATCAGCTTTATGGAAAACGAAGTGTTGAGTGAAAAAAGTCCGGTGTTCGGGAGAAGAACGGCACAAATCAGGTTGGAACCCTTTCAATATCGGGAAGCGGCAGAATTCGTACCTTCGTATTCTTATGAAGAAAAAGCGATTTGCTTTGGTATTACCGGCGGCACGGCAAAGTATCTTTCTATGTTGGACGATTCTAAGTCTTTGGATGAGAATATTGTTCAGCTTTTTTTACAAAAGCAGGATATTTATATGAGGAAACGAGTAATTTGCTGACGCAGGAATTCAGAAACGTCAGTACTTACAATGATATTATTAGTGAAATTGCGTCGGGAGCAAATAAAGTAAATGAAATTTCCGATAAAGCACACCTGGAGCAGACCGTGGTGTCCCATGCGCTTCAGAACCTGATTGCAACAGGGATTGTGGTGAGGGAAAAGGCAATAACTGACGAATCAAATAAGAAAAAAGTCCGGTATAATTTGAAAGATAACATGTTCAGATTCTGGTATAAATTTGTTCCCGATGGAATGGGTGCAATCGAACTCGATCGCGGAGAACTCTATTATTACAATGTGGTAAAGCCCAGATTGCCGGAATTTATGGGGAGCGTTTTTGAGGATATGTGTAAATATTTTACTCTGTTTGCGGGTCTTTCCGGCGAATTGAACTGTTTTGTTACAGCGGTTGGTAAATGGTGGGGTACAGATCCCGTTAAGCGGGAGACAACGGATATTGATGTGGTGGGATTAGACAAGATGTCAAGAAAAGCGGTTTTGGGGAAATGCAAATTCAGAAATGAGCCGATTGATAAGAAAATCTATGAAGAGTTGTTGAAAAAAAATGGGCTTATTGCAAAAGAGTACACGGTGGTACAGTATCTCCTCTTTGCCAAAAGCGGTTTTACGGATTGGGTAGCAGAGCATGCAGAGGATGATTTGGTGAAATTGGTCGGATTGGAGGAATTGTATGGAGGAGGAGAAAGAGCAGACTGGAAGAATGCTGCAGGAATATAATCCGGCGGATACCGACATCATGGAACGTTTTGAGTTTAGGAATATCAGACCGGAAGAAACAGAGCAAGCCATTGAGATAGAGCAGAGCTGTTTTCCACCCAACGAGGCATGTTCAGCAAAAATGATGAGAGAACGTATCGAAACGGCACCGGAACTTTTTCTGGTGGCAGTTGACAGATCGACTGGGAAAATTGCCGGGTTTTTGAATGGTCTGTCTACAAATGAGTATTCATTTCGGGACGAGTTTTTTACGGATGCGAGTCTTTATGATCCTAACGGAAAGAATATTATGCTTTTGGGATTGGATGTGCTTCCGGAATATCGCAGACAGGGGCTTGCCAGAGAGATTATGTTCCAGTATTTGAGACGCGAGCGGGAAAAGGGACGGAGTATCGTGGTTCTTACATGTTCGCAGAGTAGGATGAAGATGTATAAGAAGCTTGGATTTACTGACAGAGGGATTGCGGATTCGACTTGGGGCGGAGAGCAGTGGCATGAGATGACGTGTGTGATTGGGTAAGGGGCGAAATATGGGATTAATTGAACTTGCCAGCGGGAAATCTGTGTGGCGTGGAATGGATTATTACAATGAAAAGAAGGTAATTTCCTGGGATAAGACTGATGATTTTACTTATGATGGTAAAGTGTCCGGAAGTAATGGTGAAATTTATGATGTTCATATAGATAAAGAGCATCAGCGCAGATCTACTTGTACTTGTCCTTTTGCGGAAGGCAGGAGGGTTATTTGTAAGCACATGATCGCTCTGCTGTTTACTGCAGAGCCTGAGCAGGCTACTGATTTTATGAAGCAGGTTGAAGAGTATGAAGCGGAGGAAGAAGCCCGTGAAGAACAACATTATAAGGATTTGGAAAAGTATGTAAAGAGTCTTTCAAAGTCGGAGTTGCAGGAAAGGTTGTATGATGCGCTTTGCGAACTTGAGTATTATACGAGAGCGAGGTGGTAAATGCGGTACATAGTGTATCACTTCAATTCATCCGGTATGATTTCTACTATATCGTTCGGAGTGCAATTCAAAATCTGACAAAGTCTGTGAATAGTTTCCATTGTAACATTTTTATTGTGTCTTAGATTGCTCATCAAATGGCTGGAGATGCCGTAATGATTTACCAAACTATATGTTGTAATGCCGCGGTTCTGCATTGTTTTCCAGAGTGGGGAGTAAGAGTACATTTTATTTATCGCTTTCCTTTTTTTATTTTATTATTATAAGAAATCCCTATGTTGAACATATTGTATAAAGTGAACGCGTTGTGCATGATGAATATATATTGCAACAGTGTAGGGAGAGATAAGCATGGATAAACGAGTGTTGGAAATCATTACTGAGAATTTAATGAATGAAAGATTAGATAGTATAGTGCAGAACAACGAAGAATATAGACAGGCGGAGCAGGAAACCGATAAAACGATATGTATTTTGGAAGGGATGCTTAGTCAAGAACAGCAAAAGGCTCTTGATGACTATTTGGCTGCAGAGAATCATCGTGCGGCTGTTTATGCGGAGATAAGTTATAGGCAGGGGATGAGAGATATATTGAGTTTGTTGATTTCATTGATTGGTAGATAATTATACGTCTAGGGAAACACAGATTAATTTAAGCATCGATACTTGAGTGGATAATCAAATTCGATTATGAAATGCATTAGACTAAGAAAAGTAATGAGTGGTATGACTTATAAGCGTAGAAATTAAAAAAGTGAAAATAGTTTGTGAACAATAGAAAAATATAGTATACTCTGAATGTAAAATAAACTAAAATTTTTGTTGTAATATTGGAAACGGTTAAAAAGGTTAAAATACACAAAAGATAATGCAATAGAAAAGAGGAACAATTATGGCATCAAAATATTTGTATCAGGCAGAAGTATCACATAATGGATTAAATAAATACCGTATTGTAAAAGCTGAAAATAAGTATGAATTGAATCAAAAAGTAAATGCCTTACAAGCACAATGGAATGAGCAATGGGAAAAGAAAGTTGAACGAGAAAATAGAATAAAAAATGATGAAGATTCTATAATATATGCCGCTGCAATGACTAAACAGGCAGAACAGGATCAAAAAAATTTAGATGAAATTTTATTGAGTAGTCTTAAACCTCAAAAATTAGATTTAGATGAATTAAAAGACTACTCAGAATATTCAGAACCCCAACCTGAATTCCCCAATTTAGATGAGGTGCCGATTGAGCCGCATACTTCCGATAGTAAATATAATCCCAAACCTTCTTTTTTCACAAAACTTTCAAAAAAGAAAATGGAAGAGTTTTTAGCAAATAATGTTGCAGAATTTGAAAAAGATTTTGATACATGGGAAAAACAAAAAAATACAATTGAAACAAACAATGATAAGAAATATAAAGAGTACAATATTTTGGTCAAGGAATGGGAAGCTAAACGGGACGATTTTAAACGAATGCAGGCAGAAGAAAATAAAAAAATGGATTTGTTTTTTGAGGGTGAACCAGAAGCTGTCGAGAAATATTTTAAATTTGGATTAGAATCGATCCATCAGCCTTTTGGCTATAATAGATTTATTGACCTTGAATATGATAATGTTGGAAAGATACTCATTATTGATTTGTTTTTGCCGGTAACAGATGATATTCCTAATTTGAAAAGCGTAAGTTATGTAAAGTCGAAAAAAGAGTTTAAAGAAACATACTACCCTGATTCCTATATTAAGAAAAAATATGATAGTGTGATATATCAAATTGTTTTACAGACTTTGAACTATATTTTCTTTTGGGATTCAGCATATGCTTTGATTGATTCTGTTGTTATTAATGGTAAAATAGATACTATTGATAAAGCGACGGGAAAGTGTATTGAGCCGTACGTATTATCGGTGAGTGTTGCTAAGGAAAAATTTGAAGAAATTAATCTTGCTGCTGTCGATCCGAAAGCATGGTTTAAAAGTGCAAAGGGAATTTCAGCTGCATCATTAGCTAATGTGACACCAATTCCGCCTATTGTAACGTTATCACGGGAAGATAAACGATTTATAGAAGGTTATGATGTTGTAGATGGGTTAAATGATAGTGTGAATTTAGCAGCAATTGACTGGCAAGATTTTGAAAATCTTATTCGAGAAATATTTGAGAAAGAATTTAATACAAATGGCGGAGAGGTAAAAATAACTCAAGCGAGTCGGGATGGCGGTGTCGATGCCGTGGCCTTTGACCCAGATCCAATTCGAGGCGGGAAAATAGTAATACAAGCTAAACGATATACAAATGTTGTTGGTGTTTCTGCCGTTAGAGATTTGTATGGTACAGTATTAAATGAGGGTGCCTCAAAAGGGATACTTGTAACAACATCTAATTTTGGAAATGATGCCTATAATTTTGCTCAAGGAAAACCAATTACTTTAATGAATGGAGCAAACTTGCTATATTTATTAGAAAAACATGGATATAAAGCTCGTATTGACTTGAAAGAAGCGAAAGATACCTTACGAGACAAATAATAAGTGTAGTGAAAATTTTGATATGAATTGAGGACAAGTGGATGAAATGAGCAGAGCTGATTTCATCCATTTGTCCTCAGCGTAGAATACGAAGATTTTTCTATTTTTATAATTACTTTTTGCAACTATATTTAATCAGAATCGGATCCATTTTCAGTTGTCTGTTCTGATGTATACTCAGGATTCTGATATAGTATTATGTGTTTCCAGTTAGCCTTGTTTCAAATGTGGGCTAACTTAAGTTATTGGGTTTTCAGATATGGTATATGTAACTAAAAGTAACAAAATGTTCTTCTGAGTTAATGGAATAAAAGCGATAGCACCTATATAATTGAACCATTAACATTAATTATCCACAGAAAAAGGAGGACAAGAAAATGACAATGAACTTTGCAAGGAATTTTACTGTATTAAGAAGGGAAAACAATCTTACTCAAGAAAAAATGGCAGAAAAATGTGGTGTATCCAGAGGAGCGGTAACAAAGTGGGAAACAGGCGATAGTGTTCCTAATTTATATATGCTTGAAAAAATTATAAAGATCTTTAATGTCACAGCCGATGAAATACTATTCGAGAAGTTGGGGAAACCGGAAAGTATTTTCGATAATGATAATGATGCAGCGCTTATAAGTGAAAAAATCGACGAAGCGAAAAAGGAAATTATTGCGGAAATTAGAAAAAGGGACAATAGTACTGATCTATATGATGTGCATTGTAAGTATATTAACGAGATGTTTGAAGACGATGTTCCGATAGAAGCATATTCTTATTGGGGAAATGAGGAAGCTTTAAAAGGCAATTATGAAGAGGCTTTGAAATATTACGAAGAGGCCGTTATAAGAGGTGATGTAAATTCAGCATTTACTATATTAAGTATATATGAAGACATGGTAGATATGTATGCATACGATTGTAACATGCCCGATATATTGCAAACTCGCTTAATAGAGGCAGTCAAGATGCAGCAATATGGTAAGATAATTGAGGAAGTTATTAACAGAGAACTAAAATCTGGAATACATAATGTATAGTAAGGAGCCCTATGCACTCAACCCTAACCTACTACAACCAAAACGCCACAAAGTTCTACACCACAACCGTATCCGTAGAATTTACCGCCACCCAACAACGCTTTTTGTCACATTTACCCCACCCTGCCGTTATCTTAGACTTCGGCTGCGGTTCCGGTCGTGATGCCAAGGCTTTTTTAGATCAAGGCTACCAAGTAGATGCAATAGATGGCTCGGAAGAGTTATGTAAACTAGCAACCAACTACACCGGCATCCAAGTCCGCCACATGCTTTTCCAAGAATTATCCGCAATAGACAAATACGACGGCATTTGGGCATGCTCATCTATCCTGCACTTACCCAAGGACGAACTCATCAACGTCATGCGCAAAATGACCGCTGCATTAAAGCCAAACGGTATCATCTATACATCTTTCAAATACGGAACTTTTTCGGGCGAAAGAAACGGGCGTTATTTTACCGACATGACTGAAATGACCTTCGCAGATTTCATAAGCGATATAGAAGCATTACAAGTGGAAGAACAATGGATATCATCTGATGTACGACCGGGAAGAGGTGAGGAACGATGGCTCAATCTGATTTTGCGGAAGAAATAAATAACAGTGGATTGCGGGAAAACGAAGAGCTACACATTGAACCTACCGATGTCATGACCGGGGACAGAAACCGAAGCCGTTTCCTGTATTATCAGTTGAAAATAAGCATGAAAAAGGCAAGGCGTATCGATATTATTGTCTCTTTTTTAATGGAATCGGGCGTGAAGATGATCTTAAGAGACTTGCAGGAAGCGCTGGACCGCGGTGTCCGGGTGCGTATTCTCACAGGCAATTATCTGGGGATCACGCAGCCCTCGGCATTGTGCCTGATTAAGAAAGAGCTGGGCAATCGGGTCGATTTGAGATTTTATAATGACAGGAAACGCTCATTTCACCCTAAGGCATACATTTTTCATTATGAGAACAGCGGGGAAATCTACATAGGTTCTTCCAATATTTCTAAGAGTGCGCTGACTTCCGGAATTGAGTGGAATTACCGGTTTAGCAGTCTGGCTGACGGCGAGAATTTTAGGCTGTTCTATGAGACCTTTTCCGATCTGTTTGAGCATCATTCGATTGTGATCGATGATGCGGAACTGACCGCATATTCCCGCAACTGGCATAAACCGGCTGTTTCCAAGGATTTAGCAAGATATGACGATTTGGAGGATGAAATTGAACCGCTCTTTCAGCCCAGAGGCGCGCAGATCGAAGCGCTGTATGCTTTGGAGAACAGCCGCGCAGAGGGTGCGGTAAAAGGTCTGGTGCAGGCCGCTACGGGAGTTGGGAAGACCTATCTGGCAGCTTTTGACTCCGCGCCCTATGAAAAGGTATTGTTCGTGGCGCACCGAGAAGAGATATTGCAGCAGGCGGCCATGTCTTTTCGTAATGTCCGTCAGTCCGACGACTACGGCTTCTTTAACGGCAAAAAGAAAGATACCAATACATCTGTTATTTTTGCTTCAGTGGACACGCTGGGAAGGAAAGAATACCTGACGGAAGAGTATTTTCAGCCGGACTATTTCGACTATCTTATAATCGACGAATTTCATCATGCGGTCAATGACCGGTATCAGCGAATCGTAAATTATTTCAAGCCGCAGTTTTTGCTGGGGCTTACTGCTACGCCTGAGAGAATGGACGGCAGGAACATCTACGAGATTTGCGATTATAACGTGCCCTATGAAATTTCTCTGAAAGAAGCCATCAACAAGGGCATACTGGTTCCTTTCCATTATTATGGGATATACGATGAGACGGACTATTCTTCCTTGCATCTGGTAAAAGGCCGTTATGATGAAAAGGAATTGAACGAGACATACATCGGAAATGTCAGAAGATATGATTTGATCTACAAGTATTATCGAAAGTATCCCTCCAAAAGAGCTCTGGGCTTTTGCTGTTCCAGACAGCATGCGGAGGAGATGGCGAAAGAATTCTGTAAAAGAGGAGTTGAAGCCGTAGCGGTGTACAGTAATGCGGCCGGAGAATTTTCCGAAGACAGGGAGAAAGCGGTCGAGAAACTGAAGAAACAGGAAATTAAGGTGATTTTTTCGGTGGACATGTTTAATGAAGGAGTAGATATTGCGTCTCTCGACATGGTCATGTTCCTGCGTCCGACGGAGTCTCCCGTTGTGTTTTTACAGCAGTTGGGGCGCGGGCTGCGCACCGGCCGGGGCAAAGAATATCTGAATGTACTTGATTTCATCGGCAATTACGAGAAAGCCGGGCGGGCGCCTTTTCTGCTAAGCGGAGGCAAAAGTTTCGTAGAGCGGTCGGCGGGTGATTATTACAGGCTCGAATATCCCGATGATTGTATCGTGGATTTTGACATGCGGCTCGTTGACCTTTTTAAAGAACTGGATAAAAAGTCTTTATCCGTCAGGGAACGGATCAGACAGGAATACTACAGAATCAAGGAATTGCTGGATGATAAGGTTCCGACGCGCATGGAACTTTTTACTTATATGGAAGACGATATATATCAGTATTGCATGAAAAATGCGAAAGAGAACCCGTTCCGGCGGTACATGGACTTCTTATATGAACTGCATGAATTGTCCGTTGACGAAGAAGTAGTTTACGACGGCATTGGCCGAGAGTTCCTGTCGCTGATTGAGACAACGGATATGCAGAAGGTCTATAAAATGCCGATTTTGTACAGCTTTTATAATCACGGAGATGTGCGGCTGGCAGTGACGGATGATGAGGTGCTGGAAAGTTGGAAGGAGTTTTTCAATACCGGAACAAACTGGAAAGATTTAGTGACAGATATGTCATATTCAGATTATAAGAAGATGACGGACAGACAGCATCTGAGCAAGGCAAAAAGTATGCCCATTAAGTTTTTGAAGGCTTCCGGTAAAGGCTTTTTTATTGACAGGGACGGTTATGCGCTGGCAATCAGGGAAGAGCTGACAGAAATTGCGGAGAGTGAAGCCTTTAAGCAGCAGATGAAGGACATACTCGAATACAGAACCAT